>DAIMGK010000033.1:0-33724 GCA_036723985.1 Flexilinea sp.
AAGTATAACACAGTATTGATATTAATTGTAGTTTAATAAAATGTTGTATACTAGGGTAGACCGGGAGGAAGTATTTCCGGATCGTTCAGAGAACAGCGAGCTGTTTACCGGGGGTATGACAGCTGGGTTTCGGGAACTGCCGGGATTTATACGGAACAGGAGTTTTGACAGGCTGGGGCTTTTATTCAGCTGTGACCGGCATGGGAATATGAAAAGCCCGCAGAAAATAATCTTAACAAAATTTAACAAAAGGAACCTTATTGGCATGGTTATTGCACTTTTTAAAAATGGAGAGAGACGGAAAAATGGAAGCATACGGTTTTTCAGCCAACAGAAGATCTAAAAAATTAGGATTCCACTATTATAAAGATGCCGGTCATTTTGATGATCCGAGTCTTGATTACTGGCTGCCCAAACTGCAGGCAGCCGGCGCCAGCTGGCTTGTCGTTTACGTGCCGGAAAACAGTGAGATCCCGGAAAACTTTATCCAGCGGCTTCGGGCCGCCCGGATCGAGCCGATCGTCGTACTGAATTACGCAATCTCCAATCCGCCTTCCATGCAGATATTCCAGCAGAGAATGGCATATTTTCACAGTATCGGGATCCATATGGTCCAGTTCTTTAACCGTCCCAACATGAGAAACTCCTGGAACGCGGAAGAATGGATCAAACCCGGATTGATAACCCGTTTCATCCGGAAATTCGCTGACTATGCCGTTGTCTGTGTGCGTGAAAAAGTGATCCCGCTGTTTCCTCTCCTGGAACCGGGCGGCGATTACTGGGATCTGTCATTTCTCCGCAGCGGCATAAAGGTACTGAAAAAGGAATACAGCGAAAGCCTTCTTTCCAACCTGGTCTTTACCGGTTCCGCTGCCCTTGACCGCCATCCGCTGACATGGAACCAGGGCGGACCTTCCGCATATCCTCCGGCAGCGCCTTACGCGGAAGGGAAAGTGGATCACAGAGGATTCTACCTTTATACCTGGTATGAAGAAATCTTAAGAAAAGAAATCGGTAAAAATGTACCCATTCTGCTGATGAATGCCGGCATGTGGGATCCTTCCTCGGGGATATTTGACGTCGTTACCAAAGAATCCCGGCAGCAGTATCTGAATATCCTCAATATGCTCCAGGAAGTCACACTGAAGGGTGAGGGACGGATCCCGTCCTATGTTCTTTCCTGCTGTGTCTATAAACTGCCGTCAGCAGAATCCCTGAGTGCGGCAATTCCCGCGGAATACAACATTCCCGGGGATCTGTTCGGTCCGGAAGCAAAAAACCCGGCAATGGAGAACAGTTCCTTTGGTGAAAAAATCAAAGAATTATTCATATCATTAAAGAATTTTAATCTGAACACTGAAATTAAAAACATTGGCACGAAAATTGCACTTATGTTTAATCGTATAAGAAGGATTATTTTTCAAGGGGAGAGCCTTAAAGAGTATTTCCTTCTGCCCGAAGTGAGCAGCCTGTTCACGGAGGAACAATTAAATATTATCCGGCAGTACATAAAAATACACAGTTGTGCTTCCGGAAGTGATCTGAACGAAGCGTTAGCGTCAAAAAATGTGATCATGCTTGACGATCAGGCTCTTTACCCGGCTTATATGCTTCGTCAGCTGCAGGATCGGGGCTGTGCCGTTCACACAGTTTCACTGCAAAATCAGGGATTATGAGAGAGGACCCTATGGAATACACAAATTTTGAACAACAGGATATTGTTTACAACAAACCGGTAATGAAAGTGATTGGTTTGGGCGGCGGCGGATGCAATGCGATCGACCGCATGCTGTCGATGGGATATGGTACGGATGATGTGGAATTCATCGCCGCCAATACGGATCTGCAGGCATTGCAGCGCTGCAATGCCAATACCAAGATCCTGATGGGACCCCAGCTGACCAACGGTCTGGGTTCCGGAGGCAAGCCCGAAGTCGGTGAAAAAGCCGCAATGGAATCGGAAGACATCCTTCGCAAAGCATTAAGCGGCGCGGATATCGTTTTCCTGACTGCCGGCATGGGCGGCGGGACCGGTTCCGGCTCCATCAGCGTAGCAGCCGAGATCGCCCGTGAATTAGGTGCCATTACCATCGCTGTTGTAAGCACTCCGTTTTCTTTTGAAGCGGGACGCCGCATCACAAACGCCCGCGCCCGCCTTTCCAAACTTGCCCAGAATTGTGACACACTGATCACGATCCCGAATGACCAGCTTTTGAAAGTGACACCCTCGAATATCACCCTTCGGGAAGCGTTCGCGTATGCGGATGATGTTCTCCGCCAGGGTATCATGGGCATCACCCAGCTGCTGACCGGGACAGGCGACATCAACGTAGACTTTTCACACATCCGCCATATGATGGCAAACGGCGGCGGTTCACTCCTTTCCATCGGTTACGGAAAGGGCGAAGACAAAGTATCCACCGCCCTTTATCAGGCACTGAATCATCCGCTTCTTGAGCACCTGCCCATTGAAAACGCGACAGGCATCATTGCCAACTTCACCGGCGGTGAAGACCTCTCCTTCGGCGAAGTGATGGAAGGGCTTTCTCATTTGCAGCAATTCTCCGGCAACAGCGCCGAGATCATCCCCGGACAGATCGTTGATCCGAACATGAAAGACGAAGTCCAGATCATCCTGATCATCACCGGGATCGCTTCCACACCGCTGAAGGCGGAAACACCTGCGCAAAAAATCAGCAACATCCCTGCTGAATCAACCGCCGCGAAAGTGTACCGGGAACCCGTACAATATGCAGCGGAAGAAACAGAACCTGTGCACGAACCGGAAATGGCTTATGCCATGGCAGAAACCACAGCGGCGCGCACGACTGTTGATCGTATTATCCCGACAGAACCGGCTGATATCCAGAGTTATACACCTTCAGAAGCAGCCAATGCGGCCTTTGATACGATCATGCAGCCCCTCGGCCTGAGCGGTATTGAATCTACTTCACGCAAAGTCAACAGTAAGAATTCAGGCATGGATACGGTCGATTATGACAGACCGACCTTCCTCCGCCGCCGCCTCTGATACAGGAAAGCAAAAATGAACAACAGCATCGTCGGAGAAATCAATCAGACCGTATATAAGGATTATCCTTTTTATAAAGGCGTAGATCCCAAGGTCAAAGAAAACGCGAAGGGCGATCTGCTGTTAATATATGAAAAAGAAGAACAGACATCAGACGGTCTCTCTCTCCCTATGTCGCTGCGGGTAAAAGCAAATGCACAAGGCGAAATCCGTTCGGTGTCAGGATCAAAATAATCGTTTCATATTGACTCCTCTGTACACACCGGAAGACTGATCTTCCGGTGTGTCGGTTTAAGCAGGGGACAGGGCGGTTTGCCGGCAAACGCAGCCGGCGGGCAGTGAGGCCGATTTACGCGATATGCCGCCAGATCAGGATGCGGTGCGAATAAATGAAGTAAAAAGGCAGTCAGTACTGTTAAAACAATTCAGCCGCACCATATGTGTGCGGCTGAATAAATAATTCTGTTATTTCGTTTTTAGGCGGCTGCGGCTTTGACGATATCAGTGAAATCGGGAGCCTTCAGGGAGGCACCGCCGACGAGGGCGCCGTCGATATCCGGCTGACCGAAGAATTCGGCAGCATTGGAACCCTTCACGGAACCGCCGTAAAGGACACGGATCGCCTGCGCGGCTTCTTCACCGTACATGGACGCGTAGGGTTTGCGGATATAGTCAGCGATGACCTTGTTGGCATCCGGGCCGGTGGCAGCCAGGCCTGTACCGATCGCCCAAACGGGTTCATAAGCGACGATGATCTTCGCGGCGTCTTCCGCGGACATGCCCTTCAGGCCTTCCAGGATCTGTCCGGAGACAACTTCTTCAGTCCTGCCGCCCTGGTTTTCTTCAAGTGTTTCACCGACGCAGACGATGGGGGTAAGGCCGATCTTCAGCGCGGCAAGTGTCTTCTTGTTGACGGATTCATTGGTCTCGCCGAAGTATGTGCGGCGTTCGCTGTGACCGATAATGACATATTCGCCCAGTTCGGAAACCATGTTCGGGGCAACTTCACCGGTATAAGCACCTTTTTCTTCCCAGAAAAGATCCTGGGCACCGCAGCCGATCCCGGTCCCTTTCAGGACTTCGGAAACACAGTACAGAGCTGTGAAAGGCGGGCAGACAACGCGATCGACAGCGGTGATATCTTTGATCATCGGAGCGAGTTCTTCGACTAATTTCACACCTTCAGCAACAGTTTTATTCATTTTCCAGTTGCCGGCGACCATGGGTTTACGCATAATTGTTTCTCCTTATTGTTCCATCGGGGAGCATCCCCGTGTAATTACTGCATTAATTATATAACACTTTAAAAGCCCTGACAGCGCACTTTCAGAAATTTATGAATTTTACCGGAACCTGAGAAAAGGGGATAGTACAGGTCCTGCTGGAAAAGCTCATTTTATTCCCTCCGCATGCAAGTTAGCATGCTTCACAAAATGCGGGACCTGATCCGTTTCCGTCCATGCCCCGGGAAGAAATAAAACAGCCTGCGAAGCATTTTTCGCAGGCTGCTGTATAAAATTTCGGAATTCAGCCGATCATTCCCTGCTCCGCAGTCTGCGGATGCCGATGATCAGCAGCAGGAGACCGGCAAGCAAGGCCAGCATGGAAGGAATATTCCAGCTTTCCGCCATACCGGTATGAGGAAGTTCTTCATTTTCCGTTACGACCGTCGCAACAAGCCGGACCGCGGTCGGGACGGCTGTTGCTTCAGCAGGATCATTTCCTGTTGAGATCTGCTGATCATCTGATCCTTCCGGAGCGGTTTCAGCAGGCTGCGCAGCTGTCTCTGACGCAGGTGTCGGTGATGCATCCATCTCTCCATCGTCCCACAGGGCAGGATCATTCAGATCATCTTCAAGGCTCTTCCCGGTGTCAATACCAGTTTCCGGTGAAACCGCGTCCAGGCGGACCGGTTCCTGTACGATCTCAGTGGGTTCAACACGCACAACGATCGGCGTTTGCGTCGGGCGGACCGGAACTGCCGTTGGCGTTACCGCTACGACAGTGACCTGCGGGACAGGTGTTTCGGTAGGATTGCTGCCGAAGATATTGTGGAACATACCCACAAACCAATTTTCATCTGGCTGCGTTTCTTCCTGAGGTGTCTCCTGTTCCGGCTCAGGTGAAACAATCGTCTCCGGAGTATCTTCGACTTTGGGCAGATATTCAGCAGCATTATCACCGTACCGTTCTTCCAGCAATTTCGGCAGTTTTTCATCAGATACAGAATTCAGAATAACATCAAATGAATCTTCATCCTGAGTCTCTTTGTTTACAGGATCCAGGGAGATCTCAAGCGGGGTCGTATCGATCCAGACAATGGGATCGGCAGTCTGCTCACGGGCAAGGTCCGGGTCGTTCAATTTCGTGATAACAGCCTCATATTTCGTCCCTTCAACATCAAAAACAACTGTTTTAGGCTGTTCGGCAGAAGGTTTTTCCTCATCCAGAACAGTTACTGACAGTACCGGTACGGAAGAATCGGAAGAATAGCCGCCCGGCTGTGCTGCGCCCGGTGTATTCCCACTGCCCGTGTTATCAGCAGATCCCTGCCACGGGCTGACAGTAACTGAATAAGGTTTGTCATTGAGCCAGGCTACAGCAGGCTTCACATCTTCGGTACTGCCGTTTTCAGAAGTACCTGTATTTGCATTAGCTGCAGTTTCATCCCGGTTGTCCTCAGCGTTCACAGTCTTCTGTTCTGCAGGTTCTCCGGGAACAGCATCAGTGACAGCCTGCGCTCCGGGACCCTTGGGTTCCATGATCAGCTGATAAGCCTGCTCCCCCAAACGGATGACGCCGGAATTTTCATTCTGTGAAAGGGTTTTGGCTTCATCTTCGCTTAAAGGTGTCAGGCGGACGCTGTAATCCTGTTCACCGAGGCTGTATACCGATTCCCCTTCAACGCTCAAATTGCCCATATCAACGGATCCGGAGGGAGCCAGCCTGACCGCGTAAGGAATCTTATCGATCCAATATACAGCCGCGTCAGACATTTCATTATCGGAGGGAATGATATAACCGTTGCTGTCTACACGCAGCGGCTCAAGGTTCATGTTATATGCCTGGTTATTTGCGGCATAAACAATGGATGCCGGGTGTTCGCTTTGTCCGCCGAAGAAGGCCTCCACCTCAGACGGGTCCGCTTTCTGATCATTGACCTCGCCGAAACTGACTGTTTCGTCAACCACTGTCGGTTCCGTCTGAATGGTGACAGAAGTCTTCGTACCGTTTTCCGCAGGATGGTTAGCAGGAGGTTTCGCGAGCACAACTCCTGTTATCATAGCGGCGCCTGCGAGGATCATGATCCATGACGGAAGTTTTCCGCGGGGCGTGTTTTTAGACTTCTGATTTAAACTGAACTCTTTATCAAAATTGTCCGATGTAGATTTTTGATTTTTATCAGCCATATTTCCCTCTGCTCTCTCTAATAAGGATCCGTTCCATAATTTGATCCTGCAAGCTGCATGTTATGCTCCGCAAGGTGTATGAAAAACAACAGTAAAAATTACTTGTGATCTCCTCTGTCTGATCAAACCTTCCGGTTGACTTTATTCGGATCCTGCAGGCTTATCCTACCGTTTTGGTTTATCATCCTGCAGCAATTCGATATTGGTCACCGGAAGTGTCACATCCGTATCCGCGTCAATACATACCCGTACCCGGTCTCCGATCGGTTCGGTATCAGCATCCTCATCCATTTCCTGCGGCAGCAGTTCAACGACAAAACCGATCTCGCCCGCGTAGAAACCATCCAGAATACGTACCCGGTTCCCGATCGAGATCTCGGAAAGCAGGCTTGTTTTTTCCGTCGAATATTCCTCCTGCGGAATAATGATCTCAGCAACTCCCGGGAGATTCCCCCTCGCGGGAGCACAGTATAAATATGCGCATTTTATGATATTCTCGCCCAGAATGTCGTAGATCGGGTCAGAGATACGGCCGGCGCCGATACTGTCAGTAACGATCACAGGGAAAGGAAGCTGCTCGGCAATCGGAAGCAGATCGGAAGGCAGGGAACCGAAAATCAGACCTCCCGGAGAAAGTCTTCCCGTCGCCTGCAAAACATCCGCATCTAAGCAGGTATTTGCGAAAACAACAGAGCCGGACATCGCCATGGAAAGGCTGTCCTTATTGAAAACCCCGTCTTTGGCAATATCATTCAGTGTCAGCAGGATACCCTGCCCCATATGATTATTACCCCAGATCCCCGCGGCATAAGCGCCGACAGTCTCTATGACCGCGCCCCGGTTTGAAAAAACCTCAGTGACCGTCCCCGGAAAACCCGCGTAAACAGTCTCCAGATCTTCAGAATCCCCTTCAAAAATCAGGTTCCCGGATGTCACACCCAGGAAACGTCCGCTGACAAGCGCGTTCAGTGTGCGGTTTTTCCGATCAGACCTGCGGGCGATCGGTTCACTGACCGAAACAAAATCACCTTCGTTGATCAGTAAATAATCCTGCAGGCGGGTACCCCGCGGCAGGTCTAATGCTTCATAAAGGTTTATGGAAAAATGTCTTCGCCAGATCTTTCGCCATGCGATCTGCATCGTGGGATCCGTAACCTGACCCGGGAATACCATAACCGTCCCGTCTCTGGTCAGTTTACGGGAACACCGCACCGATCCGGAAGAAATAATTTTCGCAGCTGCAGTCTGCATCTCTCTCTCCATTTATCATCATCCGGATATTCCGGAAGTTATATTAAATCATTCTGCGCAATGGATCTGTTACCCGGTATCTCTCCAAATACCGGATGACTTACTCCTGCTGATCCCTCCAAACACCCAATTCAGTTTTCCATCGTTCCAGCAGATGGATCTGTGCACTGCGGTCTTTGGGGAATTCGATCGAATTTCCTCTCATATCAAAAACCAGTCCGAAACATCCGCTCTTGAATCCGAAGGAAGTCCATGTGGAAACACCCGGTATGGAAACAGATTTATCCACATTAAACCAGTCTATTTCATAATATCTTCCATATTCCAGGGGGATCCGTTTGATCCCGCCATGAATTATGTCATATTTTTGTACATTCCCGCTGTCATCACGAACAGAAATACTGAAAGCGCGTTTTCCCTCTTTGACGCGGGACAGAGGTGTAATAACACGGCCAAGGTTGAGAAACATCGCCGGTGTCGTCACCTGGGCAGCCAGTTCACGGTTGATACCCGCCAGCGCGCCGACTGCCGAAGCAAGTCCGTTCATATCCAGATAATAATCGACCAATCCCAGCGGCCGGATACTGTTCATACCGATACGGAGGGCATCTCCGGGATCTTCCACATTCCGCAGCACAGATCCGCCCAGAAGCACCATTCCCAGGGTACCGTCACTCAGCTGTGTTTTCCAGGGATTGGATAACACGGCATCACGGATCAGGAACTGGGCAAGCGTCTGCTCTATCTCCGCGGAATAACTGTTCGCGGGGATCAGCTCCGGATGGAAAGATTTATTCAGGATATAATCTTTCAGTTCGTTTTCTTTCAGCTGAAAGCTTACACGGGGAAGGATCTCCTTCAGATCGGTACGTTCCATCAGGTTCGGTAAAGTCCGTCCGATCCCCGCGTCCGTCACATTCATCCGCAGATCCAGGTTCAAGCCAAAGGCAGCGATCGTACGGTTGGCGCCGACCTCTAAACCGAGGGCAGAACGGTTCGCCCGGTTGATACGGCTCAGCAGCCGGATACAGCGTCCGTAAGCGAAATCACCGGATAAAGCCGGGAAATCTTTCTCCCCCAGAAGCTGGTTCAAAGCGGGATTCCTTTTCTTCGTAAAATTCAGCAAGGCTTTCTGGAACGCACCCGACGGTGATACCCGGGGTTCTTCTGTACCCAAAATATTATCAGAAAACGTTATCTGTGTTACCTGACGAAAGACTTTTTCAAACTGTCCCTGGGCTTCCGCATTTCCCATAAACAGGATCTCAGGGCGGTTCTTCTCATCTATACTTTTACATCCCAGCAGCAGAATCTCACCCAGGCGATAAAGAGCATGCTCTGCCCCTTCCTGGGTCCCGCCGCTGATAAGAACGATATCCGGATCGGCTTCCGTTACTGTACCGATGTTATCCGTCAGTGAACGGCCTTCCATCGCGCAGATCTCAGCTGTCGGACGCAAACCGTTCTTCCGCAGCAGCTCTTCCATCGCACGGATCGAACTGTCCCGGGTAAGTCCCATCAGCACCACCCGCGGAGCTTCGCCGCCGCTCCAGGTAATAACGACCTGGTCAGCTCCGATCATTCCCAATTTTTGCGGCGTGATGATCCTTTCGTTATCATCAAGAAAATGCCTGCCCAATGCTTTTTCAAGCTTTTGTATGGCGCCGGTAACAGAACAGTATTCAACTTCACCTCCGTCGGAATAAACCGTACGTCCGGAGGAAGTTCCCGTAAAATGATACCGCCCGTCAGTTTTCTCAAACAAGCTGACACGGGTATTGATCGCCCCGATATCGATGGTCAGGACAATATCGATGGAATCACTGTTTTTTTCAAGGTCATTTGCCATCGAAGATCCTCTATTTGATCAGTGACTGGATCGTTCCAATCAACTCTGAAATATGATTTACCAGTATATTCGCCGCAGTCAGGAAAACAGCAGCCGTGATCGCGCCAAAAGTGAAGCCGATAAGGATATTACCGGGGAAAGATTCGGAAGCGCCTTCTTTGAGGTTCTTTCCGGAAAAACTGTAATGACGGGTATACAGCAATGCGATGACCGCGCCTGCAAGCACTGTTCCTGCCTTCAGCCAGTACCACAAATCACTCTTTTGGGCAGAGGAAAGGGCAGCCACACGGAACTGTGAAGCAAGCAGACGAATAAACGCCGGGATCGTTCCCCCGGCTGCGCCGAGTGCCATGATGGCGGCGGAAAGAGCCAGCAGAACCGTGAAAACGATCCTGCCGCCTGTTTTCCCACCGGTATATGCCTTACAGAACAAAAGAATGGCACCGATGACCACAGCGGCAGTCCGCAGCAGTTCGGCAGTCGAAAGCTGCTTCACCCCGGAAACCAGGTCCAGGATCAGTGGATAAAAATAGCTTTCAGCAAGCATCACACAAACATATGCTGAGATCGCGCCGCTGAGAATAGCCGCACCCAAACGGAACAGATAATTGTCTCCGAAAATCAGGCTGAAGGCGCTGAGACTGAGAAACAAGCCTCCGATAACAAACGCCAGTTCATAACTATCTGACATTATCAGCCCCCTTTTCAGAATTCTTCTCCGGTTCTTCCTTTTCCAAAGGTTTCTTCCGCGCGTAGTTCGGATCACTGCTCAGGAATTTTGTAAACATACCGCCCACCCATGCCAGCGGAAGCAATGCCGCAAGATACCATACAGCATAAAGTTTCCGGTCAGCAGGATCACTGTTTGAATCATGGTGCCGCAGGTCACGGCTGTTGGACATGGCGCTTGTTACCAGCCCCGCATCCAGATAAGGTCTTAATAACGGTTCCAGCTGTCCCGGCGCCAGGATATGAAGATTGAAACCGCCCTCCGAAATTGCCAGCTGTTCCGCCCAGGTGCGGAATGAACCGCTTTCCGAGGTTATCAGCCAGATATTCTGAGGAACGTTTCCTGAAACAAGATGAGAGCGCATCGAGATCACTCCCGCCGGCCACCAGCCTTCAAATTCGATCTTTTCTTTATGAAGGTCTGCCAGGGCCCTTGCCTTAGGCATGGCAGCCGGATTCAGCACGGCAAGATGCACTTTTTCCGCGTTATTTTCCAAACCCTGAAGTACTTTTTCTGCGGAAGCATCCAATTCCGCTTCATAAGCCGGAGTATAGTCAACGATCACCAGCGCAGTTCCGGAAACATCCTGAACATTCCGGTAAAAAACCATTGTTTCGGCCGTATTTTCCGCGGGAGGAGTGACCAGACGATCGCTTATTCCGGTAAACAGGATCAATATGACCCCGCCTATCGCAAGGAGTGCCCAGAGGAAACGGACGCCCATGCTGACTTTTCTCGGGGAAGGATTCTTTTTTGGCAGTACAAAATTTTCAGCCTGAATGATCTTTCCCAGTACGGAAGACATCATCCGCTGCTGATATGTGGTGTTTCCTGCCTCTTCGGGAATGCTGCTGCGGCTGAACGTCCTGTACGCCGGATCTTCAGGCGACTGCGGCAATGACATATCCTGGGCGGAAAACAGATCCCATGGGATATCCTGCTCATCCACGGCATCTATTTTTTCCGGGATCGGATCATGTGGGACAACGGAATCATCCTCGATCAATGCCGGATCGGGTTTCTGTTCCTCATCAGCACGGGTATTATCTTCAGGATTTACCGGATCTTCCGTCACCTGCTTGTTTTCATCATTGTTTTCCGGTTTTTGTGATTCGGGAACAGGCTGCGCTTCTTCCACCTGATAACCGATCCCACGCAGTATCTGATCAAGAACAGCCGCATCCGGACCGGTTTCTTCCTCAGGGGTAACAAATTCGACAGGTTCCGGTGTTTCAGGTGCAGAAGGTTTTTGCGGGGAATTCCCGGAATAGAAGACTGTCCCGCTCCTGTTCTCCCGCATCTCCCGGGGTGTCAGAGATTCCGAATTCCTGTCCATCTCATTCATCAGGTCCGATAACAGGGTCCCGCGCTCCGGCTGAAATTCACCCGGATCCGAAGGGGTCGTATCGCTGCGGGTATCAGGGACAGGATCCCGGTTTACCGGTTTTCCATCCGGTTCAAATATTGCCGCCGCGTCTGCCAGCTTCGTAGGTGATACACTGTTCAGGAATTCATCATTTTCAAAACCGGCATTTTTGGAAACATCCGGTTCGCCTTCTTCAACAAGCGCCAGATCCTGCTGCCAAAGCAGCGGGATCTGATAACCGGCGGAAAATGCCTTATCCGATTGTTCTCTTACTGATTCGATAAGCTGATCATTCTGCGGATCGTCCCACTTTTTCACAGGGCGCAGTGTTTTGAAATCCTTCAGGATCCCGTTATCTTCCGGTACGGATTTCTCCATGCCATCCGCTTCTTCCACCAGAGGCGCATCCAGCATCTCCAATTGCGGCTGATATACAGGTCCCTTTTTTTTCTGTCTTTTCGGTTTCGGTTTCAGAACCTTCGTCGGAGAGGAAGATTCCGGCTCATTCTGAACACCGAAAATCGCATCGGAAAAAGAATCGAAATCGAAATTTGTTTTTTCTCTGCTTTTATCTTTTTGCAGGAACCGCTCCTGAAGCCAGACCGGGATCGTGCTGTCAAGTCCGAGTTCCTCATTTTCCGAAGATATTTTCTCTGCTCCGGCAGGCAGCGTATCGTTTTTCTGTTCGGATTCCGCGGGGAAAATCTCATCCGGCAAAGCCTGCAGGTTTGCCCGGCAGACCTGGCAGAATTCTGATCCTTCCGGATTTTCGCTTCCGCAAATAGGACAAATATTTCTCTGGCTCATTTATCCTCCTTCGAAGGAATCTTACCTGCCAGGATGAAACGCAGCCCGGTAACTGCCCCGCCGAGGGCAATACCGAACAGCAGTCCTATCAGACAGCCTTTCGGAATACATTCCAGCCATTCGACCACATTTGCCGCGATCCCGGACATATCGATCATACGGGGAATCCCGCCATAGATCAAAAGAAAAACGATCAGTCCGATCACAAAAGATGTTTTCAATGCGGAGGGCTGCTGCAGAGGCAGACGGTACATGGCAAAAATCAGGCTGAGACAAACGATCCCCGCGAGCGCGGATTCCATCATTTTCTGAGCAAACGCGATGATCCGGTTGAAATTTTCATCTTCGGGGGTTTTGATCAGGCCAAGGATCAAAACAGCAAGGAACGCGGCAAATCCGATGGTACGTATCAGCCGCATGCTGCTGTCATCTCCCGCTTTCCGTATCTGCAGGATAGATGAATCGGCAATAGCAAAGAAAAGGAGCACTGCGAAAAAGCGTTCCGCCCACAGAAGCGTTTCAGCGCTGATCTGCCGGACAAGCGGCTGATCTGTAAAAAAGGAAGCAAAAAGGAATCCTCCCGCAAGGATCGAAATAATCGTCAGCCAGGTTTGCGATTTCCTCATATTCTTTCCTCTCGATCAGTAGCCGAACATTCCCATCGCCGCAAAGACAATAGTTACGGTGATCAGCATCCATCGAAGAATATCCATCGCCAATAAGGCGGGATTCTTTTTTTCGCTGCGATGAAGTGAATCCGGAATTTCAACAAACTGCTCACCGATAAAGACGGCATCAGCCGAGACAGATCCGAGCGCCTGAGCGACCAGATCATCCCCGCCCACACAAAGGACTTCGCCCCTGGCAGAAGCCATATCCGTCAGTGCGGTTACAGGACCGAAAGATCCGATGGAGAGATGGAGCGCGCTGGGCTCCATCTCCAACGCCGCGGCATTCCCCGCGTTATGGACCATACAGGACGCGCCGGTATATACAGCGCAGTCCGAATCGAATGAAGACCCGTAATCAGCCTTTTCCATCCCCGTCTGCACGGCATCTTTTTCAAAGGCAGTCAGGAAACCGCCCGAACCGGTTATCATCCACGGTTCATCGGCAAACGCCATTTGAGCGGAAACGGTTTCTGTAGCTTCAGCCGCGGACAGCACCGCACCTGCGGCGAGGTTTCCTTCGCAGCTGTTTTCAATATCTAAATGAATGGGAGCGGATACTTCAAGGCTGTTAGCGATCTGCTTCCGAATTAAATCATCTTTAAACCGATAATAAGCGCGTGATACGATCCTGGTGCGGCCGACAAACAGACGGCACAGCAGGTATATGAGCGCCATTGTCAAAACGATCACAGCCCCTACTCTTGAAGCTTGCATATTCTCTCTCTCTTCCTTAAATAACTATGCAAACAATAATTTTGTTAAAGTATAGCATAATATTCCAGATTTGGTACAAAAATTGCAAATATTAAAGATTTAATTATTACCATTCTGTGCCGCCCGCATACCGGAACAGACTTTCGGGAACATCTTTCAAAGCGGAAACAGCGTCCGGCGGCCGTATATGGAATTATTACAAATATTATTACCATCCCATCATCCGCCCCCGGCCGGTCCGCATCCGGAATGAGTTTTAAAAAGGAATGTATCTGTCCGGAGGAAACGGCTGCTGTCCTGTGAAAGGCGGATCTCCCGCTGCGTATCCAAACAGGCAGCCGCACCTGCACACCCGCGGCAGGCAAACGTCACCGGCGGATCCGGAATCGTAACAAAGGAGTTTTTATGAACGAGAATATCATCAAACGGAACGCGCTTCTCGCGCAGAAAGTTATTAAAGGGCTCACATCCCGGAATATGACCGGGTATTATGCCGGATCAAAACAGGAAGCCCTTGACATCGCGCTTTCCCTGATCCCGGAAGGCAGCTCCGTCACAATGGGCGGCGGAATGAGTGTCCATGAGATCGGACTGGTAAATGAACTTCAGGACGGGAATTATAACTTTATCGATCGTGACACCTGTGAGGACAAAAGGGCAGCGATGCTGATGGCATATGACGCGGATGTGTTTCTGTCAAGCGTGAATGCCATCACTGAAGACGGTGAGCTCGTCAACATTGACGGGAACGCGAACCGCGTCAGCGCGATCGCACAGGGACCGCGGAAAGTGATCTTTATCGTCGGCATGAACAAAGTATGCAATGACCTTGACGGGGCGATGAAACGGGCCCGCAATGTTGCCGCTCCGATCAATGCCCAGCGTTTCGGCCTCTCAACACCCTGTTCAAAGACCGGCGCCTGCATGGACTGCAAATCTCCAGATACCATCTGCTGCCAGTTTCTCATCACCCGCTTCTCCCGTCATCCGGGGCGTATCCATGTGATCCTGGTTAACGACAACCTGGGGTTCTGATCATCAGACAGCCTGATAACAGCACCTGCCGCAACTGTCATGTGAACGTGACCGTGCAGCAGGTGCTGTTGTCATTTAATGTCACAATTTGAGAGCTTTCTGAGAGTAAGACAGCTAATCTGATAGGTTTTGATAGCTTTTTTCCCTATAATATTCAAGTGGAATTATTATAAAACAGAGAGGAATCACATGGAAGCACCTCGTCATTGGAGACTCAAAAAACAACGCTATTCCCTGACCGGAGAAGTCTGCCCGCATTGCAGCGCGAAGATCTTCCCTCCCCGGGATGTCTGCCCGGTATGCGGTCTGGAAGCGAAAACACAATATCAATTCAGCGGGAAGGGAGAGGTCTATTCATATACATCGATCAATGATGCGCCGGCAGGCTTTCGGGAAAGCACTCCTTACTCCATCGCTTTGGTAAAACTGGAAGAAGGGCCTGTCGTAACAGCCCAGCTGACTGACCTTGGGGATGAACCCGTAAGCATCGGGATGCCGGTCGAAATGGTAACAAGACGTCTGAAGGAAGATGAGAATGAGCGGGGCGTTATCCTTTACGGGTACAAATTCCGTCCCCGTTTAACAAACTGAGAGAAAAGAGCAGAATACTCAGGTTTTTCAAAAGGCTTCGGAGCCCAAACCGAAGCCTTTTTCTTTAAAACAGGAGCGGCATTGTCATAAGTTCAATGCCGCTCCTGTTTCCCAAAAGTCAGGGGAATGACCGGTAAAACCGGAAACCCGCCGCGGGTCGTGCCGCGGTGATTCCGTCACTGCTGCAGGTTGATCCGAAATACACAGGTTTCCCGCATCTCAAAACCGCAGCGCCTGTAGAGGCGGTGAGCTTCCACGCGCGACGGGCGGGAGGTCAGGTCGATCGTCTTCGCTCCTTCCGTTTTCGCGCGTTCTATCGCCGTACGGATGAGTTTTTCCCCGATCCCCTGGCCCCGGGAAGCTTTATCCACGACCACATCCTCGACCCAGGCACGGACACCTGTCGGGATACGGAAAACCACCAGCGTCATTGTCCCCAGTATGTTTCTTTCCGGGTCCTCATCATCGTAAGCAGCCAGGACGATCCCGGCTTTTGAGGCGATCAGGTCTTCCAGTTCCTCCCATTTCGGCGTTTTGGCGGAACTTGACAGCTGAGGCAGGAGCCTCTCAAAAGCATCATAAACTTTTTGATCCATTTCTTTTATTTCATAAACAGTGATCATTTTCAATATCTCCCCGGATAACCGGTCCGGTATCCATCTCAGGACCGGTCATCAATTTTTATATTATAAAGCAGCTGTATCCTGATCAGGACTTTTATGCCGCTTCTCTCCTCCAAAGAACAACCGCCGCCGTGATCGCTGTGACCGCCATGATCAGCTGGTTCATATTGATCCCTGCCACCTGTGCCGTATCCAGCCGCAGAAACTCAAGGAAAAACCGTGCTGCCGGATAAGCGATCAGATAGATCAGGAAGAGGCTGCCTTTCTTTAATTTCACGCCTTCCGCCTGATCCAGACGGTACAGACAAAAGGATAGCAAAAGATTATACAGCGACTCATACAGGAAAAGCGGATGGTATGTGGCAAACTCCGCGTATTCCGGAACACGGTACGCGGGATCAATGGTAATGGCCCAGGGAAGCGTTGACGGACGCCCGTACAGCTCCTGATTGATGAAATTACCCCAGCGGCCGACCGCCTGTCCCAGCGGCAAAGCAGGAGCCACAGAATCCATCATATCCGCAAAAACGATATTCCTTCTCCGGCAGAACAGCCATATACCGAACACTCCTCCGATCACTCCGCCCGGAATGCCCAGTCCGCCGTTCCAGACGGCCAGGATCTCCCCGGGATGATGAAGATACCAGTCAAATGAGAGGCCGGAAGAAACGGACGGCATCAGCACATGCCATAAACGGGCGCCGAGAATTCCGAAAATCAGCGCCCATGGTACCATATCCCAATAAGCATCATCACTGATACCGCGTTTTTTCCCGACCCTGATCGCCAAAGATACCGCGGCGATAACACCAAGCATGATGATCAGACCGTAATAATGCAGGAATAAAGGACCGATGATGATACCTTCACGGACAAATCTCATGTGATCTCCTTACGCAGCCGACAGATATTCCGGCTGTCCGGAATTCAACATCCGAATTTTAATCCAGGTTTTTCTTCATATAAAGCAAACGCTGGATCGCGGTAATATTTGCAAATATCGCGATGACGATCATGGCGATGTTCGGATAACCGATCAACAGACAGACCACAAGGACAATATAGCGTTCCAGACGGGACATGATCCCGAGCCGCATATCCAGCCCGTAGATCTCACCTTTCGCCCTGGTATAGGGAACAAGAAAAGCACCCATCATAGCCGCGACACAAACCGCTGCCATGGTGATGTTCTGATGCGCGGCGTTATAGAGCAGGATACCTCCGAAAATCAGGAACTCCGCATACCGGTCGGTGGTGGAATCCAGAACCGCGCCGAATTTTGTTCCTTTACCGCCTGTCACCATTCTTGACATGGTACCGTCAAAGAAGTCAAAGACCGCGAAAACGATCAGCAGAACACCTGCCCAGGTAAATTTACCGTTGTAGGCAAACCAGCATGCAAAAATATGACCGAGGCAGCCGATAATGGTCACCGCATTGGCAGTAAGCCCGATCTTCAGCAGAAACGCCGCGGCGGAATCACCAAAACCTTTGAACCATTTTCTGCATTTTTCCGTAAAAGTAATTTTTCGTTCTTCGCTCATAATTTCTCCTTTTTTCAATAACAGGCAGCCTGTAGATCCATCTGCCGATCGCTGGTCACGGCATTCCGAAACAGCCGCTCAGAAATGCCAGAACCCCGTATAACGGACACTGATGCCATCAGAAAGAATCGAAATTTTCTTCCGATTCTTTCCGGTAGTTATTCAATGTCTGGACAAAATCTTCCGCTTCAGCCTCATCCCAGAGTACTTCGCGGGCTTTCCCGCCCAGCTGCATCGGTCCGATAACTCTCAGTTCTTCCATTCGGTTGATCAGGCGGGAAGCCGTGGGGAAACTGACGTTCAGCTTCCCGGAAAGATAAGCGGCACTCGCTTTTTTCGTCCTGCAAACAAGACGGATCGCGTCCTTCAGCTTTTTCTCGTCTTTATTGCTTTCATTTTGTTTGCTGTTTTCAGCGATCTCATCCCACGGTGCACTGTTCACCTCCACGGTGGGTTTCGGTGACAGCTTTTTCCAGAGGCTCACCACCTTATCGATCTCGTTATCCGTCAGGAGCGCGCCCTGGACCCGGACCGGTACATTAAGGGAAGGATCAATAAAGTACATATCCCCGCGGCCCAGAAGTTTTTCCGCGCCCTGTTTGCCCATGATCACCCGTGAGTCCACCGCTGAAGCAACATTCAGCGCGATCCGTGCCGGGATGTTTGTCTTGATCTTTCCCGTAACAACGGTCGTATCCGGACGCTGTGTCGCGGTGATCAGATGCATTCCGGTAGCGCGGGCCAGGGAAGTCAGTTTATCGATGCATATCTGCCCCTGTTTGTCAGCCCCTTTCATGATCTCAGCCATCTCATCAATAATGATAACGATGTAGGGCAGCGGTTTCTGTCCATGGGAGATCGCGTACTGATTATAAATCTCGAGCTTCCTTGCGCTGACCGTTTCGAAAAGCTCATAGCGGTTCTTCATCTCCTGGACAGCCCACTCCAGCACCGCGATACTCCGTTCATACTCTGTCTCAACTTTTCCGAGCAGATGGGGCAAACCATTAAAATGATAGAATTCCACACGTTTGGGGTCGATCATCACGAACCGCAGCTGTTCCGGTGTATTATTCATCGCGAGGCAAATGGCGATAGCCCGCAGACAGATGGATTTACCGGAATTTGTCGTACCCGCCACCAGAAGATGGGGCATCTTCCCAAGGTCCACCACGACCGGATTCCCTGTGATATCCCGTCCCAGCGCCACTGCCAGCGGAGTGTTCTTTTTCCGAAACGCGGGGCTCTCGATCAGCGGCCGCAGCCTTACTTTCATTGCCTGCGGGTTGGGAATATCGATCCCGATATAGGATTCGCCGGGAACCGGAGCCTGGATCGAAAGGTTGCTGACGCCCATACGGACCGCAAGATCCCGTTCTGTCTGCGCGACCTGGGTCACACGGATATTCTTCGCGCTGATTTTCCCGTTTTGAGGAATATTGCCGGGAACCACCTGATACTGAACGACGCTCGGACCGACAGAACATCCGATGACCTTCACCGGTGTTCCGAACTCATCCATCGCTTCTTCGATCCTGTCAATGAATTCCTGATGATCCTCATTCTGGCCGTAAAAACCGAGTTCCGTATCCAAAAGGTTTAAAGGCGGCAGCCGGTTAGACCGTGTCTCCCCATCCGCCGATTTAGATGTATTCTGATTCTTTTCCATTGCCGTTTTTCCTGTCTTTTTCCGAACAAAAAACGCCGGGATCACGGATTCCATTTGTTTTATGCCGGAAAGTTTTTTATCGTTTGATTCGTCCCCGTTCTTTTCTTCCTGATTGTTCACTGCTTCAACTTCTTCGGCAGCGCGGTATTCAGCCTTCCAGTCAAAGCCCGCAGTATCTTCTTTATCATCCTTTTCATCATTTTCGAGTTTCCTTTGGTCCGAAAATTCACGAATCTCATTCAGAAGCGCACGGAAAAGTTTGGGGACCCATACTGTTCCGCCGGTCAGAAGGCAAAGCGAAATAATTATACCCACCCACAAAAGAAAACTGACCTGAGATGCCGGCTTTCCTCCTGTCAGCATTCTGACAAAAGCCATTCCGACCTCCCCGCCGACCTTCGGTCCGCCATACAGGGTGCTCAGGGTCATACTGTTGAGCAAAAGAATGACGAACAAAACACCGTAAAAGATCAGGCTGCTCCGTTTCATTCTAAACCGCGGCAAAAGCCATCGCATCAGCAGGATCCCGACCCCGGCAACAACCATTAAGATCGAAAAAACCACTGCCCAAACACCAAACCAGGAACGGAGCATCAAACAGAAAGGCACGATCAGACTGCCCGGGCTGCTGCTGAAGAATCCGGCGGAGAGCAGCATTCCGACAAAAATCAGCCCGATACAGATCCAGTCCTGGGTATGAGTAGAACTGTATATCGGCAGCAGCGGATTCATATTCAGGTATTCCTGCTTTTCATCCATTGTCCGTATGCTCCATTCGTATGATCTCTTTCGCCATTGCTTCCACAGCTATCTTCTGTTTCCGGTAAAAGTCCGCCTCTGACATGGATAGCCTGCGGACGATATCCTTGACCTTCTGTTTTTCGAAGAATTTCAAATCGATTATATTATATAAAGTCCATTCCCCACTTGTTGAACGCTCTCCCTCAGGACGAAGTTCCTCCAATGCCTTTTTCAGTACAGCACGCAGGCCATTGACCTCATTTTCGTTCAGTTCAGCCGCGGTTTCTTTGACGATGCGCCATTCCAGCAGCGGGCTTTCGGAAAGGCGCGGGCCGCCCCAGTAGTGCGTCAAAGCGTCTTTCACCCACACACTGACTTCATCAAGTTCCGCTGTTCCCTGCTCTTCCAGCAGAGCGTTCTGATCCAGGACGCTGCCGCTGTGGAACCCGTCGACCCGATTGTTATTCGTCCCGGCACGAAGGACCTGATACGCGCTTGTCAGATAGCGGCGCTGCCACAATACATCACGCGCTTTTTCCAGAGCGTCATCCAAAACCTGCCGGTATCCATCCGTCATCTGGCTCTTTGTAATATCCGTCAGTCCGAGAACGCCCAGAAATGTATCCAGATCCCCGTCATGATTGAACACGGGAAAGACCGCTCCGGTATCATCCCAGTAAGAATCGCAGTTTTCCTCAGTAAAGTAATGGGGAAACTTTTGCAGCAAACCGGGAATATCGATCCAGCTGCTTTCGCCGGTTTTGATGATCGGATCAAAAATACCGTTCTCATCAATGACCGCGAAAAACCCATCCCTTGCCTGAAAACGGTCGCACAGCGCGCCGGTCAATGCTTCCAGGTAGCTTTCAAGTTCCGGCTTGAATACCATCATTCCCTTAAACTCCTGGAAGATCGTATAATCCTCCGGCCCGAGCCCGACGATGCTGCCGCGTTCGATACGCGGCATGGCAACCGTCACCAGATATTCCAGCAGGATAATGGAAACCACCGTCGCGAATGTGTTCAGCCCCGCGATATTCAGCCCCAATACATCCCCGGAGCGGTTGATCATCGTCACGACCCACAGCGTCAGGCTGGCGGTGATCGGGCCGCGCAGTATCCATTCGATCATACGCAGACGGGTAAACCGGTCAGACCAGGGAACCGAAAACGTGGCCGTTGAATATCCGAGGAGCAGCACCATAATCGTCACGACCGCGTTTCCGATCACGCTCAGTGTCCAGAACACCAGCGGATATTGAGAGATAAGCAGACCGGAGCCGAAAAGCAGCAGCGGAAAACTCCCGATCTCAATTCCCAATACGCCGAGGATCAGGTAGATCATCCTTCTCCGGCTGGCCTGCGTTCTTGTTCTTGAATAGGCGAGTCCCAGTATCCAGAAGGTGCTAAGCAGGTTTATCGTGAAGAATATCCAGAACAGGAACGTCGACCCGGTATGGACCATCGTCGTCCCGATATTGGATATGATCCGGATCCCGCTGAACAGTTTGCCTGTCCATAATAACACCAGAAAGACAAATGACAGCAAAATATTCGATACCGCGAACAGCAGCAGGGGTCGGTTGATTTCCTTACCTGTCATATCAAGCAGGACCATCGCGAAACTGAGACAGACAGAGGGCAGCATGACAAACCCTGTCCAATGGATCATTTGCCAGATCAGCTTCGAATCATGTCCCACCGCCACCGTTTCAAGGGCGTCAGCACTGTAGATCACCGTAACACAGAGAAGCAGCGGAACAAGGGCAAGGGCGAGTTTTTGTTTTCGTTTGACAAACTGAAGCGAAAATAAAAATACCGAAAATGCCGTCATCGCGACAGCGGCTGTCAGCACCGCACTCAGAGCCCGTAATCCGGGGATCAGGTAATTCATTGCTTTCCTTTACCGGACGTTTTTCGAGAAGAAAAGCCCGATCTCCATATTCCGGAAGAAAAATTCCTGATAGCCGCTGAAGACAAACCCTTTCGACAGCAAAAAGCTGATCGCGGGATCATTCTTGGCCTGGACCATGCAGACAATACTTCTGAGGCGGTTTTGGCCGGCGATCTCCATCACCCGGTCCATCAGGACAGATCCGATCCCCTTGTTTCGGTATTCCGGCATGAGCCCGCCGGTCTTCAATATCAGACGGTTGACAGTCTCATCCTGTTCCAGGCGCAGATATCCCACCACTTTTTCTTCATATCGGACCGAGAGGATCTTATGCTGATCGATCAGTGTTTCCAGTATCGTAGGAACATATGCCTGGAAAGACACATGGATCGTTTTCGGGAGCCGTATACGCTGAAAACTGGATTCGAAACTGTCCAGACCCTCCAGTGTCTGGGTCTTCCAGACATAGTCACTGTCAAAACTCAGATCCATTGCCGCGATCTGAGGATATTCTTCATTTGTTGATGAACCAATTACTATCTCTGCCATACTACTATTTTACATGAAATTCAAAAAGTAAACAGGAATGCTGTTACCATGCTGTTTCCGATAAAGACAGATAAAGACAGAGAACATGACGGCCATGGGCAGCAGTTTTCTCATATTGCGGCAAATTTCCATTGACGCAATGAACGTTTTCATTAAAATATACATATGCGGTTACAGCATTCGGACAGTGAAAAAAACCGCCGCGAAGCGGTAAGCTGCAGAAACCGGAAACTGAAACCATTTTTACGAAATGGCTTCAAGATAACGTTTTTCACAAAGGAAGGAAATTCTATGATCAGAGTCGGTGTTATCGGATTGGGAACAGTCGCACAGCTTATGCATCTTCCGCTGCTGAGCAGCCTGTATGAAAAATATGAAATTACCGCGGTTTGCGATGTATCCCCCTCATTGACCTCTTTCATCGCCGGACAATACAGTGCCAAGGCGTATTCCGAACCGCAGGATCTGGTATCCGACCCAAATGTGGACGCTGTTTTTGTCCTGTCTCCGGACCAGTATCACGCGGATTACGCAATTATGGCGATGAACGCGGGAAAACATGTCTTTATCGAAAAACCTGTCGCCCTCTGCCCTCAGGATCTGGAACGGCTGATCGAAGCTGAAAAAGCGAACCCGGACGTGATCTGCATGGTCGGGTATATGCGCCGCTATGCCAACGGTTTTCTGAAATGTAAGGAACTGCTGCAAAATGACGACAGAAAGATCGAATACGTCCGCCTTCGCGATATCATTCTCGAGGGAGATTTCTTCATCGACCAGACCAAACATCCGTTCATGGCAAACGACATCCCGTCGGAATTACTGGCGGAAAGCCGTGCCCGCCGTTACGAACAGATCGGGAAAGCCCTTGGAGAAGGCTGCAGCGAACAGCAGCGGATCTCCTATGTGATGCTGACCGGGCTTGGCTGCCACACGCTTGCCGCCGCCAGAGAACTGTTCGGAAACCCGATCGAAGTCAAATCAGTCGCTGTCGACGGGGAACATCTTATCGCGGTATTCCAATATGACGGTTTTCTGGGGGTATATGAGATTCTGAACGATCAGGACATCGTCCAGTTTGACGCGGCAATTGAGATCTACCAGCACAGCCGCCGGCTGCGGGTAAAATACGAGACCCCCTACCTGCGCTACCAGCCCCACTCCTTTGAGGTGATCGAATCCTCAAAAACAGATACGCAGACCACGGTTTACGGGCCGGATTATCATGACGCCTTCGAGAATGAACTTCACGTCTTTGCCGAATGTATCGCAGCCGGGAACAAACCGAAATCCACGCCTGAGGATTCCATGGCTGACCTGAAGCTCTTCCGGCAGATCATCGACAAGATCGCCTGAGAACGTCTGTTTTCATGTCACGCCTGACATGATACGGAAACAAGCCCTTTATTGCCGAAAGGAAGATTTATGAATGTAAAAATCGCAACAGCGCCCTGCTCCTGGGGCGTATGGTGGGCAGACGGAACCCCTTCCCGCACACCCTGGAACGTTTTTCTTGACCAGGCTCATGAAGCCGGATACAAAGCGCTGGAAATGGGACCGGACGGGTATCTTCCGACCGACATTTCTCAGCTGAAAGAGGAACTTGCGAAACGGGAACTTGAGATCTGCGCGGGGACAGCCTGCTACACTTTCGCGGAATACCATAATTTTGCTGAAGTAAAACCGCGGGTGGAATCGCTCTGCGCCCGGCTGAAACAGCTTAACGCGCCCTGGCTCGTCACTATGGATGACAGCCCCATCGGATTTGATCGGGAGATCAAAAAGGGAATGAGCTCCGAAGAATGGGACCGGCTGTATGAGCTTTTCAGGGATCTGGGTGAATACACAAAGAATGAATTCGGGATACGCACCGTTTTCCACCAGCATTACGGCACACTGATCGAAACGGAAGCCGAGACCGTCCGCATCATGGAGCAATCGGGACTTGACCTCTGTCTGGACACAGGCCACTACGCGGTCATGAATGGCAGCTGGGAGCCCGGCGATCAAAGCGCGGTCGATTTTATGCGGAAATACGCGGAGCGGATCCCATACCTTCACTTCAAAAATGTTAACGGGTCGATCCTGCGGGAAGTAATGGAAAAGAATATGCCTATCGGAGAATCCCGCGACCTTGACATCATGTGTGATCTGGACAAAGGGACGATCGATTACACGGAATTCCGGGATCTGCTGGAGGAACTGAATTTTACCGGGATCGGGGTCATCGAACAGGATGTCCCGAATGCCACAACAGAAGAAGCTTTTGAGATCGCGAAGTATAACCTGAACTATCTGCGCCGTATCGGGCTGATCGGATAACAGGAATCAGGGATCATGGATCAGGAAAAAGGTGACCGCCGCATATGCGGGTGAGTCGGAAAAAGAGCGTGATTTTAAGCGGGGGTATGGGGGCTGCAAGCCCCCGGGAATCTGGTGCGGGAAAAGGCTTTTGCAAACACACATATATTTGCTCCCGCACCATGTGAAGCACTCCGTCCCGCATACAGAAGGCAAAAACAAACTGAGCTCTAATAGTAGGTAAAAGGGAAAAAGTAAAAGGAAATAGAGAATCTGGTTAAAAGTTATAGATTGATTATTGGATAAAGGTTATTGGCTGCGGGGTGTAAATTGCAGAATTGGACAGCTGGTCAGGGAGAGGGATTATAATGAGATCCGGTAACCTGATCATGAAATGGGGTAATTATGTTTATTGATGAAGCAGAGATTTATGTCCGATCCGGTAAAGGCGGAGACGGATTTATGCACTTTCACAGGGAGAAATATGTTGCCCGGGGCGGTCCCGACGGCGGTGACGGCGGGCGCGGGGGTGACCTGATCCTGAAAGTTGACAAACGCATGAATACACTGGCCTCTTTCCGGCATAAGACGCGCTATATCGCCCAGGACGGACTGAAAGGCGGGATCAACAACATGACCGGACGTTCGGGAGAAAGCCTGATCGTAAAGGTCCCTGCCGGGACCGTTGTCCGGGAAAAAGAAACCGGAGCCCTGCTGGGCGACCTGACCCATGACGGGCAGGAACTGATCGTCTGCAAAGGCGGACGCGGCGGCAGGGGCAACACCCATTTTGTTTCTCCTTCCAACCAGGCGCCGCATACCGCTGAAAAGGGTGAACCTTATGAAGAAAAGAACCTTGCCCTGGAACTGAAGCTTATCGCGGATGTAGGGATCGTAGGCGTACCGAACGCCGGGAAATCCAGTTTTCTGGCTGCCGCCACCAACGCGACACCCAAGATCGCCAATTATCCGTTTACGACACTGGAACCGAACCTCGGCGTGGCTGAACTGGATCCGGATCACTCCATCGTGCTTTCCGATGTCCCGGGCCTGATCGAAGGCGCCCATATGGGCGTAGGGCTGGGGGATTCTTTCCTGCGCCATATCCAGCGGACCCGCGTCATTCTGCATGTCCTCAACGGTGAATCCGAAGACCCCATCGCTGACTTTGACCAGATCAACCAGGAAATGGCACTGTTCGACGCGAAGCTCGGAGAAAAACAGCAGCTGGTGGTTTATAACAAGATGGATATTCCCGAAGCCGCCGAACGCTGGCCGGAGATCGAAGCCGAACTGAAAGAACGGGGATACGAAGCCATGAACATGTCGGCTGCCGGACGTGAGAACATTAAACCTATCCTCTGGAAACTCTATGAGATGGTGCAGAATGCCCCGGCCGAAGAAACCGAAGAAGACGAAGTCCTGCCGCTCTACACGCCGGAAGATGACCCGCGTCAGTTTACCATCGAACGGAATGATTTCGGTGATTATGTAGTCCGCGGCACCGCCATTGAACGGGCGGCAAAGATGACCTTCTGGGAACACCCGGGATCTCTGCGGCGCTTCCAGAACCTGATGCGGACGCTGGGCATTGAGGATGCCCTGCGGAATTCCGGCATCGAAGACGGAGACACCGTCGTTATCGGCGAAGACTATGAGCTGGAATGGGTGGAATAATCAGTCATTAGTCAATAGTCATTAGTCAATAGTTGGTGGTTGATGGTTATCAGTTGTCAGTTAATGGATTACAGCTGAAAGAAGATTTTGTTCCGAATTTAAATGACAGCAGCCGCGGGTTTTGCGGCTGCTGTTTTTATTTACGGCTTTTTTCCAGATCCTCGTAATTCCGGATGCATTCGATAAAACGGGAGGCGTATTGGTCCGCTTTGGATTTTCCGACGCCTTTCACAGCCAGAAATTCCCGGTAGGTTCCCGGGCGTCTGCGGGCCATGTCCGTCAGTGAAGCATCATTGAAAACGATATAAGCCGGAACATGCTGTTCTTTCGCGATTTCACTGCGAAGGACGCGCAGCGCCTCAAACAGGCCACCGCTTTCGCGCCGATCCGGGCGGGATGATACTTTTTCATCCCTGGGGATCGGAAAGCTTGCCAGGATCTCGCGTCCTTCCAACGGCCAGTAATCCGGATCGATCTCACCCAGGCCGAGCACAGGATAATCCCCGTCGATCCGCTTCAGCCAGTTATTCTGCACCGCCCAGTCCAGGATCTGCAGGATACGCTCCGCCGAAAGGTGAGACAGTTTTCCATAGCCATAAAAGGAATCAAGCCCTTTCCCGAGGATCGTCTGCGCCTTGCTTCCCTTAAAGAAATCCCGCAGTGTGACCCTGCCGAAATGCCGTCTTTTTGCTTCCATTTCCCGGATGGCAAGCAGGATGATCCGCAGTTTACTGCTGATATCGACTGTTTCATAGGAGTTGGAACAGCTGCCGCAATGACCGCAGGGAGCTGATTCCTCGCCGAAATACTTCAGGATGCGCATGCGGAGGCATTCGTTGGTCGTGGCATAGAATGTCATCTGTTTCAGCAGATCCATTTCATGCTCCAGACGGGCATGACGTTCCTCATCGGTCAGGTTTTCGTTTTCTTCCAGGCTGTTTTTGATCAGGAACTCATTCAGATGCACATCCTGCGGTGAATACAGCAGAAGGCAATCCGCGGGAGACCCGTCCCTTCCCGCACGTCCCGCTTCCTGATAATAGGATTCGATATTCTTCGGCATACTGTAATGGACCACATATGAGACATTCGATTTATCGATCCCCATACCGAACGCGTTCGTAGCTACCATGATCTGTTTGCGGTCATACAGGAAATCATTCTGGTTATCGGTCCGCTCTTTATCGGAAAGGCCCGCGTGATAACGGGTCGCGTCCAGACCGCGCTTAACAAGCATATCGCAGATGCTTTCCACATCCTTGCGCGTCCCGCAATAAATGATCCCGCTGCGTCCCTCATGGTTTTTCAGAAAGCGCAGCAGCAATACCTGTTTATCACCGCTCAGCACATCGAAATACAAATTCGGCCTGTCAAAGCTGTTGACATGGATCAGCGGATCCCGCAGGCCGAGAGACCGGACGATATCCTCCTGCACCTTCACCGTGGCCGTCGCTGTATAGGCGCCGACAACAGGGCGGGACTTCAGTGCTGACAGGAACGGGCGGATCTGAAGATAATCCGGACGGAACGCGTGCCCCCACTGAGAGATACAGTGTGCCTCATCAACTGCTACAAACGGGATCGGATAGTTCTGGCAGAAAGCCCGGAACGATTCTGAAGACAGGCGTTCCGGAGCCACATACATGATCTGATAGGCATGGTTTGCCGCGCGCCCGAGCACAGTACGCTGCTGTGCCGGCGTCAGGGTGCTGTTCAGAAACGCCGCCCGGATCCCGTTCTCTTTCAGCGACAGCACCTGGTCCAGCATCAGCGAGATCAGCGGGGAGATGACGAGCGTGAGTCCGTTAAAGACCAGCGACGGTATCTGGAAACAGATCGACTTTCCCGCTCCTGTCGGCATGATCCCCATTACATCCCGCCCGTCCAGTACCGCGTTCACAAGCTTTTCCTGCCCGGGGCGGAAGCTGTCATAGCCGAACGTTTCTTTCAATATTTCCTTTGTATTCAAATCATCATCCCCCTGCCGAAGCAGCCGGTCACCGCTGACCGGCTGCCTTCTGACCGCGATGAACGCTTCATTTCGGATAATTTGAGATCGCCTCCGGTATGGCATTCAGGATATCGCCTGCCATGACCGAATAATTGTTACCGAAAACTTCGGCAGCCAGCAGTCCGGCTCTGCAATGGATCTCCGCGCCGAGCCATGCCGCGTCAAAGGGGAACTTTCCCTGCGCGGCAAAACCGGCGATGATCCCGGAGAGAACGTCGCCGCTGCCCGCCACGGAAAGCGCGGAAGTGGCGTAGGGCAGGACAATGTAATAACCTTCCGGAGCGGCGATCACCGTATTCGCCCCTTTGAGCAGGACGATCTGTCCCCATTCCATCGCCTTTGTATGGGCCAGATGTTCGCGGTTTTCCTGGACCTGTTCAACAGTCATACCGCACAGCCGCGCCATTTCACCGGGATGAGGCGTCAGGACACAGTTCGGCGGGAGCGTTTCAAACCACTTCGGATCCCGTGCCAGCAGGTTCAGCGCATCCGCGTCCAGGATCAGTGCCTTGCTGAATAACGCGGCGCTCTGGATCAGCAGCGGAAGCTTCTTTTCCGTTTCCGGAGCAGTTCCCAGTCCGGGGCCGATGACCGTCACCGCGTTTTTCCGCTCCGGGATGATCCCTTCCTCAAACGCACGGCAGTTCCATACCGCTTCCGTAAACCCTGCTGCACCGAGCCGCTGTACGACCTCCGGAACGACCAGCTCCACCAGTCCGCAGCCTGCCCGATAGGCAGCCTTCCCGGCGAGTATCGGGGCTCCGGGATAATATTCACATCCGCCGGTTACGATCACGCAGCCGAAACTTCCCTTATTTCCATCCTCCGCCCGCTGC
This sequence comes from Flexilinea sp., assembly GCA_036723985.1. Lineage (GTDB taxonomy): Bacteria > Chloroflexota > Anaerolineae > Anaerolineales > Anaerolineaceae > Flexilinea. The sequence continues at coordinate 29,301 of DAIMGK010000033.1, forward strand.
GGCAAACTTACCAGCCTTCGAATCCCTGCCATATTGCTCCTTCCAAATGCTGCCAGACCAATCAAATCGATTTGTTTTTGTAAAGATCGCGAACGATCCTTTTTCGCCGCAAAAAGATGACCGGGCATATTGTCCGGTCATGATCGTTCCAGTTTCAGACAGGCATGTAATGCCTGACAGCGTTTATTATTTGTGTGCCGGAGCTTCTATTTCTTTTGATAGAAACAGAAGATCTGGTACGGTTCCGCCATGAACGGGGCGTAGGAATAGGAATTCCCTGTCAGCAGATCTGTCGGCATTTCATCAAAACAGTTGAAGACCGAGGAATCCAGCTGAATGCGGTGTTCACTGAAGTTCACCACCACATGGACGATCTCATCTTCGCTGCGCTTGATGAAACTGAAGATATGCTTATTGTATTCCCACGGAACCTCAATATTCTGCACCGAGAAAACCGGATATTCTTTGCGGATCTCGATCAGCTTTTTAATGCGGTTCCACAGGATCCCCGCGGGAGTCGTTTTGTCATTGCGGTTTTTCCAGGCATCCCAGTCATACGGCACCCGATGGACCCAGCGGCTGTCTCCCGCCTTCGCGGGATCCTCGAGGAAGGAGTAATCATTCAATTCCCCGATCTCATCGCCCAGATAGATCAGCGGGATGCCGCCGATGAACATTGTGATCCCGAACAGCAGCGTGATACGGTCAAGGGAGAATTTTGTTTCGACTTCATTATTTTCCGCCAAAGCCTTTTCAAGCCCCGCGAGGGAAGCCAGCATACCGGAGATGCGGCAGTCGCCCGTATGGGGATTTTCCTGGAAAGGCAGGCCTTTGGCGAAACTGCCGGGGAACTTTCCCGTATAGAATGAATTCAGGAACTGCCGGTGCGGATAACCGTTGATCCAGAGCCTGCCCGCGTCTTCATCGGAGAATGTCCAGCCGATATCATCATGGCAGCGGATATAATTCACCCAGGAGGTATGCGGAGGCAGGTTGAAACGCCCGCGCATGGAAGCTGCCAGCAGTTTAGTCTCGCGGGTCGCGAGCGCTTCCCACATCAGCGCCATCAGCAGCGGGTTGTAGGAAAGTTTGCAGAGGGACGGATCAATATACCGGATCACCTCATCCGGATGGACGATCGCCTCAGACTTGAACAGCAGGGACGGGGCGCTGATCTTCGCGAAGAGGTTGAATACCTCCACCAGTTTATACGCCTGCGGCAGGCTCTCGCAAACTGTTCCCATCTGCTTCCAGATAAACGCCACCGCGTCCAGACGGAGGATATCCACGCCCAGGTTCGCCAGATGCAGCATTTCGTCGGCGATGGCGGTCAGTACACAGGGGTTGTGATAGTTCAGGTCCCACTGATAGGAATGGAACGTCGTCCAGACCCATTTGTGAATATCCTCGAACCAGGTAAAGGCGCCGGGATGTTCATCCGGGAAGATCTCCCGCAGGGAGGCCTCATAGCGGTCCGGAACTGTGCGGTCATCAAACATCCAGTAAAAATTCTGATAATACGGATCGCCTTTTTTGGCTTTTTTCGCCCATTCATGTTCGCTGGAAGTGTGGTTGAAAACAAAATCCACCGCCAGAGCGATCCCGGCTTCACGGAATTCCGCGGTGAGCTTTTTCAGCTGGTTGATCGTGCCGAGACGCTTTTCCACATCCCGGTAAGAAGAAACCGCGTAGCCGCCGTCATTCTCGCCTTCCGGCGCTTTGAAAAACGGCATCAGATGCAGATAGGTGATCCCCAGGTCCTTGAAATACGGCAGCTTCTTCCGGACGCCGTTCAGATCCTTCGCGAACAGGTCCACATAGCACACGGCTCCGACCATCTTATTGGAGCTGAACCAATCCGGATCCGCCAGACGTTCGGCATCCGACTTCCGAAGCGGTTCTTCTCTTTCCGTCCAGTTTTTGACCAGGCATTCAAGCAGGTCAAAGAAAAGCGGATAAGCATTCACGCAGCCGCTGTACAGATCAAAATACAGTTCGGTCAGCCGCGGCAGATACTGCTGCATGCGGCCTTCCAGTGATTTCCAGGCTTCCGGGTACTGTTTCCGGAAATTCTCATAGGTATTGCTGAGCTTTGGCCAGGCTTCCGCAAAGATCTGCTGACTGAAAGCCTTGCTGTCAAATATTTCTCCCTGATGATATTGATAAGCCATTATCTAACTACCTCGCTTTGATCAATAATGATTTATAACGATCCGGAGTCAATGGGGACCTGCCCCGGAAGCTATATCCTTCGCCCGTTAATATTTTGGGCAGGAGCTTCACGCCCTTGACTTGTTCCGTATATTTTGCAGGTTTGTGTTATATACACAAAACACCTGAACTATTATATCAATAAACAGCCCAAACTGTTACCGCTTTGATAACTTCAGGCATCAACCCTTTTTCGCCAGCCATACAAATTCATGCGGGCCGAGATTTACCGTAACGGAAGACCCACCCGTGACCGCGAATTCCGGATGATTCAGATCCGCGAATTCACCCGCCGGCAGATCGACTTCAAATGAACGCTCCCGGTCCGTCATATTCTGGATCACCCAGACTTTATCCTTCTCACTTTCGCGGATATAGGCAAGGACCGGGATGTCATCCCCTTCATCCGTCAGCCAGATCATCCTGCCGCGGCAAAGGGCATCGGAAGCCTTGCGGGTGAGCATCAGGGAACGGATCATGTTCAGATGGGAACCGGGATCGGCTTCCTGCGCGGCAACGTTTACTTTCTGATATCCGTAGACCGGATCATCAATGACCGGCATGATCGTCTGATCCGCTGTTGAGAAACCGCCGTTCTTTGAATCATCCCACTGCATCAGGGTACGGACGCCGTTGCGGTCAAAAAGACGGATGTCGTCCCCCATCCCGATCTCATCCCCGTAATAGAAAACAGGGGAACCGGGCATGGTCAGCATGATGGAATAAGCCAGCGCGACTTTCTTCGGGTCATTGTCCAGCAGCGGCCAGAGACGGCGGCGGATGCCCAGATTCTTGCGCATTTCCCGGTCCGGAGCGTAGAAATTCCACATCCACTGGCGGTCTTCTTCCGTGACCATTTCCAGCGTCAATTCATCATGGTTGCGCAGGAAGGTACACCACTGGCAGTTTTCCGGAATTTCCGGAGTGTCTTTCAGGATCTTCACCAGCGATTCGGCGTTTTGTTTCCCGATGGACATGAAAATACGCGGCATCAGCGGGAAATGGAAACCCAGCTGGAATTCATCCCCGTCCGCGAAATAGGGCCGGACTTCCTTCGGCCACATGTTCGCCTCACAGAGCAGGATCGAACCGGGGAATTCCTCATCCATCAGTTTGCGGCATTCCTTCAGATAGGCATGCGTTTCCGGCAGGTTTTCGTTTTCCACCCCGTCCCGTTCAAAAAGATAAGGCACGGCATCCGCCCGGAAACCGTCTATGCCGAGCTTCATCCAATGGCGCATGACGTTTTTCATCGTCTCGCGGACTTCCGCGTTGTCATAATTCAGATCCGGCTGCTGGGGATAGAATCGATGCCAGAAATACTGTCCGGCTTCCTCATCCCAGGTCCAGTTGGATTTCTGTGTGTCGGTGAAGATGATGCGGGTCTCGAGATATTTCTGATCCGTGTCTGACCAGACGAAATAATCCCGGTATTTGGAATTTCGGTCTTTGCGGGCAGCCTGGAACCATGGATGCTGGTCCGAACAGTGATTCAGGACCAGGTCCATGATGATCTTCATTCCGTGTTCATGGACGGCATCGATGAGCTGCTTGAACTCATCCAGTGTGCCGAACCGGGGATCGACATCCATGAAATCACTGATATCATAACCGTCGTCCGCCATGGGGGAGGGATAGATCGGCTGGATCCAGATGCAGTCGATCCCGAGAGATTTCAGATAATCCAGTTTTTGCGCGATGCCGATAAAATCGCCGTATCCGTCACCGTTTCCATCCATAAAGGAGCGGGGATAGATCTGATAAAAATAGGCACTCATGTACCAGGGGCTTTTGTCCATTTTAGACCTCTTTTGATAACTATTGAATTATTATTCCTGATCGACCGTAGAAGTGCCCATCAATTCCATTGCCTGTTGAGCATTGATCTTCATATTGGCCTCAAAATCTCAAATTATTTCCAACCGGCTGTATCCTGTACGTTCAGCTGTATTTTCGTTGCCAATCTCTTCAAATGGCCCGTTTTTTTCATAATCAAATTTTCGCCGCCGGATCTTCTTTGCGATATTTTGCTGCCCTCCACAGACGATCACGATGATAAGGAACCGTCCGTGTCGGCAGGCTCTGAACAGGTTTTCCTCAAATACTATTTTACAATGAAAACAAAACTTTTTCAAGTATAAAAATTGATGATAAAAATTGGAAGCCTGAATTGATAGTTACAGTCTACACAGCATCAGGGGAACGGATGCCGC
>DAIMGK010000034.1:0-33408 GCA_036723985.1 Flexilinea sp.
TAATTATAATTTAAGACGGCTTTTTTGTCTCTTCTTTCTTTTAATCAGCGTTTCCTTAAATGTTTCCAAATAGTGGTATTTTGTTTCAAAAATAAATAAGACATTATCATGAGACTGAATCATGAAAGATAGGTAATTGCTGCAGAGAATCACGAAAAAAATTCTGAAGAAACATGAGTAATACATCAAAACATAATAAAGGAAACCGCCGCATATTCGGGTGAGTCGGAAAAAGAATATGAATATTAAGCGGGGGTATGAATTCTGCAAGAACCCGGAAATCAGATGCGTGAAATAGCATATGCAAACACACGAACACACGCTACCGCAACATGCGAAGCAAACTATCCCGCATGCGAAGGCAAATACAAACTGAGCTCTTATAACAGAAGATCTATAAGAAAATCGAAAGAGCATATAAAGAATCAGACATTACAGGGCAAAAAGAGTAAATATTACAATATGATGGTAAAAACGTATATTATCCTAAAAATTACAATAAAACAAATGTTCAAAAAACAAAAAAATGTTTCACGTGAAACATTTTTTTTTGTAAGACAGTTTACCTTTAGAAATGTTTTTTTCAGGATACATACAAACCCGGTATCATTCAGATGCTTCAAATAAAACAATCAGATTCTGTACATTGATCTGCTTCCTCACACTGTCTGTCTGTCTGCTTAAATGACCATTATTCGAGACTATGTGTTATACTATGGAACGGGTAAATTATGAGCTTGCTGACTGCCAATAATATTTCAAAAAGTTTTGGAGATGTGGATATCTTCTCGGATATTTCATTATCTGTTCCACCGAAAGCCCGTATCGGCTTCGTGGGAGAAAACGGATCCGGGAAAACGACACTTCTGAAGATCCTTGTCGGTATTGATGATTCCGATACAGGAACGATCTCCCGTGCGAAAGATCTGACCATAGGATATCTTCCCCAACAGATCGATATATCTCTTGATAAGACACCGTATGAGAGTTGCCTTGAATCGTTTTCGGACCTGATCCAAATACAGGACCAGCTTGGTCAATTGGAACAGCAGCTGCTGAAAGATCCGGATGATCAACTGATCATCGAATCTTACGGCAGGCTTCAGGAAAATTTTGAAAACAAGGGCGGTTACATATTTCGGACAAAGATCAACCAGATCCTACAGGGACTTGGCCTGATCAACGGAGAAGAAAACAGACCCTGGCAGCAGCTTTCCGGCGGACAAAAGATCCGGGCGTATCTGGCAAGGATCCTCGTTTCTGAACCGCAGCTTCTGATCCTTGATGAACCAACCAATCATCTGGATATCAACTCTATCGAATGGCTGGAGAATTATCTCAAAGATTTTGACGGCGCGGTAGTGATGGTTTCCCATGACCGGTATTTTCTTGACCAGTGTGTAAACACTATATGGGAGCTTTCATACAGCTTTGAAATATACCGGGGCAACTATTCCGCTTATCTGATACAGCGGGAGGAACGGTACCGAAGACAATTGGCGGAATATGAAAGACAGCAGGAATTCATCGCGAAAGAGGAAGAATATATCCGCCGGAATATTGCCGGACAGAATACACGTCAGGCACAGGGACGCCGCAAACGGCTTGAAACGCTTATCAGTGAATCGAAAATCGTCAAACCTTCCGAATCCAGATCGATGCGTCTGAAATTGAACACAGATCTGCGGTCCGGAGATCTGGTGCTGAGGACAAAAGATCTTTCTATCGGTTACCATGATGATAAGAAGGTGCTGTTTCATGTTCCGGATCTGACTTTGCTGCGCGGGGAATGTGCCGCGGTGATCGGTCCGAACGGGACGGGAAAAAGCACTTTTCTGAAAACAATTTTGGGACTTTTACCGCCGCTTTCCGGTGTCTCGGAGCTGGGAGCTAACCTGAAAATCGGTTATTTCGCACAGGCTCATGAAGATCTCGATCCGGAAGCGGATCTGATGGACGAAATCAATAAGATAGCTCCCAATATGCTCCCGGCTCAGATCAGGGATTACCTGGCAAAGTACCTGTTTACCGGAGATGAAGTGTTTAAAAAAGTCAAAGTACTTTCCGGTGGGGAGAAAGGCCGCCTCTCTCTGGCGATCCTTGCCCTGCAGGGAGCGAATCTCCTGCTTCTCGATGAGCCGATGAATCACCTGGATATTGATTCACAGGAACTTCTTCAGTCTGTTCTGAAAAGTTATGAAGGTACCATAATTCTCGTATCCCATGACCGTTATCTGATCGACGCGATCGGAACTCGGATCTGGGAGGTTATCCCGGAAAAACAGCTTCTTTCCGCCTTTTCAGGTACATACAGCCAGTATAAAGAGTATAAAAAACAGATTGCGGCAGCAGAGAATAAAACACCGGAAAAAGACAAAGAAATTCAAGCCGAATCTCCGGTTAAAAAGAAGCTGTCGAATGGCATGATTTGGAAACTGGAAAAGCAGCGGGAAGAGTTGGAAAATAAGATTTCAGTACTGGAAAATGAAATCTCCGAAATCTCTGATAAAATGAATTCAGCGGCTCTTGCATATGATGAAATGACTTCCGCAGGAGTGCTGTATAATAAAAAACAAAAGGAATTGGACGATCTTTTTGAACAATGGTCAGAGATCGAGACGAAATTAAATGAAGGTTAGGACGATAAAATGTATCTTTCTGTAGTGGTCCCCGTTTATAACGAATATGAGAATATTCCTTTGTTATATGATGAAGTAAACAAAGCATTAAAAGACATCAAAGACTGGGAGCTGATTCTTGTTGATGACGGATCGAAAGATAACAGTCCTGAAGCATTGAAAGAAGCTGCCGCTAAGGATCCGGAGCATGTCAAGGTGATTTGCCTTCGCCGTAATTTTGGACAGACAGCAGCCATCGCAGCCGGTGTTGACCATGCCGGCGGTGATATCATCGTATTGATGGATGCTGATCTGCAGAATGATCCTTCCGATATTCCTGCGATGCTGGCGAAGCTTGATGAAGGATATGATCTCGTCAGCGGCTGGCGTAAAGATCGTCAGGATCCGTTCTTAAGATCCTTTATTTCCAGGATCGCGAACCGGATTATCTGTAAAGTAACAGGCGTAAATCTTCATGATTACGGCTGTACACTGAAGGCTTACCGCAGAGAAGTGATCACAGGATTCCGCCTCTATGGGGAAATGCACCGTTTTATTCCTGCCTTTGCCAACACTTTCGGCGCAAAGATCGTGGAAATGCCGGTTAAACATCATCCACGCGTCCGGGGAAAGTCAAAATATGGTTTTGAACGCATCGTCAAAGTGATCCTTGACCTCTTCACCGTAAAATTTCTCTCCAGCTACGCGGATAAACCAATCTATCTTTTCGGCGGAGCGGGACTCGGTTTGTCGGGTGTATCTTTCCTTGTTCTGCTTTTCCTTGGCATACGCCGCATATTCTGGGGTGTTTCTGTAATGGCCTCTCCGCTGTTCATGCTGGCGATCATGGTATTTATTATGGGTTTCCTTTCGGTCCTGATGGGGCTGATCGCGGAGTTACTCGTCCGAACCTACCATGAATCGCAGGGAAAAACCGTTTACCATATCCGGGAAATGATAAATTTTGAATGATCGATAGAATTTTGAAGAGGACGGTTACTGTCCTCTTCATAAAATATGACTGTGGTGACGGTTCCGGCTTCGCATAAGAAACTGTTTTCTATTATATAGATATAGATTATTATTAATTAGTGAAACCTCAATAATTTCTCAATTAAAATACTTAATCCAATGAAAATACTTGTGCTGATACATGAATTTCCTCCGATCGGAGGCGGCGGGGGACCGATTGCAAGGGATCTTTCTTTGCAATGGGTGAAAGCCGGTCATCAGGTACGTGTAGTCACGGCCCGGTTTGGCGATCTTCCCTATACCGAAAATATAGGTGGACTTGAAGTCATACGCCTGGATTGTCTGCGTACGGAATCTTTCCGTGCCAAAATGAAAGCGATGATCGGCTATATCAGCGCTGCTGTCAAATACTGCTGTTTTGACTGTAAAGACTTTCAGCCGGATCTGATCCATGTCCATTTTGCGGTACCAAACGGGCCTGCGGCGATGATCGCAGCCCGGAAAATGAAAGTCCCTTACGTAATTACCGCTCATCTGGGCGACATTCCCGGCGCTTCTCCGGAAAAAACGAAAAAATGGTTCAGCTATATTCAGCCCTTTACACCTCCGATATGGAAGAACGCTGCACGGGTGATCGCGGTAAGTGAGTTTTCCCGGAATATGGCGCTGAAATCTTATCAGGTGCCCATTGATGTGATCCCGAACGGTATCGATTATGAGAAAATCAAAAATGACCGCATTGAGCCGCATTCGGTACCGGAAATTGTGTTCGCCGGACGTTTTGTTCCTCAGAAAAATATCGCTCAGATCATAAAAACGCTGTCGGAGGTCAAAGACCTGAACTGGCATTCCACGATCATCGGTGACGGTCAGGACAAAGAAATGCTGACGGAACTGGTAAAAGAAAGACATCTGGAAGAAAGGGTCTCCTTCCCCGGATGGAAAACCCCTGAAGAAGTTATCGACATTTTTCATCACAGCGATATACTGTTCATGCCTTCCCTTTCAGAGGGACTGCCTGTGACCGGTATACAGGGAATGGCATCCGGGCTGGCGCTCCTTCTCTCCAACGCGGGCGGAAATCCCGAGATCATCACGGAATCTGTAAACGGTTTTGTCCATGATCCAAATGATACGGAAGGTTTTGCCTCCGACCTGCGCGATTTGCTTACAGATCAGGAGAAACTCCTGGAAATGCGGAAAAACAGTCTGACTCTTGCCGCCGATTTCGATATCCGTAAAACCGCCGCGGATTATATGAAGATATTCGAAGAAACAGTGGAAAATGGTCATTAGTCAATAGTCATTGGTTGGTAGATGATGAAATATTAACTCCCTATCAACTAATAACAAATAACTAATAACAATTGTCGATGGCGATGCAGACGGGTTCTTGGACAGGGCAGGCAAATTCAGGCAGCGGATCCCGGATGTAGGAATAAGTCTTCCCGGAAGGAGTTTCGATCGTCACGGCAAGAACATCATCATAGCCGTTGTCCGTTTTGCAGGATAAAGCGAGATATGTGGAATCATGCGGGAAATCGGCGATCGGAATCTGATGGGGCAGGAGATATTCCAGCATCAGTTTTTCACCATTTTCTTTGTTGATCCCCTGAAAAGCCAGCCGGGAATAATCTTTCCATCCCAAAGAACCGTAATATCCGTGTTCCCCGATTCGGTAATAATAAAATCGCGGGTAAAGAGCAATGCCATAGGTCAGGTTCATGGTCCCGTTCTCAATTTGGGTCTCGACCAGATCCCAGTCGATCTCCGTGTTTGCCATAAGCTTTTCTTTCAGAATATTCGGGTCATTCATCGCTGAGGGTTTCTTATTCTCCGGCATTGATTTTTCAAAGACAAACATCAGTGAGAAAAAAGCTGTGAAACAAGCCAGCAGGATGACCGTTTTGCGGACCGGGAACCGGCTTTCCGTGATTTCTCCGTTTTCTGCCATGCCGGTGATCTTCCCTTTGTTGATCAGCAGGATGCAGCCAAAGGCAAGCAGCAGCATCGGGATCCAGTTGCATGGCACGACATAACGGCCTCCGGAAGAGCGGCTGAATCCGATGGAGAAAGAATAGACCAGCCAGAAATAAAGGAAGGAAAAACCGGGGAATCCGTTGTATTTCAGGATCATTCCGCAGGATGCGGCAAGGAAGATCGTCCAGATCCCGATCATGATCCATTGCTTTACGGTAAACTGTCCCTGCCACCCATCCTGCCACAATCCGTCACCGTCATTTCTGTATAAATGATCCAGGTCTTCAAAAACCGGTTCCATCGGTAACGTCAGCAGAGACGATGTAATATTGTGGATCCCGTGGTTGATCATGCTTCGGAAAAGGGTCAGATATTTATTAGAATTATTATTCGAAAAATTTTGAACAGATTGGCCTGTGTTAAAATCTTCTGTCCGGTTTTCAGAAAAATTCTGCGTTTGATCTGCTGCAGGGGAATTTTGGAAAAAGTCAGAATTTAATGTCAAAGATGGAGTTTCCGTGCTGATTTCGACGGTTTCGGATGTGTGGACAGGAGTTTCTGTTGAAGGAGTCTCAGGTGTCTGATTAATATCGAACCTGCGGCCAACCAGAATATTCCGAATGGTATATGAAAGTTCTTTGAAAGGTTCCCCGGTATATACTGTGTTCCTGATCAGGATCGGCGCGCTTGTCAGAAAAACTGCAAGAAAGAAAAAGAACAGCGGTTTCAGAAAAGCACGAAATTGTTTTCTATATGAAATCAACAGGATCAAAATGCCTGCGGGCAGGAATGCCATGAAATTGAAACGGGTGTACATCCCCAGCGTCACGATCCCTCCGGCAAGGGCGGCGAAAAAGATTTCCTTCCCATCCTTTTTCATCCAGCGGTAAATGGCATAGCAAAAAGCGGCAAGGATGATCTGCATCAGATATTCGCTCATTGTCAGCCGGGAATGGATCGTCAGGACGGGATGGGTGTTCAGTGCGTTCCATTCTTTCAGAACGGAAAGTGCCGCGGCAAAATATCCGCAGCCGATCCCGCCGATCTCTGTCCCGAACAAAAAGATGATGGCGGGCAGGATCGAGAATAAAACGGACTGCAGCAGCATGCCGAGATTGAAATCGTTTTTGCAGAGCAGGCGCATCAGGAATGTGATAAATGTCAGCGTGGGTTTCAGGATCGTAGAGCCCATATTAAAACCCCATCCGTTGAGAGCCGTCTGTACTGCGATATCATATGAGATCGCGTCGGAATAGGGAAAATACTGCAGATTCGGTTCATAGGGTCCGGGCGCGAAGAAATGAGGCTTCATCGGGGACAGGGTGCATATGACCGCGGAACAAACCCAGATGAACAGGAAATGCAATAAGCGGCTGCGTTTCTTCGCGAAAGAGGGCAATGCGGACCTGTGGCAGAGGAAAGCTGCAAGAATGAGAAGATAGAGCTGGATGCTCTGCAGAGGGATGCCGTTTTTATTCCAGAGTGAATCCTCGGGCGTTTTTCCCAATCCGCTGATCTCAATGAAAAGGATCCCTGCCGCCAGGACCGCCAACACCGGCAGAATGTATGATCTGTTGTCGAGAAGGTTCCGCAGGGTATCCCGGATATTCCGGAAGCGGTTTTCGTATCCGAAAAACAGGAGATATGTCGATGATGTCAGGAACCCCCAAATCAAATATGGTTTGATCCGGATAAAATAAGCTTCGGATTTTCCGAAACGGTATTCGGGAAGCAGCAGAAAAAACAATGTGATTGCAGCGGTAATGAAAAAGATCCGGGGTGCGGCAGGCCGGGATAAAAATGAGGTGTAATAACTGTCCCGAAATATCAGGGCGAGAATATTGATGATAAAAATGATGGCGAATCCGCTCAGCATCAGGAGTCGTTCCTTGCTGAACCCGAACAGAAAAGCGTTATTAATGCCGGATGGAATTCGCAGCAGCAGAACAGTGCAAAGGATCGTCTCCAATGCGGCGGCTGTCAAAGTCAGGATAAGCGCTCGTTGATTTGGATGATTTTCTTGACTTTTTCCCATAAATCTTCCTTTTCGAAGAAAATGACAGCGCCGATTCCGGCGAGAACGACTAAGGCAAATAACAGGTTGGCTTCAATAATGCTTTGTGAGATCGCGAAAAATGCCAGACTCTGCAGGAAAAAACAGGTCAGGTGCATGAAAGCGGCAGCCTGATGGGAGGACAATCCCATTTTCCGCAAACGGTGAAAGGTGTGATCTGTACCGCTGTGATAAAAGTGTTCGCCTTTTCTCCAGCGGGAAACAGTCACCAGTACGGTATCAAAGATCGGCACGCCAAGCATCAGGATGGGTAAAAACCAGGTGTTTTTCAGCAGTAATTCGGGAGGTGTGTAGATAATGGCGATAGCGCTGAGGAGAAACCCGATGAGCTGCGCCCCGGAATCCCCCATGAAGAGAAAGGCCGGATAACTGTTGAAAAAACTCAATGCAAGCGAGCTGCCCAGCAGGATGCTGCAGTACAGCGCCAGATCCTGCTGCCCCGCGTCCATTGCGGCGATAATGAAAAAACCTTCTGCCCAAGCGGAAAGCCCGATCATCAGCCCGTCGGCGCTGTCAACCAGGTTGTACGCGTTGGTAATAAAAACGACCCAGAACATGGTCAGTCCGATGTCAAAGATCTGGCAGACAGTTTTCGGTAGTCGGGAAGAAAAAATGGGGTCGTCAAACAGGTGAGTCCTTGTTCCGAAAAGGATCAAAACCGCCGCTCCGAGTATCTGTCCCGCAAGTTTGATCTTCCAGTTCAGTGCTTTGAAATCATCCCTGAGCGCAAAAAGATAAATGATCATGCCGGAAACTGTCAGTCCCCATAATGGCCGGCTGATGGACTCTCTGAAAATCAGTAAAAGGATCAGCAATGCGGCGAATAGGGCTGTGCCTCCGCTGATCGGAACGGGATGCTGATGAAGTTTATGCGGTTCGGAATTCGGGCGGTCTAACAGGTTGGTTCGTATGGCAAGACGTGTTGAGAGAACGGCGGTGATCATACAGACCAGAAAACTGATAAACAGCGATTTGAAGATGATTCCGCTATTCAGCGTGGAAAGGTTCATGGTTCTTTCTGTTCCAGGGCTTTTTGGTAAATTGAATATATACCGTTATTTACAATATCGTTGGAAAAATACTTTACTGCCTTTTCCCGTGAATTCTTACCCATTGCGGAACGGAGATCTTCGTCTTTGATCAGTTTCAAAAGGGCATCTTTCAGCGCGCCGGCATCCTTTGCCGGGACAAGCAGGCCGTTTTCTCCGTCTTTGACAACTTCACGGCAGCCCGGAACATCCGTGGTGACGATAGGACGTCCGCAGGATGCTGCCTCTATCAGGATCTTCGGTAATCCTTCACGGTAAGATGGCAGGCATACGATATGGCACATGGAAATGACTGCCGGCAGGTCATCCTGCCACCCCCACCATTCCACTTTACCTTCTTTCTGCCATTGTGTCAGCTGATCGAAAGGAATGCATGTCGGATTTCCTTTATCATTGTTGCCTACCAGCGCAAAACGGGCATTTGTACCGCTTTCTTTTATCGCGTAGGCGGCATCCACAAATTCCTGAACACCTTTATCCCAGATCATACGGGCCGGCAGGATCGTCAGCGGTATGGAATTTGGCGGTGGTACCGGACTGAACCGCTCCGTATCGATACCCGTACCGAGAATGATATGGCTGTTGTCCTCCTGTACCATGTTCATTTTGAGAAACAATTTCCTGTCGTCCGGATTCTCAAAAATCACCTGTGTTCCGGATAATGATTTTTTATACATGGTTTTTACGACCTGCCTGAGAATTCTTATATGCGGCATGTCGGAAAGAAACATATAACCCAGACCGGTGATGGAGTTTACAATGGAACTGATTTGCAGTTTTTTCGCGGCAAAGGATCCGTAAATTACACATTTGATCGTGAAGTGATGAACCAGATCCGGTTTTTCTCTTTCGTATATATCCCGGATCTTTCTGATCGTTTCACCCTCACTTACCGGATTTATCCCCTGCCGTGAAAAATCAAAGGTAATATGACGAAAGCCGGCTTCTTCCAGTTTCTCAACGTATTCCCCGGAAGGGGAAAGAAAACAGACATCCCATCCCTTGCTGCGCAAAAAATTTGCGTATTCCAGCCGGAAATTGTACAGGTACCAGTCTGTGTTGGCGAAAAGCAGTGCTTTCATATTTTTCTCCCATAGCCATTTTACACCAAAGTCAGAAATTATGGGCATCGAATCGGAAATCACAGGAGCAGCGCTCCGATCCGGCTGAAGCCTTGCCTGACAGCCGGGTTTCCATTAACTCGCTCCGCTTGCGGAGAACCGTGTCCGGAAAGGGCGTCTGTCAGATAAAAGTTCAGAAACGAAAACACAGGCTTCATGCCATTTCGGGAAGCCTGTGTTTCTGAAAAAAACTGTCTCGTCTATACTGTATTGTGTTCTGTGAGGGTTATATCCTGCCGGAGGTAACCTTATTCAATCGGTTCTGCCGGATCGGAAACGGTCGGTTCTTCCGGTTTTTCCGGAATGACTGTTTCAGCGGGAGTTTCCTTCGGCTGTTCCGGAATGACTGTTTCAGCGGGAGTTTCCTTCGGCTGTTCCGGGATGATCGTTTCAGCGGGTGTTTCTTTTGGCTGTTCCGGTTTGGGTTCCTCGTTTGTGCTGCCTTCGCCGGCTACCGGTTCGACAACATCTTCTTTGACCTGATCAACCGAACCCTTGGGTCCGCGGCCTGACCATTTACCCAGCTGCGGACCGGTGAAGCTGAACCGATAGCCCATAATGAAGACGATGCCGAGAATGAAGAGGATGGCCCAGAAGAAGGCGCATAAGAGCAGCGCGGCGATCCAGATCGGCAGTTCCAGGAAAACTTCTCCGGAAGGTTTCTTCACGACAAATTCATTGAGGGAAAGAAAATTCCAGACCGTGCTGACGAACTTCTCACTTTCCTGTTTCCAATTGCACTGTGTTTCGCAGAAGCTGCCTTTCCGGTTGGTGTTTACTTCCGGCTGCGGTTCTTCGTTTACGTAAGTCCCGTTTTTGATCCTTTCCAGGATAACAGCGGCATCTACCGGATCCCAATCGCTCTTTTCCAGAGCATTCTTCGCCTCTTCATAACTCACCCCAAAGGTGTTTACAAGCTTTTCAACGAGTTCAAAATGTTCCATTGTTTATTTCTCCTTTCCAATCGGGATCTGTTATCCCGTTTGATGTTTTTATAATACAACATCAAGATAAAAAGCAATTTATGTAAAGATTAGAATTCGATTATAAAAAATAAAGGTTTCATGAGTTATCAGTCATTGGTCATTAGTTGATAGTTGTCAGTCGGCAGTTGTTTTTCATCACAATATGATGATCAGACCCATAAATTTTTTAAATAAAAAAACCGGTGTATTACCGGTTTTCAGGCACCTCCAATGGAATTCGAATCCATGTTGTAGCCTTGAGAGGGCTATGTCCTGGGCCGCTAGACGATGGAGGCTCACGTTTTTCTTTATTTTAGCATGAATTTTTCGAACGGAAGAAAAAATATGATACCTGATGGACAAAGAACTGATTTCATTTACCTTTCATTTACCTTTCATTTACAGAAGTGAGAGGCCACATATTTTTCCCGGTTTCATAATGATCATCCGGCACTGTACATGATCACCGGCGGGCAAAGGGTCACCACTGGCTCAGAACTGAGACGGAGTGAACTGTCACAACTTTTTTCATGCTCACACCAGTACCTTCGTTGGGTGTGCTTATGGTTCGGATTTGAAATTATGCAGACAGGCAGGGTAAGTTTCCCTTTGTCGGACTGCGCTGACTCACTGAGCTCATATTTGACTTTTACTGTCTCAGCGGTGTATAATTTATATATATTACAGAAAAAGATATTACAGAAAAGAAACTGGAGACGTATAACGATGTCTTTGCGGATATCGTAAATGTGCTTCTTTTTGACGGAGAAAGGTTGGTTGATCCTGATGATCTGGAGGATCAGCCGACGATAGCCGGTTACAAAACAGATGGTAAGATCCGGGAGATAGAGAGGGATGTAGCGAAACGCTGGAAGAAGCAGAATATTCGAATCGCTTTCATCGGATTGGAAAATCAGACGAAAGCTGATCGTTATATGGTCCTGCGTGTGGCCGGTTATGATGGTGTTGCGTACCGTGCGCAATTGAATGACCTGAAAGAAGGCGAAAAACCTTATCCTGTCATTACACTGGTACTTTATTTTGGAATTAATAAACGCTGGGATCAGCCGAAAAGCCTGTATGCTTCACTGGAAATACCGGAACGGCTCAAGCCTTTTGTCAATGATATAAAGATCAATTTGTTTGAGATCGCTTATTTGAACAGGGAGCAGGTCAATAAGTTCCGGAGTGATTTCCGTATAGTGGCGGACTACTTTGTGCAAATGCGGGAGAAAGGTGATTACATTCCGTCAAAAGAGGAAATGGATCATGTGCAGGCAGTGTTGGAATTGCTGAGTGTGATGACTGAAAACAAAAACTTTGAAATAAAACAAAACGAAGGTATTGAAAAATGGGAGGTGAGAACTATGGACGATTGGCTGACTAAAAAACTAATTGCAAGT
This sequence comes from Flexilinea sp., assembly GCA_036723985.1. Classification (GTDB taxonomy): domain Bacteria; phylum Chloroflexota; class Anaerolineae; order Anaerolineales; family Anaerolineaceae; genus Flexilinea. Next base: position 12,183 of record DAIMGK010000034.1, read on the forward strand.
AAAAAAGAAGGCGAAATAGAAGGCATAAAAGAAGGTAAGATAGAAGGTAAGATAGAGGGTAAGATAGAGGGTAAGAAGGAAGGTGAAATCCGGATGGGGAAGCTTATGCTTCAGCTGTTCAGTCAGGGCAGAACAGAAGATGCCAGCCGGGCAGTGGAAGATATGGATTTCCGCAATCAGCTGTATCAGGAATTTCAAATCGCCTGATAAAGGACCTTTCCGGAAAAATTCAGTGATAACACGGTTTGGAAGCTGTTCCTTCGAAAAGCTTCCGGACTGCGGCACGAAACAAGGATTAACGAAAAATTGCGGGTTCCGTTTGATAAAGTGTCATGCGGAACCTGCTCCATTATTATCAAATATTTTCTGAATTCTTCAGTTGGAACAGTTTTTTTCTCAGGATCCGGGCCAAGGCTAAAAATTCGACTGAATCCCGGAGTTCCGGACTGCGGGGACGGACGAAGGGGACTTTGATCTCTTCGATAATACGCGCGGGGCGGCCGCTGTAGATCAGGATCCGGTCCGAAAGCAGCAGCGCTTCCGAGATGGAGTGCGTTACCATCAGGACTGTAGCGTCGATACGCTCGCGGAAGGATACCAGTTCCAGAGAGATCTGTTCCCGGGTCATGGCATCCAGAGACCCCAGCGGCTCGTCCATCAGGAGCAGTTCCGGCTTCCGGATCAGTGCCCGGGCGATCGCGACGCGCTGCGCCATCCCGCCGGAAAGGTTGTTCGGCCATTCATCTGCAAAATCCTGCAGACCGATGATCTCCAGCCATCGTTTTGCCTCCTTCAGCGCTTTCTCTTTCGGCGTCCCGTGGATCATCAGCGGCAGTGCGATGTTTTCCGCGGTACGCATCCATGGAAGCAGGTTGGAATTCTGGAAAACGACCGCCCGGGGATCCGGTTCTTTTCCATCAGGATAGATCAGCTGACCGGATGACGGCTCCAGCAGCCCGCCCAGAATGCGGACGAGGGTGCTTTTCCCTGACCCGGAAGGACCGATAATACAGACAAATTCCTTGCGGTAAAGCTTCATGCTGATGTCATCCAGCACAAGCAGCCCGCCTTCTTTAGATGCGAAGGTCTTTGAAATATGATCTGCTTCCAGAAGAATGTCATTTTCCATGTCTTCGGGACCCTTTATGATATGTCGAATAAACCTTTGATGACCGGAATACAAATCTGTGTCATGCCTGCCTTGATACGGATCTGTCCTTTCAATACTTAATTGACAAACTCATTCGTATAGATTTTTGCGAAGTCTGTCCGTTCGGAGATCATTCCCATTTCTTTCAGGACCTTCGCCATATTCTCCCAGGCTTCCGGGTCGGAGAAACCAAAGCCCAGCGGACCGTCGTCAAAATAATCGATCGTTGCCAGCATCACCTGCTTCTGCAGCTCAGGATCTTCGGCATCAGCCAGTCCGTCCACATAATTTTTGCAGATCTCAAAAGCTTCATCCGGATTTTCGAAGGTCCAGCGGATGGACCTGACAAAAGCACGGACCATACGGCCTACCAGATCCGGATCATCCGCGATCGTCTTTTCATTCGTGATCATACCGTTCCCCACCATTTTGGTCATATCCGCGGCGGAGAAGAGGACGGTCTCGTATCCGAGAGCTTTCAGCTGTACCGGTTCGTTGATGGTATAAACCACCGCGGCGTCGATCCTTCCGGTGACCAGCAGTTCCGCCTGGGCATAACCGACGGATTCCAGTTTGAAATCACTGTCTTTCATGCCGGAAAGGCCCAGCATGGCTTCCAGCCCGATGTAGGAGGCGCCGGACAGCATCGGGATGCCTACCCGTTTGCCCTTCAGGTCTTCCATGGTCTCGATCCCGCTTTCCTTCAGCGCCACGATGCCGACCGGGTAGTTCTGATACCAGTTTGTGACATAAACGAGGGGCAGTCCCTGTTCCCGTCCCAGCAGTACCTGTTCGCCGGAGCAGATACCGAAGGGAAGCCTGCCCGCACCGACCAGTGCCACCACATCGGTTTCCATGGAATGATCCAGGGTCAGGTCAATGTTCTCATCCGCGAAAAAGCCCTTTTCCAGCCCGACATAAAGCGGCGCAAACTGTACATTCGGGACATATCCGCAGGGCAGCGTGATCTTATCCCCTTCCGCTGTACAGACCGCAGCCGCGGTCAGCAGGACCAGTAAAACAACAAAAATAATAATCTTTTTCATAAATCCTCCCTTAGGAATAAGAGTTTAGAGTTGAGAGTTCAGAGTTCAGATGTGTTTACGTGTGGGACTGAGCCTTGACTCGGAATTGAGTCTCAGGTGAAAGTCCCGCAAATATCTGAAATCTAAACTCTGCACTCTGAACTCTAATTTTCATGGTTCCAGACGAGCAGTTTCTTTTCCAGCAGCAGCACGGTTCCGTAAAGTCCCAGTGCGATGGCCATCAGCATGATCAGCGCCACGAAGACGAGGGCTGTATCATACTGGCCTCGTCCGATGTTGATCAGGTATCCCAGTCCTGCGTCCGCTCCCGAGAGCTCACCGACGACCGCGCCGATGACTGAAAGGGTGGCACTGATGCGCAGTCCTCCCAGCAGGACCGGAAGGATCCCCGGAAACTCCAGGTAGATCAGCCGTGCCCGGCGGCCGGCTTTCATGGAGGTGAAGAGATCATCCAGGTTCTTCTCCAGATCCCGATACCCGACGAGGATGTTGATGAGCAGCGGAAAGAAAACGGTCAGCGAGCAGATAACGATCTTCGGACGGATCCCCGAACCGAACCAGATGATCAGCAGCGGGGCAATGGCAGCCAGCGGAACAGCCTGGCTGACCACCACATACGGGAAAATGATCTTTTCCGCCACCGGGGAATGGGCAAGGAAATAACCGGCGATCATTGCGGCTGCCGTACCGATCAGCAGCCCCGCCATCACTTCACCGAAAGTCACCAGGACATTCGGCCACAGGATCCCGCTCCGGGAAGCGGATAGGAAGCGCTCCGCGATCCGGGAAGGAGCCGGCAGAATGAACGCGGGGTAATCACTGAGCCGGACGATCAATTCCCAGATACAAAGTCCGCAGAAAACGGAAAGCGGAGGGATCCACTTCCCTATTGCTGACCGATTTTCCATGTTGTCTTTCTGCATTCCCTGCTCCCTGATATCCCGCTTTCCTGAAAGAAAAAGCCCCGAACATGTCGGGGCTGATATACAATGGCTTCACTTCTTCCATCCGGACTATACCGTCGGTTCCGGAATCGCACCGGATCAGCTTGCGCTCGCGGACTGTACCGCCGATCGGGAATTGGCTTTCGCCTCACCCTGCCCCGAAGTATTTGATTTTAACTAATCTGCATTGTAAACCCATGCGGAATTTCTGTCAATACCCTGTATGATATGCGGTATTTACGAGACCCGAAAAGCTCGTATTTGATAGAAAAGTCCCAAAAATGTGTATTCTGAACAGAATATAAAAACGGTTGTTCACATGCCGCGAACAACCGTTTTTCACGAATCGATTCGGTGTTATTCCACGATCCCGTAGAACTGCGGGAGTCTGTCGACGGGGTCTTTGCTGATGCGGTGGGCAGCGTGGAGGCGCAGGCGGGCATAGGCGAGCTTTTCTTCGCTGTTCGCGTGAACGGTGAAGAGCGGATCTCCCTCATGGACCTCGTCCCCGACCTTGTGATGGATCTCGATACCGACACGGTAATCGATGGGGTCGGTCTTCTGATGACGGCCGCCGCCCAGTTCCACACAGGTTTCCCCGACTTCCTGAGCATCGATAGCGGCGATGTAACCGTCTTCCGGCGCTTCACAGGTCTCCACAAAAGGCGCCACGGGGAACTTTGACGGATCGTCGAGATATGAGATATCTCCGCCCTGGGCTGCGATCATTTCCTTCAGTTTATCAAAAGCCCGGCCGCTTTGCAGCGCGTCTTCCGCCATTTTCCAGCCTTCCTGAACGGTTGGGACTTTGGAGGCCATCTGGAGCAGCTGGGCACAGGAACTGATGCAGTGCTCGTACAGATCCGGTGCGGTGGGTTCACCTTTGAGCATGGATATGGCTTCCTTTACTTCCAGAATGTTGCCGACCATATAGCCCAGCGGCTGATTCATGTCGGAAAGCTCCGCGCGCATGATCCTGCCGTGATATTTCCCGATACCGCACATGATTTTCGCGAGTATGGTGGCGTCCCTGACATCTTTCATGAAAGCGCCTTTCCCTACCTTGACGTCCAGCAATATGGCGTTTGTGCTGACAGCCAGCTTTTTACTCATGATGGAAGACGCGATCAGCGCCTTGGACGGGACAGTGCCGGTCACATCCCGCAGGGCATACAGCTTTCCGTCTGCCGGGGCAAGATGTTTTGACTGTCCGGAGATGACAGTTCCGATGCGCTGCAGCTGGCTGAGGAATTCTTCTTTGGAGAGGTCAATACGGATACCGGGGATCGACTCAAGTTTATCAATGGTACCGCCGGAGAAACCCAGTCCGCGGCCGGACATTTTGGCTACTGCCACGCCGCAGGAGGCCACGATCGGCTGGACGATCAGTGTGGTTTTATCGCCTACACCGCCGGTGGAATGTTTGTCCACGGAAAAGGCGGCGTGTTCGCTGAGGTTGAGCGTTTCACCGGAATTTGCCATCGCCATGGTCATCTGGCTGATCTCTTCTTCGTCCATGCCGTTCAGCAGGATTGCCATTGCCAGCGCGGAAACCTGATAGTCCGGGATCGAGCCGTTTGTATAGTTTTCGACAAAGAATTCGATTTCCGCCTGGGATAGTTTTTCTTTATCGCGCTTTTCACAAATAATTTCCACCATATTCATAATACACCTCCTTAGTTAGTGGTCAGTAGTCAGTAGTCGGTGGTCAGTGGTTTATGACTGGCAGTCACAACTCGAAACTCTGAACTCTGATTAATAATTTTACTCCGGTTTTGGTATTTCCGACCAGAGGTCTCTGTCGTAACCGGCGGGATCTGGTTCGGCGATCTGGCGGGTGATGACGGGAGCCCCATCACGGCAGATCCATTCAAAAGCGCTGTTCCGTCCGCTGATCCTGGGTGTCAGGATCCCGTTTTCCAGTTCCGGATTGGTACAGATATCTATCATTATGTCATTCGGTTCCATGGAAAAATCAAGCTTTTCCACACAATTCGTCTTTTCGTTGACAAGGCAGGTATAGACCTTCCCGTTCATACAGCGCTGGATGATGAAAGTTGTTTCGGCATCCGTGTCCTGGATCATATAAGTGATCTGCACCCTGCGTCTGAATTCCTCCGGAGCCAGATCGGAAACTTTCCAAAGAGACTGTTCGCTGTCGATTTCCGCCGCGCATTCGCTCCACGGGCTGCCGGAAGAAATTTCAATAACCGGCAAAGACCTGTCTCCAGGGATGGCTGTTTTCATAATGAACTTTTCCGGCTCGGCAGAAGGCTGTATTCGTTTGATATCCCCGTGATGCACACACCCGCAGAGAAAAAGAAAAGAAAGCAAAACCAATATCTTCTTCATAAAATTATGACCGATCGTATTCTAAACCTCTCCGACTGTTTTCACTCTCACCCGATAACTACAGACTTAATGACTGCCGCCAACCACCAACTGCCAGCTAATGACTACTCATCCCATTCCTCAGGGTCGAAATAGCGGGTGCGTTTGGGTTCAGCCCGTCTGGTGGTTGGACCTCCTCCGCCTCCGCTGTGAACCTTCGGCGCTTTGGTCGGTATCCGCGGTGTGGGTTCAGCCCGGACCGATTCCAGGATCTCGCCCAGGCGTTTCAGTGCGGCTGTCCGGTTCTGATCCTGTGTACGGAATTCCCGGGAAACGATCATCAGGTCGTCAAGGCTGTTGATCCTGCCCGCGTACATCTCCTCCAGACGTTCTTTCATCCCGCTGCTCAGCGCGTCGCATTCTTTATAGCGGAAGCGCAGCAGCACGGCTGTTGCGACTTTGTTTACGTTCTGGCCTCCGGGACCCCCAGCCTGGACCATGGAAAAACGCAGCAGGTTCTCGTCAATTTCGATATCAGGAAGTATCTGTATTTTACCCATTGCCCGACTCCATTAATCTTGACCATTATCCGGACTGTTTGGCGGCATACCCGGCGTACCCGGTCCGTATTCAAAGATATCAGACCAGGCTTCATAATGGGTGTCGAAACGGTCCTGGATATGGATATAGCCGTCCTGATAAACAGTACGGTAAATCGTGACATCAGCCCCGTCAATGCCCCAGTCTACCTGTTCGACCCGTCCCGCAGGCAGGTTGGGATTCTCGTTATAGACCGGCTCTCCTTCCGGAACCACATTGGTAAGTCCGGTGCTTTCATATTCCACATAACGGTTGACGTCTGTACTGTAGAAACGCCACTGCAGCTGGAACAGGTTCAGATCCGGCTGTGTTTCCATCAGGATCCAGTAGGGCGTATCATTGGTGAATTTCAGGTCCAGCACCGGCAGATAAACTGCCGCGTCCAGTCCCGCCAGACCCGGATCCAGCGAACGGTTTGCCAGCCTTTCGTAATAGTACACACGGTAACCGTGGGCATGGCGTTCGTTGATCTCCAGCCCGTAATTGAAAGCAGCCCGGAAAAGGGTGGTTGAGACCTGACAAAGGCCTCCGCCCACGTCCTGGATCGTTTCGTTACCGAAGATCACGGATGATTCCGCGTATCCCGTTTCTTTGGAGACTTCTCCGATGGCATCCGCCATGGAGAAGGTTTCTCCCGGCGCGATCATGACGCCGTTCAGTTTGCCCGCGCCGACCTGAATATTCTGGATCCGTTCATCATCGGAATAAAAGAAATATGTGTTTTCCGTATGGACCAGTTCACGGATCCCCAGTTCTTCGGCGGTCTCATTGCCTTTCAGCCGCGGTTCTTTGATATTGAGGACGACCTCCGCGGAATTCGCGCCGGCGCGGATGGCATTCGCGATATTCTCCAGTGAGGCTTCGATATCAAGTTCCTTTCCGTATTCGCCGGCGGAGATCATCTGAATGCTGAGCCGGGATCTGTCAAAGATAAATTTCGCGTCTCTGGCTTCCTTGTACACACTGCCGGAGATCTCAAGCAGACGTGTGTAAAATGGATCCGGTTTCGGGTTCATTTCGATGCTCAGGCTGGTATCCGTGATGACCGGTTCAAAGTCGATCATTCCCGCAAGGACCTCGGCGGGAATGCTGCCCGCGGGAAGGATCCCCCGCTCGTCATTGGTGTACAGGGTGAAATCCCGGCTCAGCAGGTTATCCAGCACTTGTTTCTGTTCGCCCAGATTGGCTTCGGTCGGTTCCAGGACGATCACAGGCAGTTCGATCTCGGCCGCCTGCAGGTTTTGCGCATAGATACGCAGCTGCGCCATGGTCATCTGACGGTCCAGCAGCAGCCCGCTTTTCCCCGGGACGATCACGACTTCGGATCCCTGCAGAACGATGGATGGATCGTCCATCGGCGTGTCGATCTCCGCAGCCATTTTTGTGATGACATTGAAAGACACACGCTCATCGAAAAGAAAGACCGGTTGGAGCTTTATCCCGTGGAGCAGGGCGTAAAGCCTTTCGGAGATCTGGTCCAGCAGTCCGCCGGTACGGCCGATCCGGTAAGCCGCGGCGGTCATATCATTCGTTTGCGGGTGGAATCCCAGTTCCTGCGGGCTCGCGGTCCATGAACGGTCTCCGTATGTGAATCTGAATGACGATTCGATAGGATAGCGGATCTCCCGTTCCAGCCTTTCGGCTGCTTCCTCAAGCGTAAGTCCTCCGACAACGACATTATCAATGGATACGCCTCTGTAGATCCTGCCGAGGAAACTGTTTTCATAAAAAATCACCGCGCCGAAAAACAAAAAGATCCCGGCGGCCAGTCCGCCGAAAACGATAAAGATCACCCTTGCGAAGGTGTTGGAATGAGATCTTCTTTCTTCCATAACTTAAAAGTGTATCACAAGAATTCCGAAAAGAAAGAAAAAGCTTTTATGGCAAATCCGGGTAAAGTCCCGCCTGATAAAAGTTTGCTTATAGGGACTGCTGCGATCTGATGAAGGAAGATGGAACTGTCGCCTTTTCAGGATCAACTTGTCAACCACCAACCGCCAGCTTGCGTCTAACGTTTGACGTCAAAAGACTGTTTTCTCCGCCAGTATCTTATCCATGCAGTGAAAATGCGGGATACCGCCGCTTTGATCCTCAAAGATCACCTCATCGATGCAATGGATCTTCCAGTCGGCATAGTATGAAAACAAAGCGCCGGTCTTCCACATCTTTTCTTCCTTATCCCAATCCGGCGGAAGCGCAAGGAAAGGCTTTTCAACGAATACATTGAAATAATTGAGCCCGTGAGGAGCGGTCATTTGTTTGACTTTCATGAAAAATCCGGGGATATTCTCCTCCGCAAGGTATTGTACCGTCCCGGTGGAATAGATGATATCAAAGCGTTCCCCGATCTCAAAATCGTTGATATCCGCCGTGAACGCGTTGACCTTTACTCCGCGTCCGGCAGCGAGCCGTATAGTCTTTCGGATCCCGGATCCGGTGAGGTCAAAAGCGGTCACATCATATCCCATCTGAGCCATATAAACGGCATCCTTCCCTTCACCGCAGCCGATATCGAGAACTTTCAGCCCGGGTCCGGGAGGCAGGATCGCGGCCAGTTTATCCAGAAAGTCCGCGGGTTCCGTTCCCCAGAAATAGTCGTCTCCTTCATAAAGCTTTTCATACTGCGTGCGGAAATGGTCCATTTTTTCCCTCTTTATTCCTACGGATCTGTGTCCCGGCCGGCATTTATTTTGCCCTGATCCTGCAGGGATTCCCTTCAGCGATAGAATTCCCGGGAATGTCGCGGTTCACATAAGCGTCGGGAGCTATGGTCACATGGTCCCCGATGGTGATCTTTCCGACGATCACCGCGTTAGCACCGATCGTGACATGGTTCCCGATGACCGGGGTCCCCTGCAGCGCGCCGCGGTTCTGCTTGCCGATGGTGACATTTCTGCCGAGGGTAACGTACTCGCCCAGGACCGCGTTGGAATTGATCGTGATCAGAGTCGGATCTTCCAGGCGCAGACCCTTCCCGATGGACGCGCCGAAAGATATCTCCATGCGGAGCTTTTCACTGAGGACGCGGAAACAGAAATGCTGCCATTTCCGCAGCAATGGGTTCTTTTCTGTCTGTACTTTCCGCAGCCGGTAAAGAAAGCGTCGGGTGCGGAAGGGAACAGGCTGATCTCCGTATGCGGAAAGGTCTTCCCGGTAAAGTTCCTGAAAACGGTCCATAGGCGGGGATCAGTCTGCCAATTTCCGGAAACCGTTGTCCGTGATGTACCGTTTCAGGTCCGCGAAATCTCCGTGCGGATAGGCCGATATGTCTTTGCCTTCCGGGTTGAGCAGACAGGCAGTGACAAGGAACCCGTTTATTCCGGCTTTCGCCGCCGCGTCCATGTCTTCTTTCACATCGTTGCCCACCATCAGCGTCTCTTCCGGAGCAGCGTTCAGATATGTGAGTACTTCGGTGTAGAAGGACGGATTCGGCTTGCAGAAGCGGCTGTTTTCGTAGGATGTGATCCTGCTGAAAGCTTTCGGGTCGGCTCCTGTCCAGGACAGGCGCTGTCTCTGGGCGGTCATGGGGAAGACCGGATTGGTTGCCGCTGCCAGTGTATATCCGGCTTCAGCCAGCGCGGCGGTCAGCGGTCCGGCTGCCGGGTCCATACCGCAAAGAGGCCGCAGTTCCCGGAAACGGCGCTCATAGAAGTCAGCGAAAAGAGGTTCCTCTTCCCTTGAAGCGGGACCGAAGATCCCGGCATAGTAATCCCAGAATGCGGCTTCGTTGGTTTTCATCCCGTCATTTTTGAGCATCGCCCGGGTCCCACCCCATACGGCGCTGATCAATGCCTCCGGTTCATGGAGCGCAGCCATGCTTTCGCCGAGTTTCCCGAAGTAAACCTTTGTGAATTTTTCCTGGTCCATCGGCAGCAATGTGCCGTCCAGATCAAATAAAATCGTTCTGATCATATGTTCTTTCCTGCCGGATCCGGCGGTAAGCCGGCTGCATAGTTATGGAAATTTTCCTGTGTCCGTACCCGGAATTACTGTGCTGAGAAAACAGGGCCGGACAGTTGTTATAATTTTACAATAAGAATCGGGAAACGATTTCTTGTAAGTGATTTCGACCGTAGCCTGTACCCGAAGACGCCCGGGAACGGTTATCCCGAGGCGCTTAGCCGCCGGGGGGAATCATCCTCACGCATATGGAAAGTCAGGCATGGATTTTTATGCCGGGCGGATGCTGTTGTTGGGCCGGAAACGACAGGCATGCCTTTCCGAACAACAAGAGGACGGTTCCCCTCGGCATTCGCCTCGGGAGAACCGTCCGCGTTTCTTATGAATAATAAGTGTTTCCTCAGATACCAAGAAGCTCGCTGAAGGCGCGGAGGGCGCCGTCGGTATCATGGGCAAGGACGCGTTTGGCGAGGACCTTCCCCAGCTGGACGCCTTCCTGGTCGAAGCTGTTCAGATTCCAGACGAACCCCTGGAACATGACTTTGTTTTCAAAGTGGGAAAGCAGCGCGCCAAGGGCTTCCGGTGTCAGCTGGTCACCGATCACGATGCTGGAGGGACGCCCGCCCGCGAAGTTCTTATTATGGTTTTCATCTTTCTTCCCGCAGGCAAAAGCCATGATCTGGGCGGCTACGTTGGCGCCGAGCTTCTGCTGGCTGGAAGAGCCCTGGATCAGGACATCCATGCCGGACTGGTTCTGTTTGAAGCCCACAAACTGCATGGGAATGATATCGGTACCCTGATGCAGCAGCTGATAGAACGAATGCTGTCCGTTGGTCCCGGGCTCACCGAAAATAACCGGTCCCGTCACGTAATCCACAGGCTCGCCGAAACGGTTCACCGATTTGCCGTTGGATTCCATGTCCAGCTGCTGAAGGTGGGCGGGGAAGCGGCTGAGCGCCTGTGAGTACGGCAGGACGGCTGTGGAGGGATATCCCTGAACATTCCGTTCATATACGCCGATGAGCGCGTCCAGCATGGCGGGATTCCTGCGGATGTCCGGGTTCACGGACAGTTTGTCTTCCTCTGCGGCGCCGGCGAGGAAACGTTCGAACACTTCCGGATCGAAGGCAAGGGAGAGCACCGCGCCGCCGACGCAGGATGTGGACGAATAACGTCCGCCGATATAGTCATCCATGAAGAAAGCTGCCAGATAATCGGAACTTTTTGCCAAAGGGGATGTTTCACTGGTGACGGCAGCCATATGCCGGGAGGGATCCAGGCCGGCTTTGACCAGCGCGTCTTTCACAAAGGATTCGTTGGTCAGTGTTTCAAGTGTAGTGCCGGATTTGGAAACCAGGACAAACAGGGATCGGGACAGGTCGATGCTCTTGATGACCGAAGCGGCATCATCCGGATCTACATTGCTGATGAAGCGGGCTTCCATATGGAAATGGCCAGTGGCTTTTGCCCAGTTTTCCAGCGCCAGGTACATCGCGCGGGGCCCCAGGTCGCTGCCGCCGATGCCGATCTGTACGACGGTGGTAAAGGTCTCACCCTTTTCATTGGTGATTTCCCCCGCGTGTACTTTGTCTGCGAACTCGGCAGCCTTCTTCTGCTCGTTCAGGTAAAATGCCCGTTTGTCCACACCGTCGGCAATTACCGTATTGCCCAGCTGTCCCCGGGTCAGGTGATGCAGGACCAGGCGTTTTTCTCCGGTGTTGATCACTTCACCGTTGTAAAGCGCTTCAAACTTATCGGACAGCTCCGTCTCATCCGCCAGTGCCTGCAGCGCGTCCAGCACTTTCTCATCCACCTGCTTGGCCGCGTAGTAATAGTTCAGGCCCGCTGCCATGGGAACGTTATATTTCGCTGTCCGTTCCGCTCCGTTTTCACCGGACATGGCTTCCTGAAGGTTCACATGCCCTTTGAGTTCGATCAATTTCTGATATGCTGCGATAGAATCAAGGTTTTTCCAGTTCATATCCCGATAACCATCCTTTTTTGATAAATGTTTTGTATCTGTTTCAGAAGAAGTCAGGGGGACGGTTTTCGCTGACTCGCGGCATCCTCGAAAAAAGGTATGTTCATGACAAATTACGTCTGTAAAGCGCAAGTCAACAGAATTGTCTCCGCTTACTCGCTCCGTACGCGGAGAACAGAGTTCTGAACAGGTACAATTTTCCATGTCATGTGACCTTCTCACATGTCCTTCTTAATTATACTTGAAATCCGCCGCTGTCTGACCGGAAGATATATCAGGGATCATCCCGCACCGGCATTTATTTCTCATCGCCCGCCGTTCAGCAGCGGATAACATCCCGCACGATAAAGCCATTCCATATTCATTACCGAAATAACGATCATCGGCGCGTGGGACAGTGGGGACACCGCGAACTGCCCCCGCTTTCCCACGCCCCGTGAACTGTAACGTTCCCCTGACAAATGTCATATTTTTCATGACGAAAATCATTAATCAAGTAAGATATATAGTAGTAAAATGTGGCTGAAAGCGCATTAATTGGCTGATTCGTAACGGATCAGGAAAAGGAAAAAAATCGAATGCAAAACAAAATTTTTGAAAAAATTCCGACTGCGAACGCTGAACTGCCGGAGCAGATCGGACGTTTGAATGAGCTGGCTTATAATCTTTGGTGGGCCTGGAATCCGGATGCGATCAACCTGTATAAAAACCTGAACCAGATGCTTTGGGATCAGGTAGGTCACAACCCGGTCGCGATGCTGCAGCAGGTTTCAATGCCGATGCTGAAGAAGGCAGCCAGTGATGAAAAATATGTGAAGGCATACAGTAAGGTCATGGAAGCCTTTGATGCCTATATGAACCAGAAAGAGACCTGGTTTAGCCGGAATTATCCCCAGCATACAGACAAGTCCATCGCTTACCTGTCGTTTGAATTCGGCCTTCATGAATCCATCCCGGCTTACGCGGGCGGCCTGGGTATCCTCGCCGGTGATCACCTGAAAGAATCCAGCGACATGGGCCTTCCGCTCAACGCCATCGGTTTTATTTACAACCAGGGTTATTTTGTCCAGAAGATCAGCGAAGACGGCTGGCAGGAAACATCCAACTTCTTCCTTGATTTCAAAAAGATGCCGATCATCCCGCTGTATGATGAAGACGGGAAAAAGGCTATGGTCTATGTGGACCTTCCCGGACGCCGGATATATGCCCAGATCTGGAAGATGCAGGTCGGACGCATTGCCCTTTATCTTCTCGATACGGCTATTGATGAAAACAGCTCCTATGACCAGCAGCTGACCGCGAAGCTTTACACCTCAGACCTTGAGACCCGCATCTCTCAGGAGATCCTGCTGGGTATCGGCGGTGTCCGCGCCATGCGTGTCCTGGGGATCGACCCGGCGGTCTGGCACATGAATGAAGGCCACGCGGCATTCCTTTCCCTGGAACGCTGCCGCGAACTGGTGGAAAAAGGCATGAGTTTTGAAGAAGCTGTGTCTGTCGTCCGCAAGAGCGACGTCTTTACGACCCACACCCCCGTTCCGGCAGGCAATGACCGCTTCCCGGTATGGCTCATGGAAAAATATTTCGCTCCGATGTGGGAAAAGCTGGGGATGAACCGTGACCTCTTCATTGAACTCGCGAAGGAAACCACGACCTGGGGTGATCAGTTTACGATGCCGATCCTGGCTCTGAAGCTTTCCGCGCACTGCAACGGTGTTTCCGCGCTTCATGGTGTCGTTTCCCGCAAAATGTGGCATTTCCTGTGGCCGGATAAGAAAGTTGAAGATATGCCGATCAGCCATATTACCAACGGCGTCCATTCCTTCAGCTGGCTTTCCCGCCGCATGGGTCTGGTCTTTGATGAATATCTGGGCGAAGATTGGCGCATCAATCCGGATGACCCGAAGAACTGGGAAAAGATCGATACGATCCCGGATTCCGTCCTTTGGGATGTCCGCCGCCATCAGAAGCGCATGCTGAGCAATTACATCACCCGCGCTGCCCGCAAAGCCTGGCTGACCGGCTCCGTTCACCCGGTGCAGATCGTTGCCGGCGGTGTCCTGCTGGAACCGGATGCCCTGACCATCGGTTTTGCCCGCCGCTTCCCGACCTACAAACGCGGTTACCTGATCCTTCGCGACTACGAGCGCCTGATCCGCCTCCTCAATGATACGGATCGCCCGGTACAGATCATCTTCTCCGGTAAGGCTCACCCGGCTGATGAACCCGGAAAGCTGATCGTCCAGCAGCTCTACCGCGCTATCAAGGATCACCGCACCGGCGGACGCATGGTCTTCCTGGAAGACTATAACATGGATATTGCCCGTCACCTCGTCCAGGGCGTTGATGTCTGGATGAACACCCCGCGCCGCCCCAATGAGGCTTCCGGTACTTCCGGAATGAAGGCTGCCATGAACGGCTGTCTGAACTTCTCTGTTCTCGACGGCTGGTGGGCTGAAGGCTACAACGGTAAAAACGGCTGGGCCATCGGCACGGAAGATGAATATGAATCCAACGATCAGCAGGACGACGCGGACGCGCTGAGCCTGTATGAAACGCTGGAAAATGAGATCATCCCGACCTATTACAACCGCCCGGATCACGCGGCGCCCTCCGCTGATTGGATGGTCATGTTCAAGAACGCGATCCGCACCCTCTCCCCGATGTTCTGCACCCGGAGAATGGTGGGCGATTATGTTCGCCAGATGTATATTCCCGCGATCGAAGAGAAATAAGGGCAATAAAACAAAATGATCACAACAGCCGGGAACATATATCCCGGCTGTTTTCATAAATCCGGGGCAACTGTTCAGAACCCGCTGACGGGGACAGTTACGATCCGAAGGATGGAACCGTCACCCTTTTACAGGCTGCAGATCGGTCAGTAAAGAATGACTTTCAAAAGAACTGTTAAACACGGAACAATACGATCCGCATGCCGTTAATGAAAATGAAAAATCCTGCCTGCGGGCAGTTTTGAAGGAATAAAGAAAGAAGAGTTTGAATTATGCAAAGCTTATTTAGTTCAATTACACCTGATGTCCTCATGGGAGGACTCATGATTTTTGCGCTGCGTGTAGTCGACATGACGCTGGATACGCTCCGCATGCTGTTTGTCGTCCGGGGAAGACGGCTCATCGTCTGGATCCTCGGTATCATCACAAATACGATCTATATCGTGGCTATCAGCAGCGTCCTTACCGGAAAAAACCATCCCTTTACGATCTTCTGCTATGCCTGCGGATACGCGACGGGAAATATTCTTGGGATGCGTATCGAAGAACGCCTGGCGATCGGTTACAGGGAGATCAATGTCATTTCCAAAACCAACGGCAGGAAAATCGCAGAAGGGCTGCGGGAAAAAGGCTTCGGTGTGACCGAAATGGTCGGCCATGGCATGGACGGTTATGTGGCTGTCATTAAAACCAATGTCAAACGGAAACAGGTAAGGGAAGTACGGCGGATCATTGAGGAGATCGATCCGGAAGCCTTTATCACGGAAGATGATTTCAGTCCGGTCAACGCCGGAGGTTACTATCGGAAATAATTCCGATGGAAGAGCCGGACGGGCTGACAGCCGGTCCGGACAGAAAAAAAACAGGGCGCCGTCGGCGCCCTTATAATTTTATGGTCTTTGATGACCTGAGACTTTCATCTTTCCCCCTCCTGAAAACCTCGCATCTATAATATAACACATTAATAACACTTAATGTGCTGTTTTTATATAACAGATAAAAAAAATAACGGGGAAATAATGACATTTATCATTATTTATTGTGAAAATTTTCTCTGATTCCTGACACCTGATGATTAATCTATCACAACGACCGGAACAGTCGTTCCGCGCGGCACAGAAACAGCCGGATCATTTGCTGCAGGATCCTGTCTGCTGCCTGCTGCCGCCTGATCACTGACCGCGGGCCGCTGATCACTTACATCCACCGGTCCGGATCTCAGGATGTAGAGGTCCGTTGCCAGCAGCAGAAGCAGCATGAAGAAGACGATCCCGCAGATCATCAGCACCTTTTGTTTACGCGGAAGTTTTGGCCTGGGTATCTCTCCGGTGTTTTCGCAGAAAGGACACAGCCGCCGGTCAGGGGATATCTTCCTGCCGCATTTCGGGCAGAACCGGATGGCATCTTCCCTGTCCATATCCGGCAGCGCAGCCCTTACCTGAGATGTCAGACGGATCTTTTCGCTCATGGCAGTTCCTTCCGGAAGACAGCGCCGAAGCTGTTCTCGAAGAGAAATTCATATCCCGGCAGTTGTTTTTCCGCCGCGGCACCGTAAAATGACACTGTATCCTTCATCTTATCCGTATTGACAGCCTGCTCCAGGATGTCCGCAGAAGAATAAGCCCGGATGTTTTCCTTTTCCAGGAGGATCAGGTCCGGATGCCAGTCTTCGATCAGCGGAAAAGAGGCGAGGTCCCAGTCGGTTTTGACAGCGTATCCCTCCTGTTCGGGGAAATAGACTTTCCAGTCGCGATAGATGCGGGTCATCCGCTCGTCGGGAACTTCGGGAAGGGGCAGATAATCGCTTTCAAGTGTTTTATAAAGCGCGATAGAGGCGGAATTTTCTTCCCGGTGCAGCTGCATATCCAGCAGATTCCGGCAGGTCTTCAGGTTTATCCCTGTCTGCACAGCCAGCAGGACGATGACCGCCGCTGCCGCGATCTTCTTCGCTCGGTGCGGAACCGCATCAGCCAGCGCAGGGAACCAGACCGCGAGGGGCAGGATGACCGGCAGAAAATAATGCAGCCGGCTGGCGGCGGCGTTCAGATTGACGGCACAGGCCGCCGCGAGATAACAGAGGAATACGATCGCCATCGTCTGCCGCCGGATCTCTTTGGAAAAGACGCCGGAAAGCAGCCCCAGCAGGGAGAGGATCAGTATGGGAAGGGAAAGGTAATTCCCGGTCAGCCAGGCGGGAAGCCTGCCGTTTTCCAGAAAACTGTTTTCATAGCGCAGGAAAATCCCCGTGCCGCTGAGTTCTGCCTGCTGCTTCATGATACCGATGATCTCCGCCCGTTCCTGGGGAAGAAGCAGCAGGGGATCTGAGATCAGGATAAAAGCCGCCATCACCGCCACAAACAGCGTGGCTTTTGTGAACAGCTCGCGGGTGCTGATCGTCCCCCTGAGACAGCAGCAGACCAGATAGGCGGGGATGGCAAGGGCAAAGTAAAACCCGAGGTACTTTGTTCCGACGGCAGCTCCGCAGGCAGCAGCTGCCGCCAGAAAATTTTTCCCGCAGCGCAGCTGATCCCGGTCCAGAAAGAAAAACGTAAGACTGAGAAAAAGGAGCGTGAGGCTGTCCGGATGCCACCAGAAATCGTTCTTCAATACCGCCGGCATGGTCAGAAGCAGGACATCTGTCAGGACGGAAAGCCATAAGCTTTTGAACTTTGTAGTGATCCATGTCAGCAGACCGGCAGACAGGATCATCGGCAGCACGCTGAGCATCTGCCGGAGCACGCAGACGATCGTCCGGGTGTTTTCCGGCCAGGCGGGGCTGAACAGTTTCAGCGGCAGGATGGAAATCGCGGACCAGAAATAGAAGGGAAACCCGTAGTAATAATGCAGATAGATAAAGAAATTGCGCAGCGTCTGATAAGTGTCGGATCCCGGCGTCAGCATACGGATCACATGCGGGTATTGCGCGTATTCATCTACCTCGAAGATCTCCAGCATCTCCGCCGTTTCCGAGCCGGTCAGGTTTGCGGGGATCAATATGAGGAAATACAGCACTCCGATCAGGATAAGTATTCCGACTGTGATCTTCCGTGAATTCTTCCTCATCTCAACTCCCAACTCCCAACTATGAACTATGATTGTCCCCTCCGACTCAGACCTGAGTCTCCGGTGACAGTCCCGTATCTGAACTCTGAACTAAGGAAGGACTGATCAATTCTCCATCCGGCTGGAGGACGGTTCCATTCGGCGGCACAGCGCCTCATGATAACCGTCCCCGATCTAAACTCTGAACTCTGAACTCTGCTCTAAAGGTACTGCTGCATGAAGGCGTGGAAGGTCAGCAGGTAGTCGCGGATGTTCTCCGGCTTGCGGAAACCGTGGCCTTCGCCTTCGTAGAGCCTGAAGACATGCGGAACCTTCAGACGGCTCAGCAGGCCTTCGGATTGTTCCTTCGGGACGACGACATCTTTGTTCCCCTGGAAGACCGCCAGCGGGACGCAGATTTTCTCCGCGTGATAGAGCGGGGACCAGTCATAATACTTCTTTTCGGCCTCCGGCAGTGTCCCCGTCAGGCTTTCGGTATAGTGCAGCTCCAGCTTCCAGGTACTCTTCGCCAGTCCGAACAGGTCGGATACGCCGTAAAGAGAGGCTCCCGCCGAGTAAGCCTTCGGGTACTGTGTGAGGGCATTCAGGACCGTGAAACCGCCGGCGCTGCCGCCGGTGATCAGCATTCGTTTCGGATCCGCCAGTTTCTTTTCTGCCAGGAATTCCGCCAGTGTCACGGCATCCTCGGTATCATATTCGCCCCAGTGTCCGTTGAGGCTTTCCAGATAGGACCGTCCGTATCCGGCGCTGCCCCGGTAGTTCAGGCAGACATAGGCATATCCCAGGGAGCAGAAATAAGCGGTCTCCGCCGAAAATCTCTGATCCGCCTTGCCGGTAGGGCCGCCATGGACATATACGATGGCCGGCGGTGCGCCGTGCCAGCCGTAATCCGGATTGCAGGGCGGGTAATACAGACCGTGTACGGTGCTTCCGTGTACCGTTTTCCAGCTGATCTCCCGCGGGAGAGAAATGAAGGACGCGTCCAGACGGGTATCATTGACACGGAAGACAACTTCAAAACCGTCCCGCCGCATGATGATCACCTGGGAAAAATCCAGCGGCCCGGCAGCGATCGCCGCGACTTCTCCCTCTTCCGAAACACATACCTGTTCGAATGCTGTCAGATGATCCGGTGATATCTTCTGTTCCATTCCGTTTTCCGTATCGACCACCCAAATCTCGCTTTTTGTGCCGCGGATACGGGTATAGGCAATGCGGCAGCTGTCGGCGAACCAGCTGTAGGAACGGTTTCCCTGTGTGAATGCCGGGTCTGCCAGGGAGAATCCGCTCCCCTTGATGACCGTGCGTTTTTTCCCGCTTTCGGGATCAAAGCAGATCAGGTCATCCCACTCCTCCTGGGTCTCAACGTAAGCAAGCTGTCTTCCGTCCGGTGAAAAGTGCGGCTGTGAGGCGGGTTTTTCCTGTCCTCCCGCGATGCATCGTATTGAGCGGATATCCATACTTTCGGGATCAAATTCGGCAAGCATCACACGGGAACCGCTCCAGGGCATTTGAGGATGATCCCACTCCGCCCAGGCAAAATGCTTCCCGTCCGGACTCCATTCAGGCTGCATATAAAAATCCGCTCCCCGGATCCAAAGGCGGGGCCAGCTGTAGTTTTCCAGTTCCAGCAGCGCGATCTGGTCATGAATGCCGTCACTGGTGACATAGGCGGTGTATTTCCCGTTGGGGCTGATGGCCGGGGTGGAGCGGTCAAAACGGTCGTTGGTCAGCGGTATGGCACGGCCGCTGTCGGGTAAAAGACGGAACAGCCCGTCGTTCCCGGAACAAAATACGGTCAGATCTCCGTGCACATCAAAGTCTCCGCCGCCGTAACCGACGCTGCCGTAAACCGGCATGCCGAGCTGAACAGCTTCCACCGGCTGTCCATTAATTTTTTGGTACAGGGTGCTTTTCGCGGTAAATGTCAGTCCGCTGCCGCCGCTGTTCCATTTCAATGTACTGACCCGTCCGCGGTTCGCCACCAGGTCCGGGTCGATTTTTCCGTTCCATAATCCATAGGGAAGCTGCATTTTATTCCTCCGATGTCTTTTTTACTATTTTAATGTATATTTTACCGTCCTGCCATGAAAATGGGGACTGTCCCATCATGGGACGGTCCCCGGGAAAACCGATAAGAAAACCACCGGCGGAGCCGGTGGTTTGGATCTACTCTTTTGAAAAAGTTTCGATTGCCCTGGAGAGCAGCTCTTTCAGCTTATCCTCCCGCAGGCTCAGCGTCAGGTCGGCGCGGGTCCGTTCAACGATCCCCCGCAGCAGGTCGGTCTGACGGCGCAGGCCGTTGGTGACGGCGTCCGGATAATCCATAGTCACGAGGATGGAATAGATCTCATCCATTTGCGCCAGCAGCCGTTCCGCCTCATCCGAATATCCCATACGCAGGATATCCATCGTCCGGCGCCGCAGTTCGCCCGGTGTTTCTGCCAGGCCGCGGAGGTAGGTGGATGTCACGACACCCATTTCCTCCGGTGTGGGGATCTCCCGGTTTTCGATGTAGGCAGTAGTCAGGGTCGCTTCGCAAAACTCCTTTATCGCGTCCTGCGTATAGCCCGCGTAGTAGAGGTCCGGATAATTTGCAAGGTCGGACTTCATATCGTCAACAAGCTTGCGCCCTTCCGCCAGATGCTCATGTGCCAGCTCGGATTCACCGCGATGGATCGCGCGGATCGCGTTCGCGGAATGCCGGATCAGTGCACGGGACCGCGTCAGTGCGCCATCCCGTGCCAGTGTACGTGCTTCAAAATCCCGATGAGCGGCTTCAGCAATTTCAGTGATCTTTGTCATAGATACTCTTTAGAACGGGATGTCGTCGCTTTCGGGATCCATGTCGTAATTGCCGCCGGGACCCATGTCGCCGCCGGAATATCCGGTATTGTTGTATCCGGTATTGGAATAGGCCGTTCCGGCAGAATTGCCGTTATTGTTGAAACCGCCGTCCATTTCGTTTCTGCTGCTTAACAGCTGCAGGTTTGTGGCTGTAATTTCGAAAGAAGCTCCGGGTGTTCCGTCATTTCGGGTAAATGTGCGCGGGTTTCCTGCCTGATCAGCAACAAGGCGCCCTTCCACAAGGACCTTCTGGCCTTTTTTCACATAATTGTTTGAAAAGTCTGCCAGTCTTCCCCAACAAGTCACACGGAACCAGATCGTTTCTTTGACGTTCTGACCCTGTGATTTAAAAACCCGGCTGGAAGCAACACTGAAAGAGGTCACTGCCGCGCCGGAAGGGGTATATCGCATTTCGGGGTCTTTACCAACATTACCAGCTAAGATGATTGTATGAAACATTGTACTACTCCTTAATTCTACGTTTCATGGTTCAAAATATTAGTTTGTAACTCAATTTTACACGAATTACACGGATGTCAAGGTTTGCCCGTTATTTTTTGGTTATTTAGGTATAGTCCTGGGTTGCAAAAGTAAATGCAACGAGGATACAGAATCACAGAGGAAGATCT
>DAIMGK010000035.1:0-31485 GCA_036723985.1 Flexilinea sp.
TGAAGGTTTTACCGTATCCATTCGGGTCGTAAAAAGCAACTCCCTTGTTATTCCAGCTTCCACTG
Source organism: Flexilinea sp. (assembly GCA_036723985.1). Taxonomy (GTDB): domain Bacteria; phylum Chloroflexota; class Anaerolineae; order Anaerolineales; family Anaerolineaceae; genus Flexilinea. The sequence continues at coordinate 66 of DAIMGK010000035.1, forward strand.
TTATTGCCGAAATACATCCTGCCGGGGTACCAGGCATGATCCTCTTTATGCGAAATGAGTTTATTATTTTTGCAGCCGGGGTAACTTTTCCCATTTTCTCTGCAAGTGCCGCTTTCTATATAACACAGAAATCGTTTTTTGCTCAAGCTGGAGCCGTACACGGCATACCAGACAACATCGTCCTCATTCTTTATCCAGGGTTCACGCATGACCTTTCCTTCCGGTTCATCGAGGTAAATGTATGCCCACGCCTGCCGCAGACCGGAGCTGCTTTCCACGGTTACGATCTCCCGCCGGTAAAGGGTTCCTTCTCCTTCATAACGATCCATCCTGTCAAAGGCATTCCCATGGATGATGTAAAGCTCGCCTTCCACCCATTCGCTGTTTTTTGAGACAATTCCCGGGAAGTTTCCGAGATCATACATCGCGTAATCTTTCAGAATCGCTTTGCCGATGTAGGTGCAGTCGGAAAGATGACCTTCCGCATACCCGCCGCGCATCAGTGTCCCGTAGACGAACAGCAGCTGCTGCTGTAATAAGGGCTTCAGTTTCATAAGCAGCGGAACTGCCTTGCTTTCATATGTGGCATTGTTCCATTCATTTATTTCTTTTCCGGTGCAGAGCTCTTCTTCGATGTACTTTACTGCTGATTCGAAAGCTTCCGTAAATTCCGTGTTCAGCTTCGGATACGCATCAAGGAAAGCTCCCATGTTACAGTCGGCGAAGATGCTCATGGTATCAAGCAGGCCTTCCACATATTCGTAACCGTGGCCGCCGAAACCGCTCCACAAACAGCCGGTAAGCGCGTCGTGCAGGAATGGGAAAAGACCGGGAATGTTTCTGACAGCGTCATAGTGTTGGACAGCGTAAACAATGATGCCGGTTGCCAGAAAGGTTGGCTGACATACAAATTCCTCAAAACCGTCGGATGGCATTTCAGTAGGCTCGCCCATCGCCCAGAGAAGAGCCTTTTTGTCATCTCCGAAATAGCGCGGCTGTTCCATCAGACGGCGTACATACGCTTCTGCATCCTCTTCCGGGACATTCCCATCGATCAATTCATAGAAATCCTGACGAAGTTTCCATACCTGCGGCCCCCAGACCCCGGGTCCAAATTCGTTATTCTTGATTCCATCCATAAACGTGTTTTTCATAGTTTTTATCTCCTTTCGTTTTTTCTCTATTCTATCGATAAGAAGATAAAAAATCTATGAAGCCCAGCTTCAAATTTTTACAGAAGTCCTTTCTTAGGATAAGAATTTCTGATAATATTTTTGATAGATAGTGTTTTTTCTCCCTGCTCACACCTAATTGTAAAAATGTCTGAATCATTTGGCCATGAAATCAAGATGCAATCGTAATAGTGTTGTGTTTTATCACCATCCTGCATTTCTAAATAGAAACTTTTCTCGTTTTTTCCACAGTAAAGAATAACATCATGGTCATCACTGCAGTCTTGTTCTGAAGAAAACAGGTTGTTATTTGATTTTTCAAGGTTTTCGTACCAAGTGAGATCTTCCGGCAGACGTTCACTCAAAACATAACGAATCCTGTTTTTTGCGTAATCCGACAGCTGTTCCCAAATATCCGCCGCGGCTGTCCTTGCGTATTCTGCATACAGACGATTTTCACTCATTTTCTTTAGTCCTTTGAGCATAACAATAACCTGAGTCAAATTAAGTGTCAGTAACAGAGGATGGACAGTGGATGCTGAATAAATTCTTTTTTTACTGCGTTTTGTTTCCGGTATTTTAAATATTTTGCCGCAAATTTCTAAAGGATCATAATCAAGGCCCCTGAGTTTTGTAATGTAATCTTCAATTGCTCTTTTGCTAAACCAGAGCTTGTCAGGCAGATCATCTATCTTCTGATCGGAATCATGTAAAAACTTTGCGATATATAGATAACGCCCAATATTGTCTGACGGTGGGAACTCAACTTTAGCTGATATTCCTTTCTCTTTGAGAAATTCGTAAAAATGCTTGTAAACCCGAATTGCCGCATCTTTACCGTTCTCGTTTCGAATGCTCATGACAGAGTTACGAAAATTAACCTCCAGACAGTCAGGGTCTTCGTAAGCACGCTGAAAAATAAACGAATATTTCCGTTTTCCAGTAAACAGATTTGCCATGGTATTTGTATCCTGAGGTTTTTTGTTTTTGACCATGAATTCTTTTATATAATCATCCATTATCTTTTTTTCCATAGTAACTCCTTTCATATATATCTATCATAAGATATTTTCATCTCTGCCTTTTTCAGATGATCCAGGCAGGGATCAGGTAATTCTTCCGGTCTATCGGCAGGAGGTTTCCTGACATACAGATCACGCCCCCGTTTCCGATATTGACTTTTAATTCGCTGATCCCTTCAAATCTTTCCGGACTCTCCAATGGCTCCAAAACACGGAAGTTTTTCGCGGCGTCTCTCGCCGGAGAAACTGCCTTTTTTATTTCAACAGGGGATATCGTTCCGTTTTCATAAAGCAGCAGATCGATTTCCTTTTGATCCTTATCCCGGTAATAGTAAATCGGGGGCTCTTTTCCTGCGTTCAGATAGCTTTTGTAGATTTCGGAAAACACAAAGCTTTCAAAAAACTGTCCGGACATCGCGCCTTTTTCAAGGGCTTCCGGGTTTCCCCAGCGTAAAAGATAAGCTGCCAAACCCGTATCCAGAAAGTGGATCAGCGGCATTTTCACGACCCGCTTCAGGATATTGTTGTGATAAGGCTGAACAAGTGCGATGATATTAGATGATACCAGTATAGACAGCCATTTTTTCGCTGTGGGAGATGTGATCCCGACGGCGGAGGCCAGTTCTTCATAGACTACAGGCCTGGACGTATGGGCGGCGACAGTAGTCATAAAATTGAAAAACCGCATTTCATCGGCCACTTGTGTCAGATCATGAATATCACGCTGCAGATAGGTATCAACATAGGAACGGTAATATGTCTCCCAGTCTATACCGGGTTCAGCCCAAAGTTCCGGCATGGAACCGCGGAAGATCCGCTGATAGGTTTCGTTTAATTCTCTCGGACGGATCTTTTCGGCCCGGGAAATCAGATTTTCAGGCTTTGTCCGAAATGGAATGCTTTCATAGTTATAGATCTCCGCGCTGGAAAGTCCCGGCAGGTTAATGATGCCGACTCGTCCCGCGAGGCTTTCACTGACGCCTTTCATTAAACGAAAAACCTGAGAACCCGTGATCCAGTAATCTCCTTTGCGTTTTGATCGGTCAACATTCATTTTTATATATGGAAGCAGTTCAGTCGCGTATTGGATCTCGTCAATCAAAACCGGAGGCGTATAACGCTGCATAAACAGCGCTGGATCCGTTTTCGCCAGGAAACGGATATCCGGATCATCCAGCGTTACATATTTTCTTTCCGGTTCCATAAGACGCTGAAGTAATGTTGTTTTTCCGACCTGACGCGGACCGGTTACGAGTAACACCGGGAACATTTTTGTTGTTTTCTGAATCGTTTCTTCAACAGCACGCTGAATATACATGGTCTCCATCCTTGATAAAACGTGAAAAAACCGTCTAAAATAAAATATGATTTTATTTTAGACAGAAAATTTCGTTTTGTCAAGGGACTTATATTTTGATTAATGGTTCCTTAAGCGGTTGAACGGTCAATTATTTCAAAAAAACGGCATGTGAAGTCCGGCAGAAACTGTCCGGAACAGATTGACAAATCAGTTTTTTTCTACTAACATTTAATAAAGGGAAAGAAAAACGTTATGTTTGATCCGAATTCTATACATGACTTACAATACAGCACAGAAAAGCAGATCATGGATCGAAAATCCGCACGAATACACGCAAAGGATTTTTCGGTATCTGTGGCCGCAATGGCGAATGCGGACGGAGGATGGCTGGCGATCGGGATCGAAGATGATGGTACGATCACCGGGATAGATGATTTTTAAAAAATCTGAATGAACTGCTGCCGGGACTGGTTCGGGTCAATAACATCCGTGAATTTCATTTTTCCCGTGATCCAAAGATCGTTGATTTTCTCAATGATTTTGACTTGGCGAAGGAGTTGATAGTATCTACCGGGATATGCGGGCTGCCGGTTTTCCCGCCCCTGAGTATAAACATTCCGGGTTTATGCTTTATGCCGCACTGAAAAACAAGACCCGGGGCATCGAAAATGCTACCCGGGACAGTCTGGCTGCAGATAACCGAAATAATGGTCAAGTTGGTGACCAAGCCGGTGAAGGGGCTGATAAATTGAAGAGAGTCCTCGATTTTTGCACGATTTCCCGGACGAAACCTGAGATCCAGGAATATTTAGGAATCAAATCTGATAGATTTGTCCGGCAGGAAATAATTCAGCCTCTTTTTGAAACAAGAAAACTGAGGAAATCTTCCGGATTTTATCGAACTAAGTGAATATTTGATATCACAAATTAATGATTTTTTACTCAGTGCCACAATTTTTGCCATTCATTTTTGAATCATTGCTTCCGTAATCCTTCAGATCCCTTATTTGATACGATTCTTGCTGGTATACCTGCAATTGTCACATTGTCCATCTCAAAGCTTCGATTCACTACTGAGTTTGCACCAATTGCGACACCGTTTCCGATTGTTATAGGACCATATATTTTTGCGCCCGGGCCGATATAACAATTGTCTCCTATCTTTGGTACCCCATTGTTTATTCCAATATTTGTGCAGGCATGAATCCTCAAATTTTTACCAATCCGAGCGTTTTGATTAATTATTATAGTTCCGCGGTGCGGAATAGATAAGCCTTCATCAATACAGTTAATTTCTATTGTAAAGCCACAAATCAATGCTAATAATAATCGTTTCATTGTCCAATATTTCAAAAGAATACCGTGAAACACCCATCCGGCATCCGGACAATTATTGTAATATTCATTTTTTCGTAAAGCAATTTCATATTTCCACACAAGATCAGTAAATTTTGGATGTTTGTCTTTTCTCAAAAGAGCGATTTTGTCGGCTTCCATGTAGCGTTTTAGGTCCGCGTAAGAATTTATCATAAAAATTCCTCTCGAGATAATGAAATTCGATAGCTAATACGAACAATTTTACCATATTTTTATAAAAAAATGTATGTGGTCTGGACATCCGGATCATCCGGCGTTATATATATTTTCTTTCTTTCCGGTTCCATCAGACGCTGAAGCTATGTTGTTTTTCCGACCTGACGCGGACCGGTTACAAGTAACACCGGGAACATTTTTGTTGTTTTCTGAATCGTCTCTTCAACAACACGCTGAATATACATGATCTCCATCCTTGATAAAATGCGAAAAATCTGTTTGTCAAGGGACTTAAAATCTAATTATGTTCCCTTGCGCAATTAATATTTGTAAAAAAAGAAGGCATATGAAGTCCGGCAGAAACTGTCCGGAACAGATTGACAAATCAGTTTTTTTCTACTAACATTTAATAAAGGGAAAGAAAAACGTTATGTTTGATCCGAATTCTATACATGACTTACAATACAGCACAGAAAAGCAGATCATGGATCGAAAATCCGCACGAATACACGCAAAGGATTTTTCGGTATCTGTGGCCGCAATGGCGAATGCGGACGGAGGATGGCTGGCGATCGGGATCGAAGATGATGGTACGATCACCGGGATAGATGATTTTGAAAAAAATCTGAATGAACTGCTGCGCGTTCCGTACGATTACTGTATTCCATCTGTACAGGTTGAAAATGAACCAATAGAAGTTATCGATAAGGATGGAAATCCGAACCATATTTTGCGTATGCGTATTTTCCCGAGCAATCAGGTGATTGCCAATCAGGCTGACGATGTCTACCTGCGGGTTGGCGATAAAAGTAAAAAGCTGAACTTTGAACAGCGTCTGCAAATGGTTTATGCCAGGGGCGTAAAATATTTTGAAGATCAGCCGGTTTATGGGGCTTCTGCTGCAGATATTGATTTGGATTTTGTAACACAATATTGTGAGAAGATCGGTTACAACAAAGGCGATGCTGAATTTTATCTCCGGCATAATAATGATTTCATTACGACAGTAAAAGGCGAAGATAAGGTTTCCGGTGCTGCGATCCTGTTGTTCGGAAAAGATCCGCAGCGCTTTTTCCCGCGGGCTCGTGTCCGTTTTGTCCGTTATGATGGAAGGACTGCCGAAGTCGGCGATCGGATGAATGTCATCAAAGACAGAAAGTTTTCCGGTCGGATCCTCGATCAGGTACGGGATTCCGCCGCATTTGTCCAGACGCAGATCCGGGAATATACAAAGCTCAGCCCGGGTGCGATCTTTCAGACAACACCGGAATATCCGGAATTCTGCTGGACAGAACTCATCGTAAATGCGGTCGCTCACCGTGATTACAGTATCAAAGGAACCGATATCCAGATCAAAATGTTCGATGATCATTTCGTTGTGGAAAGTCCGGGAATACTGCCGGGGCTTGTACGCATCAATAACATCCGTGAATTCCATTTTTCCCGCAACCCAAAGATCGTTGAGTTTCTCAATGAATATGATCTGGTGAAGGAGTTCGGTGAAGGAGTTGATCGGATCTACCGGGATATGCAGGATGCAGGTTTGCCCGAACCTGAGTACAAACAGTCCGAGTTTATGCTGTATGCTACGCTGAAAAACAAGACACGGGGTGTCGAAAATACCAGTTGGGAAAGCTTGACATCAGGTGATCATGATGGTGACCAGGCTGGTGACCATGTTAGTGACCAGGCCGGTGACGAAGCTGAAAAAATAAGGATGCTCTTGGACTTTTGCAAAACACCTCGATCAAAGTCTGAAATCGGTGAATTTTTGGGAATAAAATCTCAACGATATCTGCGTCAAAATATCATCATGAAATTTTTGGAAACCGGTGACTTGGTTCGAACGATTCCGGATAAGCCGAGCAGTCCGAAACAGAAATATGTCAAGGGCAGGTAAGAGATTATTACCATGCAAGTCTCCGTGCAAATACCGGGCAAGTCTTTTTACTGTACAAGGAAAATATACATAGTAACCCGATAAGAGGGATCTTATGGAAGAAGCAAATTTATTCAAATGGATCGATTTTTATACAGCATTTGCGACAGAATTGCTGAAATACAAAAATGATCGGCAAACTCTGATCGAAAAAATCCGGAAAACTTATGAGAATATCGGAATTAGTCTTCCTACGTTGGATAAAAACAACCATATTACGGATATTGATCCCTTCACTGTCTTCGGTCTCTTCAACAAACGTATTACGGATCAAAATAGGACCGCCATTATTCAAGGGCTGATTTCAGAGTTCTCGGTTATCGCAGATACTCCTGATAGTTTTTGGGGAATACCTGTTTTAAATCCATTACAAGCGACATTCTACAGGTTTGAAGATGGACGACAGGAACACGATATAGATAACCTCTGGGCATTATTTGAAGCAGCCATTGATTTCGCGGCAGAGGAAAACGAAGATAACAGGAAACGATTTTGTTCAGCATATGATCAGGCTTTGTCACAATATGCCGTTAAGTGGAACCTCACAATGGGACTTTATTGGATACGGCCAAACGCATATCTGAATCTTGATTCACGTAATCGTGAATTCCTGAGTAAATCTGAAAATGCTCCCTCAAACATCGCTGCAGAGATCAAACCAACAATGTCAGTTCCATCTGCAGAAAAATATCTCGAATTACGAGATAAATGCCGTGATGCATTTTTCTCAGGAACATATGATTACAAATCCTTTCCGGAGTTGTCATATAAAGCCTGGGAGGATTCAACTCAGCCTCCAGTCCCAGCGGTATCAGAAGAATCAAATGATATTTCTATTTCTAATAAAAATTGCTGGTTGATCTCTTGGAATCCTTCCATTTGGGAGTGGCCTGACTATGATCAAATATGTGCCCAAACGACCCCGGAACATACATTTATTGACAGTTGGCCAAGCACCAATAAAATGCGAAAAATCGGTGATGAAGTTTTTCTAACAAAAAACGGTAATCAACCCCGGGGCATCATCGGACATGGCACCGTTTGCCGTGAAAACTATGAGTCAGAAAACAACGATGATGGCAAAGCGGAAGATGGAACGAAGTATCGTATCGATGTGAAATTCGATAGATTGTTGAATTTCAAAAATGAAAAGATTCTTTCGCAAGATGAATTAATCGAAAAGTGGCCAACACAGACCTGGAGCCCACATTCTTTCGGAATAGAAATAAAACAAGAAGTACTCCCAACTCTTCATTTGTTATGGAATGACATTATTAATGGTGAGGATGATTGGTGGCCTAAGTTATCAGAATATGATCCTGGAATTACTGCAGAGCAATATAGGGAATATTTTGATAATGAAAGTGTTATTAAACGGACTTGGTTAGAAGCCTTATATGATCTTTATAGAATGCCTGGACACCTCGGAACATGTAAACAATTGGAGCTTCGCTATGGTAATCCAGCTGGACGTTATAACCGATATCTGACCGCTGCAGCAGCAAATATACTAAAAGCATCGGGATGTCCTGCTCCGCCTGAGGATGAAAACTCCAAATATTGGCCGGTTCTCTTTCAGGGGAGAGCCCCCAAGAACCGATCAGAAGGTAATTATTGTTGGAAAATGCGAGATCCTGTACAAAAAGCGATCGCTGAATTATTCGATGGAGACATTCCTGATATGGTAAATAATGAACAAAAAGAGCAATATGAACATAACATGATTCTTTACGGACCTCCAGGGACCGGAAAAACCTACAACGCAGTGAATTACGCAGTTGCCATCTGCGAATCGAGAAGAGTTAAAGATATCCAGAATGAAGATTATCAGAACGTGCTGGTCCGTTTCAATCAGCTAAAAGAAGAAGGCAGGATCGCTTTCACGACTTTCCATCAATCCTATGGCTATGAGGAGTTTATTGAAGGGATCAGTCCGAAAACGAATCCAGAGGATGCATCCAAACTGGAATATGAAATCAGGGATGGGCTGTTCAAAGCCTTTTGTAAACGAGCTCAGGCGGTCAAAGTACAGTCAGCAACCGGTGCTCAAATGAAAGAGCAGCCCCGGATCTGGGGAATGATCCTGGGTGGGACCGGAATGACAGAACTCAAAAAACAGTGTTTTGCAAATAATGAGATCCGTCTTGGATGGACTGAAGTAAAAGATGAAGACGTTGAAGGGGTATTTTCCGGTGATGAGCAGGCTTCTTGGAACGCAAAACATATGGTTTATGATTTCAAATATTCCATGGAAGCCGGTGACGTTGTTGTTATCGAGAAAAACAACAAAAGCATCGATGCGATCGGAGTTATCACCGGTGAGTATGTTTATGATGAAGCTCAGGGAAAATACCCGAGAAGCCGCTCTGTGGAATGGCTCGTGAAGGATATTGATCAGGAAATGGTTCCGTTCCTTCCCAACGGCAGGAAACAGCTTTCCCGATTTTCCGTTTTTGCATTTGACTATATCGGGATGGACGTGATTTCGCAAATCGTAAATGAACACACTGATGATTCGATGGTTGATGTTAAACAGGAAACGCAGCCCTATGTGTTTATTATCGATGAGATCAACCGTGGAAATATCTCCAAGATTTTCGGTGAGCTGATCACACTGATTGAAGAAACAAAACGCGAAGGTGCCGAGGAGGCAATGGATGTTATCCTGCCATATTCAGGGACAAGATTCAGTGTTCCGAATAACGTTTATATTCTCGGTACCATGAACACAGCTGATCGGTCGATCGCTCTGTTGGATACAGCACTGCGCCGTCGTTTTGATTTCGTAGAAATGATGCCTGATTTTGGCGTTCTGAATGGAATCACTGTTGCCGGAAATGACCAAGAATCGAATGTCACTGTAGAAATCGACAAAATGCTGGATACGATTAATAAACGTATTGAAATCCTTTACGATCGAGAGCATATGATCGGACATGCCTATTTTTTGAAACTGAAAGATGATCCGACTTTGGAAAATCTGAAGAATATTTTCCTGAACCGGATTATTCCTCTGCTTCAGGAATATTTCTACGATGATTATGAAAGAATTCAGCTCGTTTTAGGCGATAACGGCAAAGAAGAACCATACAAATTTATTTTGGATAAAGAGATTAAATTCCGTGAATTCTTCAAAGGACAGCCGGGAGATGACGATTACGAAGGAAAGAAAGTCTATCGCATCAACGAAGATGCTTTTGGTAATATAAACAGTTACAGGCAAATCTACGAATAGGTTATGAGAGAATCGATCGAGATCAAAGAGTACACCCGCATATTCTGCAAAGATGATGTGCAGGGTGAGGGTCATACCACTGTGTCCAGGGCTTTATTTGAGGATCTGGAGCAGTTTCTTTTTGATTTCAACAGCTCAAATATCCATGCCGATGCATCAGAATTTATGAATTTGGGGTCGCAGCGATATGCGGGTAAATTCATCTCTGTCAATAATTTCGTCGGTGTGATCCAAACACCCAAAGGACATCAGGTTCAGATCCTGCCAAAAATTGATCTCGGTCGTGATGAAAACGATGCGGAAGAGGTCAATTCCTTTACACAAACGAAGAAAACCTTTCTGAAAATGATCAGAAGTCTTCGTGACATTCCAATCAAACACCTGGATACGACAAACCTCAAAACCGAAAAGCTCCCCATTTTTGAGATCTTCATCAGCATGTATTTACAGGAAGCAATGATCCTTGCAAAACGAGGGCTTAAATCGGCTTATCTGGAACATGAAGATAATCTACGGTTTTATAAAGGGAAACTAATGATCAGCGAGCATATCAAACAGAATGCTGCGCATAAAGAACGTTTTTATATGCGGTATGATGAATATGACCTGAATCGTCCTGAAAACCGGCTAATCAAATCCACACTTCTGAAGCTGATGTCCCTTTCAATGAATGAACAGAATCAGAAGGAAATCCGACAGATCCTCACTTTTTTCGAGCTTGTGGAGCCCTCGTCGAATTATGAAAGAGATTTCTCACTGATCAAAAAGGATCGAACCGTCAAGGATTATGAAATGATCCTGCAATGGTCAAAAGTGTTTTTATTCAATCAAAGCTTTTCGACTTTTACCGGACGATCACAATCCTGGGCGCTGCTCTTTCCTATGGAAACAGTATTCGAATCCTATGTCGCACAGGAATTGCGAAAAGTATGTGCAGACACCTCGTGGACAATATCCGTTCAGGACAGAGAACAGTGGCTTTTCGATTTTCCTAACCACAAATTCCGCCTGAAACCGGATATTGTCATGAGAAAAGAAGACGGTTCGCAAATCATTTTGGATACAAAATGGAAATCTCTCACTGATAATGAACGGATGAATTATGGGATCTCGCAATCTGATATGTATCAGATGTATGCATACAGCAAGAAATATACGAAGGCAGGCTGTGCTTCACCGGACGTATGGCTGCTTTATCCGGTCAACTCAGAAATGAGGAAATATACCGACGATCGAACAATTGAATTCATCAGTAAAAATGTTGACGAAAATGACGTTCACGTTCGTTTGTTTTTTGTGGATCTGAACGATATGGGTCAAAGTATGCAGCTGTTGAAAACAAGATTGGGAGTTAACTGACGTAATTGTTGTTTTATACTTATTTTATTGAATGAATTTTCAGAGAAATATTATTCAGTAAATCAGGGTTAAAATCCGTCTAAAATAAAATACCATTTTATTTTAGACGGATTTTTCATTTTTGGCAACTGTTCAGCATCCCTGACGGGGACGGTTACTATCGAAGGATGGAACTGTCATCCTTTTTCACAGACGGATTTTTCATTTTTGGTTGTTATTTAGTATCCTTGACGGGAATGATTACTATCCGAAGGATGGAATCGTCATCCTTTTTGATAGAAGCGGTGACAGTTCCGCTGACGCGTAACCGTCCCCGTATGAATAGATGCAAATAAAAAAAGCGTGATGGGGCTTCCATCACGCTTTTAATCATTATCTTTTCCGGCTTACAGAATATTCTTCGTCGCTACGAGGGCAACGCCGGTGCCGCAGAGGTTGTCGATGATGACGTCACCGATGCGGACGGGGGCCTGGACTTTGGTCTTTTTGATCTCTTCGAGGCTTTCGAAGATCTTGCCCTTCGGGATCGGGTTGGCGGTCTTGACGCAGAGCGGTTCGACGTGGCCTTCCACTTCCACCAGCGCGGTGACGGTGCGGACGGGAGCGGTCACTTCTTCCTGGGCGTATCGCTTACCGATCAGGCAGGACCAGCCTTTGGAATCGACGAAGTTGCCGGCGTCGTCCAGTTCGACCTCAATTTGACAGCCCATCGGGCATCCGATACAAGTTAAAGTTCTGTTCATCAGGCTGCCTCCTTAATTTCAACGGTCAGCGGCTGGTCTGGATCCGCCGCGGCTAAATCATCCTTCTTCAGTGAGAAGTTCACCATTTCGCCCGGGGCGAGGATCTTGGCCTTTTTGGAATACAGGACCTTGTCACCGATGGCGGCGGTGATGGTCGCGCCCTTGTAAACGGCACGCGGGCGGAACATCATGTGGACGTCATGATCCGGTGTAAGGGAGATCTGCTGCGGGACGATGGCGTTGACGCCGTTGGCCATAACGACCTGACGGTGTCCGGCAGCTTCCTTTTTGGCGTTCATGACAAAATTGGCAGCGCTCTTGCCGGCCAGTTCGGATTCTTCGGAAACGAAGTCGACCAGGTCATGGACATGGAGCACGTTGCCGGCGGCGAAGATACCCGGAACGGAGGTCTCGAGAGTCTCATCGACCACGGCACCGCTGGTGTTCGGGGAGATCTTAACGCCTGCCATCTCGCTCAGTTCATTTTCCGGCAGAAGGCCGACGGAAAGCAGCAGGGTATCGCATTCGATGTCCTGTTCCGTGCCCGGGATCGGCTGCATTTTGGAATCCACTTCCGCGATGGTGACGCCGGTCAGGCGTTCTTTGCCGCGGATATCGATGACGGTGTGGCTGAGGTAAAGCGGAATATCATAGTCATCCAGGCACTGGACGATATTCCGTTTCAGGCCGCCACTGAAGGGCATTACTTCCACGCAGCAGAGCACCTTCGCGCCGATGAAGGTCATACGGCGGGCCATGATCAGTCCGATATCACCGGAGCCGAGGATGACGACCCGCTTCCCCGGGAGATAGCCTTCCAGGTTGGTCAGCTTCTGGGCGGTCCCGGCGGTAAAGATACCGGAGCAGCGTTCGCCCGGGGTGCCCAGGGCGCCGCGGGGGCGTTCCCGGCAGCCCATGCACAGCACGATGGCGCCGGCTTTGAACTGCTGTACGCCGTTTTCCTTGCTGATGCAGGTGACGACCCGGTCAGCGGAAACATCCAGCACCATGGAATTCAGCTGGTAAGGAATACCGTATTCGTTTACTTTGTCGATAAACCGCTGGGCATATTCCGGCCCGGTCAGTTCTTCCTTGAATGTATGAAGTCCGAAACCGTTGTGGATGCACTGTTTCAGGATACCGCCCAGAGCGCTTTCACGGTCGAGGATCAGGATATCGCGGGCGCCGGCTTCATAAGCGCCGATAGCAGCTGCCAAACCGGCAGGTCCGCCGCCAATGATGAGAATATCAATATTTTTCATGAGCCGTTCCCCCTGTTATTCAAAAATCTTCCCGTAAACATAGCGGGAACCCGCTTCCGATTTGTACAGCGTTTCCAGCGGAACGCCCAGCTCCTCGGAGAGGATCTCCAGTGTGCGCGGGGTGCAGAAACCTGCCTGGCAGCGGCCCATACCGGCACGGGTGCGGATCTTGATGCCGTCCACGTTTCGTGCGCCGACAGGGCGGCGGATCGCTTCCCGGATCTCGGCTTCGGTGACGGTCTCACAGCGGCAGACGACCTTTGAGAAGTCCGGATTTTCCGCGATGAGTTCCGCGCGGCGTTCGTTGGAAAGTTCGCGGAACTTCGGGATCCCCTTGCGGACCGGATCGAAGTTCGGTTTCAGGGCGGCTTTCAGCGCTTCGGCAACTTCGCGGGCGAGGTCCATACCGATCGCCGGGGAAGAGGTCAGGCCCGGAGATTCAACACCTGTGGCGTCAAAGAAGAGCGGCGCGTCGGGGCATTCACCCAGGATGAATTCATTGCGGGTGCAGTGGGCGCGCAGGCCGGTGAATTCCGTGATGAACGCGCGGCCGGGGATGTTGAGCCAGGTCTTGCGGGCGCCGGCCAGTGCCTTCGCGAGTCCGAAAGCAGTGGTGGTCTTATCGTTTTTGTCGTCACTGTCTTCAGCCGTCGGACCAAGCAGGACGGTGCCGTCGATGGTGCGGGATACCAGGATACCCTTGCCCATGGCAGTCGGGACCTGGAAGATGGAGGCATTGAACACTTTGGCGTATTTCTTATCCACCAGGTAATATTCACCGCGTCTCGGTTTGATCTCCAGCTTGTCGGCAGAGACCATGTTGTGGATCTCGTCGCTGAACAGCCCCGCGCAGTTTACGACCGCTTTGCAGGAATAGGTCTTGTTCGGTGTTTCAACGATCCAGGCATCATTTTCTTTGCGGACGTTGGTGACCGGTGACTGCCGGAAGAATTCAGCGCCGTTTTTCGCGGCGTTTTCCGCGAAAGCGACAGTCAGTTCGTACGGGCAGACGATACCGCCGTTTGTGACCAGAAGGGCTTTGCTGGCGGCGGGATTGATGTTCGGTTCCCGCTTCATGATCTCGTCATGATCAATGACTTTCATTCCCGGAACACCGTTTTTCAGGCCGCGGGTATAGAGGTCGAAGATCGCCTCATCTTCACCTTCTTCACCGAAGGACACGACCAGTGAAGTATTCCAGTCATAAGGGACATCCAGTTCATTGCAGACGACCTGGAACATGGCGTTCCCTTTTACGTTATAATAAGCCTTTTTTGTGCCCGGTTTGGCGTCATAACCGCCGTGAATGATGGCGGTATTCGCCCGGCTTTGGCCGGCACAGATATCCGCGGATTTCTCCAGCAGCGCGATCTTCAGGTCATAACGTGACAATTCACGCGCGACCGCACAGCCGATAACACCTCCGCCGATAACGATAACATCATAGGATGAATCGATCATTGACTTTGTTTTCTCCTTTCTTCCGCTCAAATGAACTTTGGTTGTTTCTGATCCGAAGATCATATCCTCAGTCATCAGAGGATCGTTATATCGTTATCTGAAGAAAAGGGCTGTTACGACTATATCGAAACAGCCCTGTCTTTTTGAGAAATTATTTCTCTGTTATAAGATCATGCTTTACGGAACTACGGCAGCAGCTTCAGTAACCGCATTGACGACGAACATGAACTGCAGAGCGTTCAGGAGAACAGCGGCAACAATACCACCGCAGATCGGGGCAACAGCCGGGATCCAGCCATAGCCACCCCAGTCGGGGTCTTTCTTGCCCTTGATCGGCAGGACCATGTAAGCAATCCGGGGTGCGGTGTCTCTGGCGGCGTTCATTGCATAACCGGTCAGGCCGCCGAAGGAAGCACCCATGGAAACGATCACGCCATAAACCAGGCCCCAGCTCACGGCGGAAATGCCGGCGGCGGCAGGAATTGTCTGGAGGAAGAATACCAGGCAGAAGGTGGCGAAGAATTCGGAGAGGAAGTTCATTGTCGGATTCGGGATGGACGGGGCAGTGCAGAAGACGCCGCGCTTGGTTGCCATTTCTTCAGTGGCATCGAAATGATCCTTGTAGAGCAGCCAGACCATGCAGGCACCGACGAAACCGCCCAGCATCTGAGCGATGATATAAGGAACAACAAGGGAGCCGGCCAGCTGACCGCGGATAGCGCAGGCAATGGTCACCGCAGGATTGAAGTGAGCGCCGGAAACGGCACCGAAAGCGAAAGCAGGGAGCATAACAGCCATACCCCAGCCCATGAGGATGTGGGTGGAGGGAGCGCCCTTGAAACCGGACTTCGTCAGACTGACAGTGGCGCAGACGCCGTCACCAAGGATTACGAGGAACATCGTACCGATAAACTCGGCCAAAAGTGCATTCATCATGATATCATTCTCCTAAAAAAAAAAATTCTTGTTTTTCAAAATTTCCGGATGAAGAGGAAACTATCTCTTCCCTCTTCATCCATTACATCTTACACTTATTTCGCCCAACCGCGGGTGGTGGCAACAGCCTGGTGCCAGCCCTTCAGTTCCTTTTCGCGGTCTTCCGCTGTCATCGCGGGTTCGAATTCGCGGTCCAGAGCCAGGTTGTCGATCACATCCTGTTTGCTGGTCCAGAAGCCGACAGCCAGACCGGCGAGGTAGGAAGCACCCATAGCGGTGGTTTCTACGCAGGACGGGCGCTGTACCTTGGCGTCGATGACGTCCGCCTGGAACTGCATGAGGAAGTTGTTCTTGCAGGCGCCGCCGTCAACCTTCAGCGCGCTGAGTTTGACACCGGAACCTTCTTCCATGGCGGCCAGAACATCATAAGTCTGGAATGCCAGGGATTCAACGGTGGCGCGGATCAGGTGATATTTGTTGACGCCGCGGGTCAGGCCGGTGATGGCGCCGCGGGCATACGGATCCCAGTACGGAGCACCCAGACCGGTGAAGGCCGGGACGACGTAGCAGCCGTTGGTGTTGTCGACACGGGTCGCGAAGTATTCGGAATCCGGAGCGGAATCAACGATCTTCAGTTCATCGCGCAGCCACTGGATGGCAGCACCGGCAACGAATACGGAACCTTCCAGAGCGTATTCGACCTTGCCGTCGAGACCCCAGGCGACTGTGGTCAGAAGGCCGTTGTTCGGGTAGATCGGTTTGTCGCCGATGTTCATCAGCATGAAGCAGCCGGTACCGTAGGTGTTCTTCGCTTCGCCGGGGTTGTAGCATGCCTGGCCGAAGAGAGCAGCCTGCTGGTCGCCAGCGCAGCCGGCGATCTTGATCGGTCCACCGAAGAATTCGGGGTCGGTCTCACCGAAGACGCCGCTGGAGGGTTTCGCTTCCGGAAGCAGGCTCATCGGGATCTCGAGCTGTTCGCACAGTTCCTTATCCCATTCGACGGTGTTGATGTTGAACAGCAGGGTTCGGGACGCGTTGGAATAATCTGTCGCGTGGACACGGCCCTTTGTCAGTTTGTAGATCAGCCAGCTGTCGACGGTACCGAAGCAGAGTTCGCCTTTTTCAGCCCGTTCGCGGAGGCCGTCAACATTGTTCAGCAGCCAGCGGAGTTTTGTTCCGGAGAAATAGGGGTCAAATACCAGACCGGTCTTGTGGTAGGCTTCATCCGCGATGTTCGGATATTTCTCCATGAGTTCAGCCTTCATATCAGCGGTTCGGCGGCACTGCCAGACGATCGCGTGATAAACAGGCTGGCCGGTAGCACGATCCCAGAGGACAACAGTTTCGCGCTGGTTGGTGATACCGATGGCGGCAATATCTTTATAGGTAGCGCCGACATTCTTCATGGCCTGGCGCGCTACGGACAATTGGGTCTGCCAGATCTCGCTTGCGTCATGTTCGACCCAGCCGGGTTTCGGATAGTACTGCGTAAACTCTTTCTGAGCTACGGAGCACATTTCACCCTTTTCATTGAAAAGGATACATCTGTTGCTGGTAGTCCCAGCATCTAACGCCATTATATACTTTTTACCCATTATTAAAAAGCCTCCTTAAAAAAATCCGCGACTTACAACATTAGTCACAGTTTAACTGTCATTATTATTATATAAAATTTGCCGAAAAGGTGTTAGTATACGCGTAACATATTTTTTAAGTAAAATGTAATATCTTTTCACGAAAAAGTAATATTTTTCGGGAAAATGAAAATCTTTGTTACAATTATGAAGAGGAAAAAAATTTTTCCCAAAGTATCGTAACAAAATCCAGAGGAGATATTAATAATGGAAAATATTAAAGGTACACAGACAGAAGCCAATCTGCAGACCGCATTCGCCGGTGAATCCCAGGCCCGGAACAAATATTCATATTTTGCTTCCAAAGCCAAAAAAGAAGGCTACAACCAGATCGCTGCCATTTTCGAAGAAACCGCCGGAAATGAAAAAGAACACGCGAAGATTTGGTTCAAACTGCTGAACGGTGGTGAAGTTCCCGATACTATCGCCAATCTTGAAGCTGCCGCTGCCGGTGAAAACTATGAATGGACCGACATGTATGCCGGTTTCGCCAAGACCGCCCGCGAAGAAGGTTTCCCGCGGATCGCTGCCCTGTTCGAAATGGTCGGAAAGATCGAAAAAGAACATGAAGCCCGCTACCTCAAACTGCTGGAAAACGTCAAGGAAGGCGTTGTCTTCTCCCGCGATGGAGATATGATCTGGCAGTGCGCCAACTGCGGCCACATCGTCGTCGGCAAAAAAGCCCCGGAGATCTGCCCTGTCTGCAATCACCCGCAGGCTTATTTCCAGATCAAAGCGGAAAACTATTGATCTTTTTTTGAAATCAGAAACAAAAAGTGAGGAGCCCGGCTCCTCACTTTTTGTTTACCCATGTCCCGGCTGCCGGGTCAGTTCTCTTCCTGCAATACGGATGTGATGATCTTTTCGGCCTCCGCCATGGCATCAGAGTAACGGCCTGCTGCATTCTCGACGATTCTGGAATACTTGACCCCGTCCATGCCATCGCGAAATATCTGGAACAACCATTTTGTCAGCAGATCGGAGAAGCTTCTTTTCAAATTATCCTTGTCCGGATCCTCCGTCGAATGCTTTATGCCTCGGATGATCGTCTTCATTTCATTCTTATGGGACGTGATACAGTCAATTACGTCTTTGTGCACCCACCTCATGAGGTCCCGCGTTTCATACGTGTTTACATTCGGATCCGGGAATTCATTCTTGAAACGATCCTTCATTCCGCCGAAGACGCTCTTCATGATCAGCATCTGATACGTGCCTGAGGCGGAAGCATTCGGATTATTCAAATCGACCATCGTATCATTGATCAGGCCTTTGTCCTCTAACATTTCGGATCGCACGTTCCCGAGCCGCTCTGTTTTCTCCAGCGCGAACGCGTAATCAACATCCTGCTGGCTGAATTTTTCCTTCGTGAGCATATAATCGTGAGACCTTACAAAAGTATCGGCAAGAGTATCGATCCGCTTATACTTTTCCAATTCTTTGTCCTCATCCGCGTTGGTCGTACCATCCTTTTTCTTTTGAATGAGGGTACACATCTTGGCATATTCCGTCAGCGCTTTCTGCGGTGTTTTATAGATCTGGAGCAGGGCTTCATATTCCGAAGGAGTCAGCCTCACGATCGCCCCATTAATGGTAAAAGAATAACCCTGCTTATCGAATTTATCCGTGAGATTTCCGAGATCACTGTCCGTCTTTTTCAGATCCTTTCTATCAGCATTGGCATAAGCATCATCGATGGCATCGATCCCATGGTTCAGCAGGTTAATGATCGGCAGGACCTTATTCTGGACACGTTCGTCATTTTTGTAATATCTGAATAACAGGACGTTCAGATTTTTTTTCGCGTCTGTCAGAACGGTCCGGGCCTGCACCAGGTTTGACTGATTCACGTTCGCCTTCATTTGACCATCGTCAAGAACCGGCAGCAACAGGGACAGTTTCAGATTTATCTTATCCCCGTTCAGCTCATCCATCAATCTTTTGAACTCCGGCGGCATGTTCTCATTCAACATATTTTCGAACGGCGTGATACTCGTCAGTAAGTTCTTCAGGCCTGAAATCATTGTGCCCAGATTTGAGCGTACATACGTCAGCGGAACCTTGCTTTTCCATACTTGCGGCTGAACCTCTACGGAGCCATAAGAACCGATCATTCCGGCTTTTCCGCCTTCCGCGCGCTTCATGTTTTCGGCGACGGCGTTCGGGGAATCAGCCTTGGTACTGCGCCATGTCCACAAACTCAGGGAGTTTCTGTACCGTTCGTGGTCTTCCCGGGAGAGCATCTTGTTGCCATAGTTCTGGTAGTTCAGGTCATCCTTATTACCCATTTTTTCAAACGCGTTTTCCATCGCCGCTTTGGCGATAGGAGCCCCGGCGCCGGCGAGGAACATTTTGGCATCCGCTTTATGATGCATATATACGTCATCCATGGCGAAAACACCTGCCGCGCCCTTGATTTTTGCAACGTCCACGATCATCTCTTTGGCGAAGGTCGTGCAGTTCCGGGTGTAGCCATTATAGCCGCCTCTGTCAGCATAGCTTTCCGCTGCCCGCAGCACATCTCTTACCTGTTTCGCTTTTGCCGGGTAGCTGCGGCTGATATCATATTGCCTGCCCTGTTCATTCATCAGCTGCCCGGGAATGGTCGCGTTGTTATAAGAGGTGACCGCGAATTGCGCCATATCCGGCATCCCGCCGGCCATATAAAACCCGAAGCGCAGGTTATAGCGCTGCCAGTGCCCTTCCAGCGCGTTGTAGCGGCTGTATTCGATACCGATACCGGAATGTCCGGTGCTCAATTCGTCATCGGCGGTATATTTATTTGATGACTGAGCGATATAAACAGAAATGATCGGATCGCGCGGTTTCGCGTCCCGCTTTTCGGGGTCATCTTCCGTAGCCGTCTCCGCGATCGGCCAGGACCAGACCTCAGGAACACGGCGGAAATCTATGTCGAGCTCATCCGGATCCTGATTCTGATTCTCTTCCTTATTCTCAAATTTCGCGCCGTTCCATCCGGGAATAAGGCTCCGGTCTCCCCTTCGCTGAAAGCGGTTGCTTCCCTTCACGCGGTTGAGGGTCCCGTGAAAGGTGCCGGGACCGGATCCGGGAGTAAAAATGCCCTTGATCATACTGCCGATCGTGGCAAATAAACCGCCGATCTTGCCAAGCGTTTTTCCGGAATAATACGCCGCCCAGCTGGCAAGTTTCGATCCAAAGCTCTGCTTTTTCCGTGACTTAAACTTTTGCGCAGGGTTTCCCTCGGAAACGTAATTCCAGCCCTGGACGGGCTCCAGAGACTGGTCGATCTGCGTCAGGTCTTCTTCTTTTTCGGGGGCAGCCGCCTTTTTTCCGGATGATTTTTTGGAATTTTTGGAAGATTTTGCTCCCTTTTTCTCTTTCTTGCCGGAATCGCTCCCGATCTTTTCCTCAACATTTGTGATCAGCGGTTCGGTCAGTTCCGACGAATCATTCCTGATCCGGTAATCCGGCTGTTCTTTTTCGGTCATTCCCCTTTCGGGTTCATTGACGATGTTGCCGGTATTATTTAAGATGTTGCCGGGATGATTTAATATGTTTTGTTTCTTCCGCTTTTTTCGGTCAAGGTTGTTCAGGTCATTCATATAATAATCATCAAGGTTCTCCTCGATGATCTCTTTCGGCAGCGGGGGGCCTTTTGTCTTCATTCGAAATGTATTGAGGTCGTCTTGTTTATAATGCGCCATCATTTCGCTGTCATCATTTGATTCATTGGAGTTCGGGTTCGGGATATCTTCTATCCTGCCGAGGGCTTCATTGCCGATATTAAGCAAAGATTCTTCCGCTTCGATCTCATTGCGGATCTCGTTATTCAGATTCCCGATGTTTTGTTTCTGATTCGCGTTCTGCCGAGGATACATCTTTCTGCTGATTCCTTCTATATATAATTCTATCTTGAAATTGTTAATTATTTAAATAATTAATGCAGAAAATTGTAATGATTCAGTACGAGTCAGGGGCTGCCGTTTACGGGCTGCTTATCTGTGGGAACTGTCCCCGTATGCGGTGAGCCCGGACAGATTCTGTGTTTGTATGAAAACCGGCTGCCTGCGGTCATTGTGACAGCCGCCCCGATGCAGGTAAGGACCTGAGGGGCAGTCCGGCCTGTTTATCCGCAAAATTATGTATCAAAATCTGATAAACGCAATTCTATCCATTTCAGGCTGCCGATCGGAGAGGATGCGCACACGCTGAAACGGTATCCCGGGACACAGTCCGATGCCGCGTACCATGACTGTCCGTACATCCGAAGAGGCAGATCCTCCGTGAAAGGCAGCACATCGAAAGTCTTCGGTTCCAGGGACATACCCCTTCCGAGCGCTTTTATCAGGCTTTCTTTCCATGTCCAGAGCTGATAAAACCGTTCAATCGGATCCTCGTTCATCCAGGCCAGCTCGCGGGGTGTGTATACCGCGGGGGCTATAGCCGTATTGTCCTGATCGGTTTTTTCGATGTCCACGCCGATCTCACAGTTCCCTTTTGACAGGATACACCATTCGCCGCTGTGGGATAAATTGAAAGCGGGATATCCGGGAGCGCAGGGTTTGCCGTATTGACCCTGAAAGATCTCTGACTCATCCCGGATCCCCACAACATACCGCATCAGAAGACCGCCGCCGATGCAGAGCAGGCGGTCCCTTTCAAACCTGTATCTTTCAGCCCGCTTCATCCTTTCCGGCATATGCCGGAAAAGGGGTTCCCGATCCAGCCGCCGGACGGTTTCCGCGGAGATCGCATAGACCGGCATCATTTCCATTTTCAGCTGTTCCCTTTATCAATTATGAACTCCCTGTGGGGACGGTTACGCGTCAGCGGAACTGTCACATCCGGGCCCTCGATAAAAAAGGGTGACGATCCTACCCTTCGGATAGTGACCGTCACCGTCAACCGGTTCTGGATCGTTACATTTTTTGTATGAAACGATGCAAGCTCTCCCTATTCCTGCAGAAGCTGTACGGCAAAGATATCGTCCTTCTGATAAATACGCAGGCCGTTCACCACTGTATAATCATACTTTCCGGCCAGAACATCTTCAAGAAACACTGTTGTTTCAAAGAATGGTTCCGTACCGGGAACGATTCCGTTATGGGAGCCATAGATCCATTGGATATTTTTTTCCTGTATGACTTTTTCAGCCTTTTTCATGCTCTCTATGTAAACAGGCATAGAGGAATCCTCCAGAAAAGCATACAGCGGACCGGGATACCATGTGTCTCCTGTGAACAATAATTTATTTTCTTCGTCGATCAGCATAATGGAATTTTCGTTATGGCCGGGCGTGTACATCACCTCAAGGCGTCTGTTTCCCAAATCGATGACCTGCCCGTCCTCCACAGTCGCTGTCGGTGCTTTTCCGGCAGTCGACCAGGTATCCGGTGAAAACCCTTCTGACGGGTCAATGATCGCTTCCGGAGGAAAATAATCCACCAGTTCTTCATGGGACACTCCCCGGGTCAGTTTCCTAATGGCCAAATCATTATTGTAGCACATAACCGTGTCAAACAGTGCGTTGCCCCCGATATGATCGGGGTGGGAGTGCGAGTTCAGTACAATGATCGGAAGGTCCGTCAGTTCTTCCGCACATGAGCGGATATTTGCGATCCCAAGTCCCGTATCCCAAAGCAGCGCAGTTTCTTCTCCGATTATCAGATAGGAAATAACCAGCTCCCTCTGCCTGTATTCGAAGAGCGCGTATACATTCCCCGGAAGCTCAAACACCCTGAACCAGGGATGATCCGGCAGTTCAACGACCGGAAACGGATCCCAGAAGTGGATATACAGTCCCATTTCGGTTTCCCACCATTCCTGCGCTTCGGTAAGTGAACGCTCATCTACCGATAACTTTTCCGTACATTCCGCCATAACGGGAACAGAAAAAACGATAAACAGGGCAAGTAAAAGGACAAAAACCGATATTCTTCTCATTTGATCAGCACTCCTTCAGGGGGACAGCTGGGATGAGGGGAAGCCTGAACCGTCCCTGTCAGCGTGCTCTGAATCGTTATATCAGAGCAATTCCTCTCTCCGCAGGATCAGACTTTCCAAAATCTCTATGTAAAGATCATGGAATGCCCACATCTTTTTCTCATCGAACATCCCTTCCGCCCATTCCAAATCGATATCAAAGCCGCCGTCGCCGTATTCGTTTTCCAGCAGTTCAAAATTCATCCGGGCTTCGGCGGCGAGGTAATCATTTCTCAGTTCGATCTTATCGTAAGGCAGCTCGTCCAATTCATCACCGTTAATTCCTATCTCGAGGTTCACCTCCATGCAGTCGTTCTTAAATGCCTGGAGTGTATCCATCATGAAATCGTAGTCACAGTGAGCAATGCCGCCTGAAACCTGCTCTTTTACGGAATGGAGGAGTTCCCGTATGGAATTAAACTCCTCCATGCGGGCGGCAGCCGGAAGATTGCGGATCAGCATACCAACCACACCTGCCGCTTCCGGTGCAAGACGGTTGTTAAAGATCCAGTTGATCATCACGTGCTTTTTCCCCGTGAAGCGGGAAAGCGCCAGGAGCCCCGAGGTGATCGCCATAACAGAGTGGGAAACACCCCAATATTCCTCAGCGGCTTTCACCTGTTCCGCGTTGAAGGCAAGACGATGTCCCCTGCTGGCCTGACCGATATTGACACTCTCGTGGTCCGGAGGAAGGATATTTGTCCAGTCCTTCGTATCGCCATAATAATTGTAAAAATAAGCCCGGTCCTTTTCAAACGCTCCTTCATCCTTACGTCTTTCTGTTTCTGCCAGGATCGCGAAGTAATAGTCCTTCTGCAGCTCCCTGCCGAAAATTGCGTTCACGATATCTCCCAGCAGAACACTGAAAGAGCTGCCGTCCATAAGCAGATGATGAACATCAAAAAACAGATAACAGCCCTTACGCCCCCGGAAGACCCTGGCCTTGCAAAGACAGGCATTCAGGATCCTGTCGAAAGGCTTCAGCAGCGTATCTCCAAGGGCATCCTCGGTTTGCGGATCAATATCCTCCACTTTCACTTCCGGCAGCAATCCGGGTCTGTACTGCTGCTTAAATTCTCTCGTCTTATCAATGAAAAAAGCAACAGAAAGCGAAGGATGGTTTTTCAGCGCACGGTTCACCGCATCACAAAGCCTGTCCGCATCCATGTCCGTAAAGCGGACCAGAAAACACATGTTGTTCCACATGGTGGATTCCGGTTCAAAAAGCTGATAGTCGAGCATCTGCTGCTGCAGCGGCGAAAGCCTGTGTGGAACCAGACGGGCTTTTTCCTCCCGCTCATCCAGGCTTTCCTGTCCGGCTCTCTCTTCAAGTGCCTTTGCGATGGCGCCCGGTGTGCGCAGCTGGAACACATCCGCCGGTGTCAGTCCGTCCAGCTTTGCCTCGGACATCGCCACCATGGCTTTCAGGGAATCACCGCCCAGATCGAAGAAGTCATCCATCAGACCGACCTGGCTTTCCTCCATCTTCAGTGTCCGGGCAAAGGCGGCACAGAGGATCTTTTCTGTCTCCGTCTTCGGCGGAACATATTCCGCCTTCAGTTCCTTCATATCCGGATCCGGCAGCGCCTTCCGGTCAACCTTGCCGTTGCTGGTCATCGGCATTTCATCCATTTTCATCAGGACACTGGGAACCATGTATTCCGGAAGCTTTTCCTGCATAAATATCTTCAGGCTGTCAACAGCGACAGCTTCCTTTACGGTATAGTATCCGATCAGGTATTCAGTCCCGTAGATTTTCCGCACCGCTGTGGCGCTGCTGGAAACACCGGGGAACTCGGACATGACTTTTTCGATCTCATCGAGTTCGATACGGAAACCGCGCAGCTTGATCTGGTTGTCAATGCGTCCGAAGATCCGGACCTCTCCCTCTTTCGTCCAGGCGGCAAGATCTCCGCTGTGATATGCCCGCATGCCGTCATGCGTGAAGAAGGCGGCGGCAGTCTTTTCCGGCAGATTCACATACCCCCTGCCCACCTGATCGCCGCAGATGATGAGTTCGCCTCTCAGGCCGATTGGCAGTTCTTTCCCGAACTGATCCGCCACATAGAACACCGTATTGGCCATGGGCGGGCCCACCGTCACATGTTCCGCGCCGGTCATCAGCGCGGCGGAGCAGCCCATGGTACATTCCGTAGGCCCGTATACGTTCAGGATCACACTGTCTTCCCTCAGCTCCCGCAGCCGGTCGTACAGCTGTCTGGGGAAGGCTTCGGCTCCGATATCGAAGAAGGTGAACTGCCGGATAGCTTCCCGGCTTTCCGGGATCTCCAGCAGGCTCAGCAGATAAGTCGGGGTACAGGTAATGCCGTTGGCGCCGGTTTCCTTCACCAGCCGCGCGAAAAGCGACGGATCATGGATCTCGTCCTCTGTGGCGATCACCACGGTGTTTCCGTTGCACAGCGGCACAAATTCCTCTACCACGGATACGTCAAAGGAGAAGGAAGCCAGGGCAAGGTTCACACGTCCCGGTACGGCATAGTTCATGATCTCAACGGATTTTTCATTCCGGTTCACATAGTTGGCGATGTTCCGGTGTTCGATCATGACGCCTTTGGGATGGCCGGTGGAGCCGGAAGTATAAATGCAGTAAGCCAGATCATTCGGGGAGACAGTGACCGCTGGCATTTCCGCAAACTGTTCATCCGGACAGACCTCATCCAGAGACGAAACAGCAAATGCTTCCTCCAGCGTCAGGGTCTGATATCCGTTTTGCGTGAGCGAACGATCCTGCATCTGTGCTTTCGTCGTCAGCAGCAGCGGGCAGGCTCCGTCCTCCAGGCAGAATTCGACCCGGGCATCCGGATATTCCGGAATAAAGGGCAGGAAGGCAGCGCCGGCTTTCTGGATGGCGTTTTCCGCCACATAAGCCCAGATCTCCCGGTCGAAAAGCACGCCGATCATTTGATCTTTTCCGGCGCCTTTGCCGATCAGGACCCGCGCCAGCTGATTGCTCAGCAGGTCCAGCTCCCGGAAAGAGAGCTTCTTTCCTGCTGCGATCACCGCGGTCTTGTCCGGATCGCTGAGGGCATGGCGGTGGATCTGTTCATGCACGGGCATGAAGTCCATCGGGACCGCGGTATCGTTGAAGGATCTCATCAGTTCCCTGTCTTTTTTCGTCAGCAGGGAGATATCACCGATCTTTTCAGCGGTGAGCAATCCTTCCGCTGTCGTGAACAGGTCCTGCGCGAAGCGGAGCATCCATTCCTCCGAGAACTTCTCATTCCGGTATTCAAGCGTCATGTTGTACAGGCCGTTTGTGGCGAAGAACTGGATGGACATGCATCCGGTCACCATGCCGGTGTGATAATGCTCCATGAACCATTTGTCACCCTGAAGCAGGTCCTCTCCGGCGGATTTCCCCATATTGTCTGTAAACAGGTCGCCCTGATAGATGAATTCCACATCCTCATTCACGGGACAGCTCTTGAGCACCTCGTCGAAGGAGAAAATGTCATTGGCCATGTTGCTGAAGATCTGCCGGCTGATCCCCCGCAGGAATTCCTCTGTGGGGAGATCCTTGCTCAGGTCGCCGTAAACGGGGAGCCGCTTGATCAGCGTGCCGATCGTCCGGCTCATTTCCGCAAGAGGACGGCCGTTATATACCGTGGAGAAGGAAACATATTTGCTGTTCAGGTATTTGCCCAGCATCAGGGCCATGGCGCCCATAAAGAAGCTGCTCTCGGAGATGTGTATCTTTTCGCAGAACTCCTTTACGCGTTCCACGGTCAGGGTTCCGGGCTCCCAGCGGATGTTTTGGCTCACGCCGGGTGTCAGCGGACCGTTCAGGTCGCCGGAAAGGGCAGGAATATCTTCCATATCCCGGAACAGATCCAGATAGTATTCTTTTGCTTTTTCATGGGAACCGTCCAGCATCAGCCGTTCCTCATAAAGGGCCGCCTGCTGGATCGTGCAGTCTTCTCCCAGCAGCGGCTGTCCTGCCAGCGCCCGGTTCATCTCAGCAATAAACATGCTGATCGCCGTGCCGTCGAGACAGATCAGATGTGTCTTGAGCGCAAGATAACAGCGCTCCGGCGTCCGGTAAACCGCCGGATGGATCAGGATCTGATCCATCATGGGAACGACCGGCATAAACTCCTGCATAAATTCCAGCCGGCCTTCCTCCGTTCCCTCAAAGACGGGAACTTCCACCTTCGCATCCGGAACGGGAACCATTCCCGGCATGCCGTTTTCATCCGTGCGGATGACATACTTTAAACCCGGATGGGCTTCCAGCACCCGGTTCACGGCGTCGATCAGCTGTTCGGCGGTGATGCCTTCTGCCGCCCGGGTAAGGTAAGGAGCGGTATAGGTTGCTTTGCTGCCGCCGGTGAGGCTTTCCAGATAAATACCCATCTGGGTCTTGGTCAGCGGATAGAAGTCCCGATCCATTGCCGGGATCGACGTGTCCTGTTTTGACTCGAGGAAGGCTGCCAGGTCCCGGGGGGTGGGATGGGCGGAAACGTCCTGGAAGGAAAGCGTGAAATCTTCACCGCTCAGCCGGTTGATCAGGACCGCCGCGCTCAGTGAAGTACCGCCGCATTCAAAGAAATCCGCCAGGACGCTGACCTTTGACATATCCAGTACCCCGGCAAAGGCATCACAGATCTTCTTCTCGGTCTCCGTTTTCGGCGGTTCGTATTCCGCCTCGTCCGTCTTAATCTCCATAGCCTTCAGAGCCGCGTAATCCAACTTGTTCCGCTCATTCCGGGGCATTGAATCCAGGTGGACGAAGTATTCCGGTACCATATAATCCGGCAGGGAAGTTCTGACATAGGCTTTCAGTTCTTCCGGAGCTGTCTCTTCCCCGGTATAGTAACAGCAGATAAGATCACCGCCATGGACAAGGACATTGACACTTGCGGATTCAGTGATCCCTTCTTTTCGGCTCATGACCTGGTCGATCTCACCCAGTTCCACGCGGTAGCCCCGGACTTTGACCATCCGGTCGTTCCTGCCACGGAAGGCCAGGCTGCCGTCTTCATTCCATGCCATACAGTCACCGGTATAATACATGCGCTTCCCCGGTTCAAAAGGATTGTCTGTAAACCTTTTGGCTGTTTCTTCCGGAAGATTATTGTATTCCAATGCCAGCCAGGGGCTGCTCACGCACAGTTCACCGATAACTCCGGGCTCGGTGATCAGTTTCCCGTCCTCGTCCACCAGATAAACGCTGGTTTTGATGCACGGTTTTCCTACGGAAAGAGGTCCGCCATCTCCCAGGGGATGTATCAGGACATTACCGGTCTCACTGGCGCCGTAAACCTCGTACGTTCCCGGATCGTTCAGCCCTTCCGGGACTTTTTCACCTCCGAGAATCGCCCACTCCAGCGGCAGAGGACCGTGAAGCTTCCGGAGGACGTCATACATCTTGGGCGGAATAAACATTCCGGTGATCTGACGTTTTGAGAACAGATCATAGATCATGTCCATGTTCTTCCGCTCGGTCTCATTGGCAATGTAGACGCTGCCGCCGCCGGTCAGCATCGGCATGACATCCACCAGCCCGGCAATAAAACTGAAACCTGCGATGTTCAGTGTCCGTGATCTGGCTGAAGGCTTGATGATATCGTGAAGCGCTTCCACAGGGAAGTTCAGCAATTCCTGACGATGGACCACGCCCTTGGGCTTTCCGGTCGAGCCGGAGGTATAGAGGATATATCCTTCCGCGTCCGAATCAGAGAAGTCAAGCGTTTTGTCTCCCACCGGGTCATGCCCGTCTGCCGGCTGAATCTCTTCGATCTTCAGCACCGGGAAGCCTGCTGCCTTTTCCGCAAGCGCTTCCGTGGTGACGCATAATGCGCAGCCCACATCCTCCAGAATCATCTGCACCCGGTCCGCGGGATATTCCGCATCAATGGGCACGACCGCACATCCGGCACGCAGGACGGCAAACTGGGCAACGACAAAAGCCTTTGTCCGCGGCAGAAGGAGTGCGATCCGCCCGCGGCTGTCTTTACCGCCTATGCGGTCGAGTATCTGTTCCGCCATGTATGCGGAAAGATTATTCATCCGGTCATAAGTGATCGCTCCCTGACTGTCCAGAACTGCGACATGATCCGGCTGCTTTTCTGCCTGTTTCAAAAACTGTTGAATAACTGTTGCCATTATTAATCTCCTAAACCGATATTTGTTATATATTCTGTATTTTATTATATTTTGTCGTGTCAGGCCGCATCTTCAGCGACCGCATCCCGGATCCTTTGATCCTCATCTTTACTCCACCACATATAGCATAACAGAGCGGCGATCAGGGCCAGTACTTCCGCAAAAGGCGTGGCAAGCCATAAACCGGTGGAACCGATCAGCAGCGGCAGCAGATAAACTCCTGCCAGCGGTCCGACGAAACCTTTCATCGCCGCAATAATGAGGGAGGCAGACCCCTGGTTCAGACCGGTAAAATAGGACGAGCTGTATACCGTGATCCCGCCCAGCAGATAGGACAGGGAGACCAGCCGCATACCCCGGGCAGCCAGAGCGGTAAGTTCTTCATTGTATCCGACAAAAACCCTGGAAATAAGCTCGGCAAATACCATGCTCAGTCCTGTCATCACTACACCGAAAATGCTCATCAGTATCAGTCCGTTACGCCGGAGACTGTGCAGCTCCTCTTTGTTCTGCTGCCCCAGATGGTAACCCACCACCGGCACGATACTCATGCTGACACCGTAAAACACCGCGGAAAACAGACCGCCCACATATTCGCTTACCGCATATGCGCCGATGCCCTGTTCTCCCAGGTAAAACATCATCCGCAGATTGAAAATCAGGGCCACGACCGCATAGGAGACCCCGTCCATCATCTCCGAGGCGCCGTTATATAACACTCTCCCAAGCGCACTGAGGTCAAAGATGGGCCGTGTGAAGTGCAGGGGACGTTTCCGGTCCGAAAAATAAATGATGGGGATCACAGCACTGATCAGCCAGGCTATGCCGGTGGCCGCCGCAGCCCCCCGCAAGCCCCAATGGAACCCGGCTACAAAGACCCAGTCCAGCAGAATGTTGACCACGGCATTGATGATCGTCACCGCCAGTCCCAGTCTTGGCCTTTCTGCTGTGATCAGCAGCGGATGGAAAGCCATAGACAACATCTGGAAGGTCATAAAGATCGACAATATCCTGCCATAGGTCACGCAGTAAGATGAAAGCTCCTCCGAAGCACCCATCCAGCGGGTGATCGAAGGCATCAAAATATACAGCAGGGCAGACAGCACGACACCTGTGACGGTGAGGATCAGTATGGCCATGCTGAGGATCCGGTTCGCTTTATCCTTCCGGTCTTCTCCCAGTTCTTTGGATATCAGGGCACTGGCTCCGGTGCCGAACATGAGCCCCACATACATCACGATCAGCAGGGCCGGGAAGATCAGATTTTCGCCGTCAAAAGCCGCCTCTCCGATATAGTTGGAAATAAAGTATCCATCCGCTATTTGATAGGAATTGTCCACGATCTGCATGCCGATGGAGGGCAGTGAAAACAGCAGAATCTTTTTTATATCGAAATGGTCTGATAACTGTATGCGTTTCATTTGAGCCTCTTTATGTGATCGAATTATTATCCTAAGGAATCACTGATTAATTGTCGGCGCGGGAGTAAGCTGTCCTTTTTTCAGTCAATTATCCGGACTGTGAGGTACAGGCTTCGCCTGTTTTTATACGGTGTAAGAGCTTCGCCCCCCATACCCCCGCTTTTTATATAATTACTGAATAAATCAGTGTTTCCCTAAGACTGATAATAACAAAACTGTCTCAGGGAATTATATCATTTCTGACACATTCGGTATCATTCTCAAAACATAGAGCGTAATGCCAATGGAAGCCGCCCATACAGCAGCATATACG
>DAIMGK010000035.1:31585-32970 GCA_036723985.1 Flexilinea sp.
TCTCAAAACATAGAGCGTAATGCCAATGGAAGCCGCCCATACAGCAGCATATACGACGATCCGTTTTGTTCCCCGCAGTCCTGACATCGTAAAGTGAATATACTTTTCATTGATCTCAATGAGAAAGTAACAGGCAGCTGTCACAAGCAAACCGAACAGGAAGGGAATCAGCGAGCTCTGCAGGAATTCACCGGTGAGAACCAGCAGCAGCGCTCTGGCCCATCCGCTCAGTACATCGCTGATACAGTAGTAACTGTTAATATGCCGGGACAGGTGGTTCGCAAAAGCAGGTGCTTTTCCGCCGATCCGCACAGTTATTTTATACATTACTGCGATCAAGATCAGCGTATCCATACATACTGCCAAAGCGTCCGTTCCCAGCCCGGGTTCGTCCTCCGGAATGAATTCCGGCAGGAACGGAAACGGCACGGAAAAACGAAGCGCAAAATAGACTGTAACGATGGGAACACAAATCATAAGCACCCGTTTTGCCAGTGCTTCATTGTCCGTAATCCTGGTATAAAACCCTCCGATGAGATAACCAAAAGCAGCAAACACAAAGTGCTGACAAAGCGGGAACAATGCATCTTCAGTCACAATAAACATGCCGAGGATCCGGTTTACCCAGTAGTTCTCAGGGGAAATCGCCGCGTTAGCCACCGGGATCATCAGAAAATTCATCATAACACCCAGCAAAAGGATCCATTCATCCCGCATTCTGATTTTTTTCAGCAGAGCCATCAGGAGAAAAGCCAGTCCCGCAAAGGTCATAATGTCAGACTGCATCGCGCCGAGCATCATCTCAAAAAAAAGACCGCTGCCTGACAACCGGTAAGCGATCAGACCCGGAATGCATTCCTGGAGCAGGTTTTTCAACTGGCTGACGGTCAGCAGCGCGATTCCGCGGATCACGAGGTTTTTTGAGCCCTGATGCCGGGAAAAACGCATACCGATCCCCATAAAGATCATGAAACTCCCGGCGCCGAAGAAACCTGCCCCATATCCCATAATATTCTGTAAAAATCCTTTTGACTCCGGTGCCAAACCCTGAAATGCATGGATCATGATCATTAAGAGGATCATAAAGGCTTTCGACATATCGATTTCCGGCTGTCTGCCTGTATTGACCGGTTTATCCGAAAAATATTGCATCCCTTTCCTTTCTTTCCGCGGAACTTCAGATATTGACGGATATCGAAATTCTTTCTGTTTTTTTCCAAAAACACGGTTCATGACCTTCTGAACAATAAACAAGTTTCCGTTTCAGATGCTGGAAAACAGCAGTGTCGTGGAAATAATAAATTGCCCCATCAATACGATATTATATCTGTAATATATCACAGATTTCACCAATCAGAAAACAGACTCCATATATTTTTTTATTA
>DAIMGK010000036.1:0-25775 GCA_036723985.1 Flexilinea sp.
CGACGGGCTGAAGCCTGTACACCGCCGTATCCTCTATGCCATGCAGGATATGGGCGTGCGCTCGACTGTCGCGCATAAAAAGTCCGCCCGTATCGTTGGTGAAGTCCTGGGTAAGTACCATCCGCATGGCGATGCTTCAATTTATGATGCGATGGCCCGTATGGCGCAGGACTTTTCCATGCGTTATCCGCTGGTCGACGGTCATGGGAATTTCGGCTCTATCGATGGCGATCCCCCGGCTGCTATGCGTTACACGGAAGCCCGTTTGAAAAAAATCTCAGATGAACTGCTTGCGGATATCGATAAAGAAACGATTGATTTTCAGCCGAACTTTGACGGCTCCGAAAAGGAACCGGTGGTCCTTCCTTCAAAAGTCCCCAACCTGCTGCTGAACGGCTCCAACGGGATCGCGGTGGGTATGGCTACGAATATCCCTTCCCACAACCTCCGGGAGATCAACGCGGCGCTTGCCTACATGATCGATAATTATGAACGGATCGATGAGATCACGGTGGAAGACCTGATGCAGTTTGTGAAAGGCCCTGATTTCCCGACCGGCGGCGTCATTATCGGACGTGAAGGCATCAAACAGGCATACACAACAGGGAAAGGCCGCATCGTTGTCCGTGCCCGCTCTCACATCGAAGAAGTTAACGGACGATTCCATATCGTCGTTACGGAGATCCCCTATCAGGTCAACAAAACAACACTCATTGAGCGGATCGCCGAACTGGTCCGCGGCGGGCAGATCGATACGATCCATGACCTGCGCGATGAATCTGACCGCGACGGGATGCGTATCGTCATTGAACTGAAGAAAAACGCACAGCCGCAGGCTGTCCTGAATACACTCTATAAACATACCATGCTCCAGTCCACATTCGGGGCGCAGATGCTGGCACTGGTGGATAACCGGCCTGTCTACCTCTCCCTGAAGAGCGCACTGGAGATATTCATCAAGCACCGTCTGGAAGTGATCGAACGCCGGGCTGATTTTGACCTGCGCAAGGCAAAGGCCCGCTCTCACATATTGGAAGGCCTGCTGATCGCCCTCGCCAATCTGGACGAAGTTATCCGCATCATCCGCAACGCGGCGGATACGGAAAGCGCGAAGAATCAGTTGATGGAACGCTTCAACCTGACAGATATTCAGGCGCAGGCGATCCTGGATATGCAGCTGCGCCGTCTGTCCGCCCTGGAACGCTGGAAGATCGAAGAAGAACAGAGAGAACTGATCGCAAAGATCGCTGACCTGGAAGATCTGCTGGCTTCTCCGGAACGGCAGCTGAAGGTCATCGAACAGGAAACAGATGACGTTACCAAAGCCTACGGTGATGACCGCCGTACATCCATCGAAGCTGATGAAATGGAAGGCTTCTCTGAAGGCGATCTGGTCTCCGAGCGCGGTGTATTCGTGACGATGACAGAAAACGGATATATAAAACGGGTCGACGCCACCACCTACCGCCAGTATAACCGCGGCGCGCAGGGTGTCACCGGGCATACGATGAAGGAAGAGGACCGTGTCGCAAATATCATGTTTGTGAATACCCATGATAAGATGCTCTTCTTCACTGACAAAGGCAAGGTCTACGCGGAGGATGTGTTCCGTATTCCGGAATCCAGCCGGACGGGCAAAGGCCTGCCGGTGATCAACATCATCAACATTCAGGGCGATGAAAAGGTCACTGCCATGCTGCCGATCCGGGAAACGGACGCGGAAAGTTACCTGGTCATGGCGACTGCCAACGGTAAGATCAAGCGCAACCGCCTGAAGGATTATCTGAATATCCGCTCCAACGGTCTGATCGCTATCAGCCTTGAAGAGGATGACCGCCTTACCTGGGTATGCCAGACGGACGGGAATATGAATATCCTGATGGTCAGCCGCAACGGGAAATGCCTGCGCTTCAAGGAGAAATCCGTACGGACGATGGGTCGGACGGCGCGGGGCGTCAATTCCATGAAGCTGATTGGTGATGACCGGCTGGTGTTTGTGGGTGTCGCCCGTGACCAGGATGACCTGCTGATCGTGCATGAAAAGGGTATCGGGAAACGGACTCCGGTGGCGCTGGTTCCCATCCATGGGAGAACCACCGGCGGACAGAAGATCACAAATACCAACGTCTTCGATAAGATCGGCAGGATCGCGGCGGCTTTGGTGCTGCATGCCAACGATGATGTGACATTTATGAGCTCAAAGGGCAATGTGGTCCGCCTGCGCGGTTCCCTGATTCCTAGCCTTGGCAGAACAGCCCGCGGTGTGCGCCTGGTGCGTCTGGAAGGGGATACTGTGGTTGCCAGTGTGACAGCCAATGACCATGACGCCATCCCGGAAGCTCCGGATGAACAGACCGTGACAGAACTGCCGAATGATCCGACACTGCCTCCGGAAGAAGAACTGGCTGAGGATGACATCCCGGACGATGATGACACCGAACCGGAAGATGATGAACCGGAAGAAGACGATGAAGCGGAAGAGGATGAATCTTCGGAGGAAGCCTCTGATGAAGATCCGGAAGATGAGGACGATGCCCGGCAGGATACGGATTCTGACTGAGGAGAATTGAAAAGGATTCCGGACCGGCGGATATGAACCGACAAAGCCGGAGGCTTCGGTCTCCGGCTGAATGACTGAGACAGAAAACTTTTGCGGAAGGATATTTCGGGGCATGCCGGTACCGGACACTGAAGGAGAAAGATAAGAAATGCAAATTGTAACAGACAGCGCGGCCGACCTGGCCCCTTCACAATTGGCAGGACTTCCTATCCACTTTACGACGCTCCGCCTGAGCCTTGGCGGAGTGCCTTTTACAGGGACAAACGAGGAGTTTTACAAGGCGCTTTCCGAAACGGATGAATACCCTGTGACATCCCAGGCGGCAGCGGGAGAATTTGCCGAATTATATCGGAATGTGGCAAAAAAGGATCCGGATATCCTTTCGATCCATATTTCTTCCGGCCTGAGCGGCACGATCAATTCCGCAAGAGTCGGGGCGTCGATGATCCCGGAGGCCAGGGTCACTTTCTGGGACTCGCGTACGCTTTCCGCGGCGCTGGGCTGGCAGGTGGAAGCTGCTGCCCGGATGGTCGTGAAAGGGTTTAAACTGGACAAGATCCTTGACCGCCTGACGCAGATCCGCGACACGGTGGACGGCATGTTTACCATCAAAGAGATGAAATACCTGATCCATGGCGGCCGTGTCAGCCATCTGAAGGGTCTCCTGGCACAGGTGCTGAATATCAAACCGATCATCGGTGTGGATCACATCACCGGTATGTATACCAACGCGGCACAGGATATGACATTCAAAAGGGCGCTTGCCCGTATGGTGAGCCTGGATAAGACCCGTTATGCCGGGCTTGGACCGCTGCGGGTGCAGCTGGTACATGGGAATAACCCGGAAGGTGTCGAATTCCTGAAGAAAAAAGCGTCTGAAGAGCTGAACTGCACATTCGATGAAACAGTCCCGGTCGCTCCCGCCCTTGGCGCCCACACCGGCCCATCCCTTGCCGGGATCATCGCGGGCCCGAAGGCGCTGTTCAATGACCTCTACTGACGGATCGGAAACAGACGGCAGACGAATTTACCGGATAAAAGTGAGTTCCGGGGGACGGTTTGCGGAGACTCAGAATTGAGTTGGAGCGAACCGTCTCCACAGCCATAGAAAACGAAACAAGTGTCAATGAGGAACGGTTTTCGTTGACTCGAACATCTAAATAGTATCGGTAGGATCCTGACGGTCATCGTACATATCGCGCGAGTCAGCAGCAATGTCCCCATTGACACGAATTACAGTTTCAACGAGCCTTCCCCGTTGATGATTACAGATGACTGATGCAAAACAATATTGCTTCCCGATTTTTGACATCGCTGTATGCTGACTGCCGGATGCGGCCGGATGACATGATCCTGGTCGGTGTCTCCGGCGGGATCGATTCTATCTTTCTGTTATCTCTGTTACACAAAATCGGACAGCCTGTGACAGCAGCAGTGTTCCATCACGGGCTGCGTACGGAAGCGGACGAGGAATGTGAATTCGTCACGTCTTTCTGCGCTGAACGTGGGATCCCCTGTGCGGCAGGGAAAGCGGATGTCCGGAAGTATGCAGAGGAAAACGGTCTGGGGATCGAAGAAGCCGCCCGGGTACTGCGTTACCGATTCCTCTTTGATACGGCGGCGGACAGGCAGGCGGCAGCTGTGGCGACGGCGCATCATGCCAATGATCAGGCGGAGACAGTACTGCTTCATCTGCTGCGGGGCTGCGGTCCGGATGGCCTCTGCGGGATACGGCCGTACACATTGCCCAACGCTTTCAGCATCACGATCCCGCTGATCCGTCCGCTGCTGGGGATCACCCGCGGGGAGATCGAAGCTTTTGCCGCGGAAACGGGAATGCCTTACCGGGAAGATCTTTCCAATGAGGATACTGCCTATACCCGCAACCGCGTCCGCCGGGATCTGCTGCCGAAACTGGAAGCTGATTACAACCCGCGGATTGTGCAGGCGCTCTGCCGTCTGGCGGAAACCGCGGCGCTGGATAAAGATCTCCTGGACGCGGAATGCGAAAATGCCCTGCGGTATGCCGCGTTTTACGGAAGGCAGGGTGAGCGCTATATTTCGCTGGCAAATGACGGTCCCTGGGAACGGATCTCCGGCCTGACCGGAGCGGAATGGAGCAGAAAGACTTACTGTTCTTATCCTCCCGCTCTGCGTATCCGGATCCTGCGGCAGATCCTTTCCCGGATGGATATAGATCTTTCGGAAACGGGTTATGTTCACCTTAAAGAAATTGACGAATTTTTTCTCACAGCAAGAGTCAACCAAATGCAGCCGGTTTTCCGTGATCTGTGGCTGTGCTGTGAAGGGGAAAAAGCAAAAATCTTAAAAGATCCGGATGAAAAGCAGTGGAAATATCCGCAGTTTTCGCAAGGCTGGACCCTCTCCTGTGAGACCGTGTCCGTCACCGTGAAGGAACTGCCGGAATGGCAGCGGAAAGCCCGTCTGCATCCGGAGACGGCCTTTTTGGATGCTGATCAGCTGGCATCCCTGCCGCTGCTGCGTACGATCCGCCCCGGGGAGCGCTTCGAACCCTTTGGCCTGGGCGGCAGAAGCCAGAAGTTATCTGACTTTCTGGTCAACAGTAAAATCCCCGCCCGATACCGCCGTGATCTTGCCGTGGCTGCTGATGATGCCGGGATCATCTGGATCCCCGGGCTTCGTGTATCCAACCGCTGTGCGCTGTGTGATAATACGCGTTCCGTGATGATCCTGAAACTCGGTGAGCCTAAGACAGCTCTTTTGGAAGACTCAGACCTTGATCAATAGTGCAGGCGCCCAGCCTCAATGGAGTCAGTTATGAAAAATGAAATCGATCTGAAAGAAGAAAATGTGAAATTCACCTCCTGGGCGAACGGAGGGGCTGCTTTGGGGCGGCTTGCCGACGGACGGGTAGTGTTTGTCCCCGGTGTTTTGCCGGGTGAGCGGGCCGCGGTACGGTACGCTGAGAAGGATGCCCGGTTTGTTTCGGCGGAATTGGTGAAGATCATCGAAAAGTCACCTATGCGGATCGAGCCGCGCTGCCCATTATACGGCCGGTGCGCGGGATGCTGTATGCAGAACCTGGAATATCCGGATCAGCTGCATGCCAAACGGGAGATCCTGATCGATCACCTTTCACGCATCGCCGGGCTGAGTGACGCGGAGAAGCTGACGCAGCCGGTGCTGGCAGCTCCTTCGGAATGGAATTATGCCCGGTCACTTACGCTGGGACTGGATGCACAGGGGAATTTCTGTGTGCCGGACCGCTCCGGCAGGCTGCTGAAGCTCGAAGTATACTGTCCGGTCACAGCCGAATGTCTGAACGAGGTCCTCGCTTCTTTTACCTTTGAGCCGGAAAGCGGTATCGATGAAGTTGAATTCCGTGCCGATGAAGGGGACGGGATACAGTTGATCCTGCGGGGAGATTCCGAGAAACCGGAAGACGAGATGGAAAACGATACAGAGATCTCGGTGGTGTATCAGGGCCCCGGATCTTCCTGGGTGATGGCAGGCGTGAGCACCCTGCGGCAATCTGCTGCCGGTGTAAAGATTTGCGCGTCCGACAGCAGTCCCTTTTTGAAAAATCCGGCTGTTCTGGATGGCCTGTGTGAAAAACTGAAGACGCTGCTCCCGGATATGGAAGGCATATCCCTGCTGGATATCAACAGCGGCACCGGTTTCTGGAGCCGCTGGTTCGGGGAACGCTGCCGGGAAGTGAACGCGCTGATGGCGGATGAGTCACTTTGTGAAGATTTTGTCTATAATCTGGATGATCTGGAGAATGTGTCGCTTTATATCGGTGAGATCAGGGATATTTTTTCAGGGCTTGAAGTGCCCGCCCGTGAGTGGGTACTGATCGAGGGCGGGACGACCGGTCTGCATGAAAATGATATTGCAGCGGTATGCGCACGGGATCCGCAGAAGATCCTCTGCCTGTATCAGGATCCGGCGATCCTCGCGCGGGATATCAAGCGGCTGACCGGGAACGGCCGCCGTGTCGTGACGGTTCTGCCCTTTGACCCTGCTCCCCAGACCGCGCTTATCGGAACACTGGCAATTTTGGAATAGGAACACCCGGGGACGGTTTCAAAGGCGATGTCGGAACCGTCCCCACGTTATTGCTGTTCTATGTATATCTGACTGCTGACCACTGGCTGCTGAATTGTCATGAATTTTTAAAAATCCCCTTGCGTCAGGTCTTGCATGTGACGCGGCGTCATGTTGTAAAATGGGCGGCGAAAGGAGTAAAGCTGTGTCAAAATATTCGACCGGAGAAATCGCGAAGCTCTGCGGCGTCACTGTCCGGACTGTCCAGTATTATGATAAACGGGGGATCCTGACCCCTTCCGAACTGACAGACGGCGGCCGCAGGCTTTACACGGAAGATGATGTGAGAAAGCTGAATGTCATTTGCTTTCTCCGCGGCCTGGGGCTGCCCATTGATTCGATTTCCCAGCTGCTTTCGGAAGAAGACCCCGGCAGCGTTATCTCGCTCCTGCTGGAACAGCAGGAAAACGCGCTTCAGTCAGAGATCCGGGAAAACCAGCTGAAACTGGACAAATTGAAAACCCTGCACACGGAATTGGGAAAGCTGGAACATTTCTCCGTCGAATCGATCAGTGACATAGCATTCACGATGGAAAACAAAAAAAGTTTGAAAAAAGTATATATGACTATGCTGCTCAGCGCTATACCTATTGGGATTCTTCAGTGGGGTTCGATCATTCTCTGGATCACGAAAGGGATATGGCAGCCGTTCGCGGTCTGGGCGGTGATCGCTCTTCCGTATGCGGTCCTGATCTCAAAATATTACTTCACACACGTGGCATATATCTGTCCGCAGTGCCATACGGTCTTCAAACCGAAATTCAGCGAGGCTTTTTGGGCAAGGCATACCCCTTCCACGAGGAAACTGACCTGCACAAATTGCGGACATCACGGCTTCTGTGTTGAAACCGCCGCGGAGATAAAAAAACTTAATCCCGACAGTTGAATTTCAGACATGTTTGTCGGTAATGATCAGATACTTAACAATCTGATAGAAATCTATACTATTAGGCTTCCTTTACGATAAAAAAAGGGGGCACCGGGGGTCACGCAGGGGCTTGCGTGGCTCCCGGCTGAAAAAGACAAGGCGCGAAAAGAACTCCGGCAGGTACAAGTGATTTCGCTCCGCTGCGAATCAATAGTATTACTAAGGACGGTTTTTTTCAGGCTGTCAAGGTTATTTATTCTTACGGCGTATACTTCAAATTTTTTCTGTAAGGTTTCAGTAAAATAATCTTTATATCTACTCAGAAAGATACGGTTACTGTCCGTCGGCCGGTGAAGTCCCGGCTGTGTATCCGTTCGGGCTGTAACATCTGTATTTTACACAGCCGGGAACTGTCACCGGGTAAGAGTGCCCATTACCCCGAAAGGGTGAAAGCTTCAGCAAAAGCCATCTCCGAAAGAAGACTGTGACCGGATAAAACTCTCTTTTCTTTTCCTGATGAATCGCACACGTCAAAATTTGTATATTGGAGTATGATTAATATAAATCACCTTTCAGGAGCACGGCGGATGATCGATTTAAATAAACTTGAAGACTACATTGAAAACAATCGCATCGAAGCGAAAAAAGCTCTCGGAGGCCTCCCTCACAGTATCTGGGAGACTTATTCGGCATTCGCGAATACTTTGGGCGGTGTGATCCTGCTGGGGGTCGAGGAATATAAAGACAAGTCTTTTCACGCTGTCGACCTGCCTGACCCGAAGCGAATGAAGCAGGAGTTCTGGGACGCTGTTAATAATCCCAAAATCGCCAGTGTGAATATTCTGTCTTCAGGTGATGTGCGGATCGAGGAAGTGAACGGAAAGCATATTCTGGTGATCAATGTACCGAGGGCGGAACGTTTTTACAAACCGGTTTATGTTGAAGGAAATCCGCTGAATACCTACCGGCGGAGCGGAGAAGGGGATCATAAAGTTTCACGGGAAGAGTATCAGGCAATGGTTCGGGATGCTTCGGCCCGTTCGCAGGATATGCTTGTCCTGAATGAGATGAGGACGGATGTGTTCGATCCTGTCAGTGTCCGTAACTACCGCCGGCGGATGAAGATCATCCGTCCCGGACATGTCTGGGGAACTCTTGACAATGAAACGTTTTTACTGAAGATCGGTGCTGCAGCCGCCGGTGAGGACGGGAAAATGCATCCGACCGCTGCCGGCCTGCTGATGTTCGGGAATGAGTATGATATCGTACGGGAATTTTCCCATTATTTTCTGGACTACCGGGAAGAAATGTCCGGAAATATCCGCCGGAAGGACCGAATCACATCTTCCTCCGGTGACTGGAGCGGGAATGTTCTGGAATTTTATTTCCGGGTCAATAAAAAACTTCATCATGGCTTAAAGACCACTGCCGCTGTCAGAAACGCGGTCCGTGAAGCATTGACGAACAGTATTGTCAACGCGGATTATTACGGTCAGAGGGGTATTGTGGTCATAAAGAATAATGACATGATCCGTATAGAGAATCCTGGAAGTTTCCGCATCAGGGTCGATACCGCGAAAGGCGGCGGTGTATCCGACCCCAGAAACAGTGCTTTGCTGAAAATGTTCAGCCTGATCGATATCGGAAAACGCGCCGGCAGCGGGATCCCGGGAATCTTCCGGATATGGAAGGAACAGCATTGGCAGGAGCCGGAGATCCTTCAGTTCTATGAACCTGACAGGACGGTATTTATCCTGCCGTTTTTACCGGCGGAGGATCAGGGATCAATGGACCTCGCTGCAGATGACAGGGACGCCTCGGCTGGACTCGTCGAAAACGCCGGAGAATCATCGGAAAATGGCGGATCATCGACGATATTCGGCAATAAAGATATAAATTTGCCGAATAAGATCGTCGGAAAAAATGAATCGGCGGAAAAACTGATCAAGCGTCAGATGATCATTGATTACCTGACAGAGCATATCGAGGCTTCCGCGGGTGAGCTGGCGGAGTGGACCGGCCTGAAACCTCCCCGTGTCCGGGATCATCTCCGCGAATTGATCCGCGATGAGATCGTGATCGCCCAGGGTGCCGCCCGCAGCCGTGTCTACCGCCTGAAATCCTGATCATTTCCACGGGGATGGCTATGTGTCAGCGGAACTGTCCCCATTGCCCCGCTTCGTTTACGGGGAACATGGTTCTGAACAGTTTAAATTATTTCTTTGAAAGGATCATTATTTATGCTGAAAGTATATTGCTACAGTAATTGTTCGACCTGTAAAAAGGCTCTGAAATGGCTTGATGAGCATGGGATCGCTCATGAAGTCATCGATATCAAAACCGACCATCCGGATGAAAAAACTCTTCGGGAATATCACACCCTCAGCGGCCTGCCCCTGAAGCGTTTCTTCAACACCAGCGGGATCCAATACCGTGAAATGGAACTTTCAAAGCGCCTGCCGGAAATGAGCGAAGACGAACAATTCGCCCTGCTTGCCTCAGACGGCATGCTGGTCAAGCGCCCGCTCCTCGCCGCCGACGATTTCGTCCTCCCCGGCTTCCGCGAACCCGATTGGGCGGAAAAACTCCTCTGATTTCTACAGTGGCCGAATTTTTAGGGGACTGCCGAGAAAGCGTGCGAGTCTTACAAAGAGCCTGATACCTATTAAGCGGGGGGTATGGGGTGCGATGCGGTCGGAAATCAGGCGCGGGATGAAGCTCGAAAGCCGGATCATAATTTATCGTGGTGTTTTCTTACGGTTCTCGCTTTCGTAAACGCACACACATCTGCTCCCGCGCCGCTGCGAAGCATCGTATTCCGGGTTTTTTATAAGCTGTCAAGGTTATTTGTTCTGATGATACTTATCTCATATGCTTACCTGTCAAGTTTTAGTTAAATTTGTTTAAAAAAGTGAAATATATGTTAAAATATTAAATAAAATATGAAATAATAATCAAGATATTAAATAGAATGTTAAATTTAATGGAATAAATGAAATGACATCTGAAGAACTTCTTGAAAAATTAAATGAAATTCAAAAAATGAAATGTGAAACGCAAACCCTGGAAATAAAGGCAGCGGCATTTGGATGTCCTCACCGGCTGTATGACACATTTTCATCCTTTTCAAATCAGGATGAAGGCGGGATCATTGTTTTTGGGGTTGACGAAGAAAAGAATTTTGCCGAATGCGGAGTTTACGATTCCCGGGATATTCAAAAAAAGATCAATGAGCAGTGTCTTCAGATGGAACCGGTCATACGTCCGGTCCTGACAGTGGCGGTAAAAGGTGGAAAGTTCTTTGTCTCCGCGGAAATTCCGGGGGTGGATATTGCTGATCGTCCCTGCTATTATCGCGGAAAAGGGCGGCTGAAAGGGTCTCATATCCGGGTCGGAGACAGCGATGAACCGATGACAGAATATGAAATCTACAGTTATGAAGCTTTTCGGAAAAAGTATCAGGATGACGTAAGAATTGTTCCCCGGGCTGCATTCGGTGTCCTGGATCAAAAAATGCTGAATGATTATATTCAAAGGCTGAAGGAAAAGAAGCCGAATTTCAGCGCGCTCGATGAGCGGACAATATTTGAGCTGATGTGCATCACAAGAGACGGCGGAATAACACTGAGTGCCTGCATGTTGTTTTGTCACTATCCTCAGGTTTTTTTTCCACAGCTATGCATAACGGCAGTGGTCGTTCCGGGAAATGAGGTCGGTGAAACCGGTCCGATGGAAGAAAGATTTCTTGATAATCAGCGTATCGAAGGCAATATTCCGGATATGCTGGAACAGTCGCTTGCCTTTATTCGAAAAAATATCCGGAATAAAACGATCATCGATCCGGAAACCGGAAGACGGGAGGACCGTACCGATTATCCTATGCTTGCGGTTCGGGAAGCTGTCCTGAATTCTCTCGTTCACCGTGATTACAGTATCCA
This sequence comes from Flexilinea sp., assembly GCA_036723985.1. Classification (GTDB taxonomy): domain Bacteria; phylum Chloroflexota; class Anaerolineae; order Anaerolineales; family Anaerolineaceae; genus Flexilinea. The sequence continues at coordinate 11,456 of DAIMGK010000036.1, forward strand.
TACGGAAGGGATGCCAATTCAAATCCTTGTTTTCTCAAATCGGATCGAAATACGGAATCCGGGCGGTATTTACGGACGTATCCAGGCAGATCAGCTTGGCAAGGTGCAGCCGGATACCCGGAATCCGGTGCTGGTCACAGCACTTGAAGTCATGAATATCACGGAAAACCGTTATTCCGGGATCCCGACGATCCGGCGGATGATGAAGGAATATGATCTCCCGGAACCGGTTTTTCAGGATGACCGCGGGACGTTTATTGTTACTTTGTATAATTCTGCCGGTTCCGGGTATGTTCCGGAAACCGGTGAGCTATCCGAGAAAGAACGGGACCTGCTTGCTTTTCTTTCTACTCCACGCGGCAGACAGGAGATCGCTGATTTCCTCGGCATCACTTCCGTCCCCTATGCGATCCGGACCTATATCATGCCCCTGGTCGAAAAGAATCTGATCCGTCTGACCGTTCCTGATAAACCAAAAAGCCTAAAACAGCGTTATGTCCTGGTTCAGTAGTTACGATTGATGCATAAGGTATTATATTGGTTGAAATTCATGCCTCTGCGAATGTGACAAAAATCAGCAATAGAATTGTGATTTTGCCCAGTATTTTTCAAATGGTTTTTAATTGAGTTATATTCTTATGAAAATAAAGGATTTATGACTTATCTTTTTGCCAGATAAATGAGAAGTAAGAAAATGATCAGGACGAAAACAACAGCAGTGCGGGAAATATTTGAAATGAATGCCGCTGTAATAATAAATGGAAAACAAATTACCGCAAATCTGAATACCTTACGAAGAAATACTTTCAATTTTGGATCTTCATCAATTGGCGGATCATACTATTGCGGTTTATCTTCATCTTCCGACTATTTTTTATCTGCCCCAGGCTTTTTTTCCGGATCTTTTTATGTTTCCTCCAAAATGCCTGAAACATTCTCTTGCAACCGGAAAATATCGACCGTCAGCTTTTGTCCGCAAAAGAGACAATAATTTCTCATGTTTTCAAGATCAATTTCAAGATCTTTTTGACAGTGATTGCAAGTTAGATGGAATTTATTATTTATCATATTTTTGAGTGCGGCTGTAAATCTGCCTTTTGAGGAACAAAAATCTGATCAGTGCTTCGATTCATCAGAATCATTTACATTGCACAATTAGATAAAAACTATGAGGCATTGCCCCATAGTTTTTACGCAAGATAAATGGGAAAACGATATCAAAGAACTTTATTTCAATCAGGCTTCGATCCGATTCCTAATTCTGATTATTGCCTTATGTGCGGTGTTCTGAGAGATGAAGCCTTCTTTTGAATATGCGGCAATTGACACGATATCGTCGTGCAAAAAGACGATCGCAACAGCCTCATTCATACCCAAAAGACCTGATTTCACGGTTGTTATGTAATATTGATCATTCAAATTTTCTTCGAGAATTGCGCCCAATCCGAAGAGAGAATCCCTGACCTTGAGAATATTGAAATTCTTCACAGAGATTTCATCAGACTCGAATTGATTTTTAATTTCCTTCTTTTGATCCGCACTCATCTCAGGGCCTAATTGCCCGTATTCAATAAGCTTTTCGAGCAGAATATCCTGTATATCTTTCATCATCAAAATTCCTATTAATAAGCTCCGGCAGGTACAGCTTCCATTTCATCATAAATATCTTCCAGAATGATTATCATTTCTCTCTGGAATTCTTCTTCGGATGGAACTCTTATTTTTGATCTTTGTGATGCAATTTTCTTTGCATATGGTTCGATCATGTTTCTTGCGAACTTATTCCTGTCATTCGAAGCGTACATGTCTTTCAGTTTGTTTCCGTCAATAGTTTCGTTAAGGTTATTGATCACCTTTTCCATTTCTTTTTCATTGAGAAGGTATTCAACTGCCACTTTTTCAAATTCTTCTGATATGATATCAAGCATTTCATCCGCATCATCCTCTGCAATCAAATCTGCAATGGCTCCGACTCCTGCTGACCCTCCAATACCTCCGGCAAGGGCGCCGATGATCCCGCCGATTACAGTTCCGGCTCCAGGAAATATCAAGCTGCCGAGCGCTGCGCCGCCGGCCCAGCCGCCTGCTCCGCCGGCAATTCCGCCAGCGGTCTCTGCAACATTTTTAGCCAGTTGCTTTCCTGAGATCCTCCCGCGAAATGCGTCAACGACATCTGGAACAGTAAAGATGACCAAACTTACAGCGGAAGTAATAGTGTTGCCGCGTAATAATTTCGCCGCACTCTTCATTGCAGCAGCTCCATATATATTGCCACCAGTTCGAAAAGCATTGACGAAAACCTGGGCTGCTTTTGGTCCTAATGCGTTAACAATTGCTTCACTGCTGGGAACCAGTAAGCTGTTTAATCCGGCTTTAGAGAGCTGACTGGATAAAACAGATGTCATAAAAGCTTTTCCGCCAACTTCCAAACCTTTATAGACCGATCTTTTAAGTGCAACATCGGTACTGTCGCCATTCCATTTGCTGACCGCAAATTCAACCACTGCGCTCAAACCGAATGAACTGCCGAATACAACACTGCCTTGAGCCGCATCATAAGTAAGAGATTCAATAGTTCCGGCTTTAGCAATGTTCTGTGCTTGTTTGTATGTTACAGAACCTTTCTTTACGATATCTTTTGCTTTTGCAGGGTCGGTGATCCCCTCAACTTTTCCGCTGCGGATCTTTTCTTCCATCCTTCTTACGGCTTGATCATATTGATCCGATGGAACTTCAATTGCCATTGGATTTCCATTGCCGTCAAGATATCTGAACATTCCGGTATCTTTATCAAAACAAGCATCAATACTGCCATTGGCGGTATTGTAATACTTTGTTTGAATTGTCTGAATGATATCATCCTGAAAATCTGTAATAATTCGATCTGCTCCATTAGCAGCATTATTATCGCCGATTACGATCGCCTTTTGGCCTTTAAAAATTCCGGCAACATTGTCAATAAGATTATTTCCTCTTTCTGCTGCCCATCCGTGACCGGTTTGTGTGGTGAATCTTTCTTCTTCAAAGATCCTGTTGCTTGTAAACCAATTTCCCAAAGTTACGCTGCCATATTCAGACAGTGCAGCATCTACAGATTTTGAAACATCTTTATCGATCTGGGTTTCATCGAGTTCAGTGATTTTGATAGACGCGATCCAATCGTCGAATAAAATTGGAATATCACCCGGCTTAAAACCATTAGCATTCCCACTATATGAGGCAGCGTCTGTATAAATTATGAAAATAAAGACAAAACTCTCAGTCCAAAATGCAAGAGATCTTCCGCGGATCGGGGAGTTTCCTTTTGCGCTGAAAAATGAGACATATTTTCCCGGATAACCATAATTCTGTTCATCGTAAGATCTCTCGGAAAAGGAATAAGCACCTAATAGTTTGGTAAGAATGGAAGGAAATTCATTTTCACTGTCGATTTTTGGCTTTTGGATCCCTTCCTCACGCGGTTTTGCGATCAATGTGATCGCGATATCGCCATCCGCATATGATAGATTTTCAACATAACTGCCATCTTCCATTTGGGTAATGCTTATGATTTCTGCATCCTTGAAATTCGGAGAACTGACTCCGATGTTTTGCGCCGCGAAGGCAGGTAATGTAAATTCAAGAAACATGATCAATGAGAGAAATACGCAGACTATCTTTTTCATCGTTATTTTGCCTCCCTGAAAGATATAGAAAAGTTACACGTGCAGTATGTATAATGATAATATCTCACCATAAGGATCTGGTTTTTCTAAATCAGCGATTTTTGAATATCGAAAACATTTAAATATAGTTATTTTAATAATTATAGTCATCAACCTGAATATAGTCAAGAATGTAACTACCCCATAAAATTGAAATTTGAAATTTACTGATTCCGAAAAAACAAAATTTGCCGCCCTTCTGTTCAACGCGCCTGTTTTCGGCATTTTTGTGACGTTTTTCTATGACTTTTGTCGCTCATCTATGAGTCTATTGCTGTTTATTTCTTTGTTGCTCCTGTTTATTTTTCCCGAGTAAATGCAACTCTTTTCCTCGTAATCACTGTCTGTTGCATTTACTTTGTCCCCCCAGCATTTGGAATTGAAATATTGATGAGGAAGGAAGGCAGGAAGGTGATCGTTTATACGCCATTTTGGGAAACGCTGAAACGATCTGATGAAACTACTTATACGCTCATCGAAAATCATCATATTTCCAGTGCCATCATTGACAAACTTCGCAAAAAAAGCCGCTGAATACGACGGCGATCAATGACCTTTGTTATATACTTGACTGACGGGTGGAGGATATCATGGCCTATACCGCCTGAGGGGATGACCAGTTGATTTACTGAAAATGTTGTTTATTGTCCGAAAAAAACGTTCTTCCGCCTTATCCGGCGCGGGAAAGATCCGTGCCTGATCAGTTGGATAATATGAAAAGAATTCCCATAAAAAAACAGAAATGAGCGTTGTCTCATTTCTGTTTTTACAAGAGTGAGATTTGAAATTGAATAAATTTCGCAGGCAGGTATCTGATCAAAAGTTTCCTCCGCATGGTTCTCATCACTTTCACCGGATCACGGTCAGCCGGCGGCGGCTGATTCGGGATCCCGGACAGGGAGTGCTCCGTAGACCTGCATTGTCGCTTCAATGGACCGGATGACGCTGGTCATGTGATATTTCAGCGCAAACAGGACATCTGAGTCTGCCGGATATACTGATTTGGCATTACGCATAAGCGGCAGAACATACTGCCTGGTTTCTTCAATATATGCCAGCAGTTTCTCTTCGGAAAACGTTCCTTCCATGCTGGAAACATTATGACAGCGGTCCACCAGCTTCGTCAGGGTCGCCGCGCGGTCCTGAAGGATCATATTGTAATAGCGGACCTTTGCCGTTTCCTTGGTTTCTCCGGGCATGATGTTGAAAGTCATCAGACCGACACTGTGCCGGACCTGATCACCGACAGGAAGCTCCTGGAGCCCTACTCCGCAATCTTCGCAGACATCGTGGAGAAGGATCGTGGCAATGACCGCATCATCCCGGATCCCGAGACTCAAAGCATTGCATGCCATGGTCAGGGGATGGATAATGTACGGCTCTCCGCTCTTCCTCATCTGTCCCTGATGCTTTTCACGGGCGAACGCGAGCGCTTTCAATGTTTCCGGCATTTGTGCGCCGTTCCCGAATCCGCGAATAAAAGTAAACATTTTTTCCGGGTTAAAAACACACATCTTATTTGTCCTCCCTTCTTTGTATAAGATATCATGATGTGACTGTTTCTATTCAGAAGGGGGATGGGTAAACGGAACTGTCACCGGGCGAAACGCCTGATGAATATGGGTGATGGTGCCGTCTTTCGGATCGTGATCCCGTCCCCGCCGGAAGGTTCTGAATAGTTACCTGTGACTTTTTATTTGATGGTGATATCCGTGCCGGATCGTATATACCGTCAAAATAAATATGAAACAAGAAGCCTGCTATTCATTACCTGTGAATGCAGACTTCCTTATGATTAAATCTATTATACCGCTATTTTTTTAAAGCATCCAGTACCGCGGTACCATTTGTAAATTTAAACGAACGGATCTCGGCATATTCCCTGACCTTGTTCATTCCCAATTCCAGGGGTTTTTCGACAAGCGAGTTGAGCTTTTCCGGCGTGACCGAAATGATCGGGATATCGACTGAGCGGACCTTCACTTCCGGTTTTCCGTTCCAGCGTACATCGGCGGTAAGTGATGCGCCGACTTTCAAAATGCTCTTCCCGACTTTTGCCGACAGTGCGATCTCATCGTTGCCGAACCGGATCGACGGTTCTTCTACATCCAGACTCTTCCCGGAGGACTCTTTGATCAGCTTTTTGACCTGATCCTTATTTTCCGCCAGATATTCCCGGACAGCGTCGGAAGCTTCCGTATCCGTGATCATGACCGAAAAAGGTTTTCCCGCCGGAAGAGCCTTGAATTCATTGAATTTATTCAATAATTTGTTAAGTGCGGCACCCATTAGATCTCTCCTGAATTGATATCATTATCTATCATATCATTAACTGCAAAAGTTTTTCAATATTCAGGCGGGAATACATAAGCGAAAAATGACAAAAAAGAAGAAAATGCCCGGCGATCCCGAGCAGGATATCACAACGGATGTAATTATTATTAAAAAAAAAAACGGATGTATATGTTATAGTAGATTCAGAGCATAAACGTACGGAGAATTGATCAGAAAACTTCAATATGACCGGCACTGCAGACGAAATGTGAGTTGAAGATAGATCGTTACAGACTGAAGGGCTGCCGTGCCGGGAAAAATGTACGAAACAGTCATATGGTTGGAGATTGATCCAACGGTGACGGTTCCGGCTTTGCTGAAGGAAATGTCACTTTCTGAATCGTTATGTTTTTTCAGCAGTGATGCCGGTGAGGAATTTACGGGGAGGGTTTTATGACCGAAGAATACGACGATGATCCCGGGTATTTTTTTCCTGAGGACCGGGAAGATGAATTTCCGGAAAAAAAGGATGGAGCCGAATTGGAGCCCTGGCAGATTACCTGAGACGAAAAATATGACGAGTTTTTACTGGAGGAGGGGTCAAAATTTTTCGGTTACAAAATATGGGTGAAGGAGAAGCGTATCAACAGTTTGAAAAAGCTTCATGAATGGTTTTTAAATGAGAAGAATCAGGAATACCGGGATGATTACTTTTTGGATGAAGAGCGCTGCCTTGAACTCTATTTATTCGAAAAGCGGAAAAACAGGAAATTAGCCGGGGAGATCATGAGCATCCTGTGCACCTGGGAGCCTTATTATCTCTATGAATTTTTACTTGATTCTATGGAGAAGTTTCTGACAAATGAAGAGATCAGAAAGCTGAAGGAAAGAAGATACCGGATCTGGCTGCAGGAGAATAAAATAATCAGTTTGAAAGATATTTATGAATGGTTTACAAAACGTTTTGAAAGAGGAGTATTGGTCTCCCGATCCGGCTCGGAAGGCAGAGAGGCTTATGAGCATCTGGAGCAGTTTCTGGAAGAAATGCCCCTGACACGCGAATCAGCGGAAATAATATTGAAGTATTCAGAGTATTTTCCGACTGATGAACTAACGTACATTCTTTCGACACGTTTCCGCCATTTTCTGACAAAAGAAGAGATCGCCGAATATTTATATGAATAAAAATGTCGCCACGGAGGAGACATAATTGTTATGGAAATGGAGTAAGATAGCGTAAAGGAAACGGACCCCTTGTGATCAAATGCAGAGAAGGGAGCAGCTTTGGAGCGAACAGGATCTGTAAATTACGGTACCGTTTTTCACAGGAGTCATACAGTTCAATACCCGGGATGAAATGAGGTGATGATCATGAAGGATGAAGAATACTTGCAATGGAAACAGGAAAATAACATTAACAGCCTGAGGGATCTTGACAGATGGCTGAACGAGAGCATAAGCGACGGGAGATATTTCACATATCTTCATGAAGATAAAGGATCTTATGATCTGATGACGCGGTATCTGGATGAAATGCCGGTTACACGGGATGCTGCTGAAGAGATCCTGGAAGCGGTCAGAGAATTTGAGTTTCTGTACTATAAAGATGAACTGGCCGATCTTCTGAAAGCAAAGCATATGGGACTCCTGACAGAAGAAGAGATAGAAACTTACATTGGGGAATAAGAAAAGGTGACCGCTGCAAAAGCGTGTGAATCTAATATGGAGCATGATACCTTCTTAAGCGGGGGTATGGGGGCTGCAAGCCCCCGGAAATAAGGTGCGGGAAGTGGCTTTTGCAAACACATATATTTTTGATCCCGCACCTTGCGAAGCACATTCTCCCGCATACAGGAGGAAATTACAAACTGAGCTCTTATAGTAGAGGTGGAATAATGTCCAAAGATAAAATCATAAATACTTTCCATATAAATAAGCCGATTTTGGCTATGCTTCACCTGAACGGCAGCACACCGGATCGGGTTCAGGAATTGGCGAAACGTGAGATCGGAGATCTTTATGACAATAATGTCGACGCGGTTCTGGTCGAAGACTTTTTCGGTTCAGCCCGGGATGTGGAATGGGCACTGGACTATCTCAGCAGTCATTATCCGGACCATGTTTATGGCGTCAACCTGCTCAGCGACCCGGAGAGGGGTTTCGAGCTGGCGGCTCAATACGGAGCGGCATTTCTTCAGATCGATTCTGTCTGCGGACATCTGCGCCCCGGCTCAAAAATGACAGGTTATAACGAACCGGATCTGTACGACAAGACCTGCGACGGTGATTTCGCGGAAAGACTTGCGGAATTGCGGGAGGCATATCCTGTTTTTCTGCTCGGCGGTGTTCGTTTTAAATATCAGCCCGTCCGTTCAGGCAGAAGTGTGGAAGAGGACCTTCTGATCGGAAAAGAACGCTGTGATGCTGTTGTAGTGACCGGAGCCGGGACGGCGATCAACACAGATGAAGACAAGATCCTGCAATTCCGAAATACCCTTGGTGATTTTCCCCTATTTGTGGGTGCCGGAATGACTGATGCAACCTGCAGGGAACAGCTGTCCATTTCAGATGGAGCTATTGTCGGAAGCTTTTTTAAACAAGGCGGAAGGACGTACGAGCCTGTTGACCCAGACAGAGTCAGAAAGTTTATGAAAATCGTCAATGAAGTGCGCGGAGAAAATAATAATGAATAAAAGAGGTTATGATTTGGAGCGGTTTATTCAGGCTCAGGAACATTCATACGACAGAGCACTGGAAGAGATCCGGAACGGGAAAAAGCTCAGTCACTGGATGTGGTATATTTTTCCCCAGCTGCGTTGGTTAGCCAAAAGCGATATCTCTGAATTGTACGGCATCAGCGGGCTTGAAGAAGCGGGCGCCTATCTTGATGATCCGATCCTCGGCAAAAGGCTCATCGAGATCAGCGAAGCGCTTTTAAAGCTGCAGGGAAAAGACGCGGCCCTTATATTCGGCTGGCCGGACGTCAGAAAACTCTGCTCGTGTATGACGCTGTTTGCGGAACTGGAAAGAACAGATCCGGTATTTCAAAATGTCATAGATGTTTATTTCGATGGAAAAAAAGATTGGCGGACGATGCATTTTTTGCAAATGGCGGAACTGAATTACGAGGAATTGATTTTTTCGGAGATATTGGAAATTCAGGATATTCTTGAGCTGCCGTATAAAAGAAAGACAGAATACCGGATATATCAGTTTTCACCCCTGCACCCGCTTATCAAGGGCATGATGGGGATCAATTATGGTATCAGTAACAGAGCTCTTGATATTTCATCGGATGATGCCTACCGGGTATTCGATTTTTTATGTCACCCGGCAAATCGAATCATGGCCGGAAATCTAACGGAAACACAGCTCTGCCTGATAGCTCAATACGAAAACGATATTGACCGGATCTGTGAGGAATATAAGACAGAAAAGGAAAATTTCAGCCTTTTAAAGAAGCAGATCCAAAAAGAAGAGGATGCAAAATGGAAGAAATATTGGGATCATTTTGATACATTACCGGATCGGATCCGGTCGATCGTATATTATGAATTCTGCAAGATACGGCAGAACAGATCAACAAGCGGGTTTCACGGTTTGTCTGCAAATCGATCAGCACCCTTTTCCTGCTGCGGCTGGGCTGATTGTGGTGAACCGTTTTCCGGTGTCGGGTTTCATATCAACCATGAATGCTTTAACGGGCGGGATGTTCAGCTGTATTATATTGATGATGATATGGTAAATCATGGCAGTGCGGTGAATAAGGATCACTGGCAGAAAATGCTGAATGAAATAGCTGAATACTCGAGCGGCTTGTCCGATATCCGTTGTGAGACAAGACGCGAGGAGAAATACTTTCTGTTTCGCGGAAATTGGGAAAAAGGCGGTGAGTTTCCGGAGATCCGTTTTCGTTTGGATCCTTCAAAGATCAGGGATACCGTTTCCTTCTGCGGGCGGAAAATTCCGACAAAAGCAACAGGCGGATACATTTTTGTCCTTCCCCGGGCGGGAGAGTTTTACTGTGAACTGGGTGAGATCATTGATGGCAGGCATGTGCCGCTGCATATTGACGATTTCTGCTTGAAATGACGGGATGGTCGTGTAAAAGTATTTTATGAAAGGATCATCTATGAAAAAGACAATATGGATCATATTATTTCTCATTATTGCGATGACAGCAGCTGCTGCGTCAGCATCGTTCGATAAAGACAACTGTGTGTATGAACCGGACATCACAGATGAAGATCATATTATCAGGACCTGCTGGTTTTATGACAGTGACGGAGAAAAAGCCATTGATCCGGAATCCGGATACGCAGGGAAAACCGAAGTCTATGAACACCTGATAAACGTTGACGGAAGATATGAACTGGTGAGGGTCGAATATCTCGACCCGGACGGGAACCTCATGCCCGGTCCTGACGGCTATGCCGGAATGACCGCGGAATATGACCTGTACCGGGGCGGTCCGGTTTGCAGAGACTGGTACACAATCAGCGACCCGAATAATAATATCTGCGGGTATACCTATCGTTACTATGATGCCGATAAAAATCCGGTAATGATACATAATTTTGATTCGGGATTCAGATACCGCGATAAGAATGGGGACGGCGAGGTACAGATGGTTCCCGGAGGCTGTGAAACTGATGACTTCAGATTTGCTGTTTTTTCAACGGAGATGGCATGGACGGAAGAAGGATTTGTTCAAAAAAGCTCATTTTATGACGCGGATGGAAAACCTTTGCAGGGGAAGGATCTTTATGCTGCCTATGAGAAGGTCATATTCGAAAACGGCGGCGGGGAGGAACGTTATTATGGACCTGACGGGGAACTGATCAATTCACCTGCCGGATATGCCCTTGCTGTTGAAACTTATAATGAAGATGAGAGAGAATCGTTTCTTCGGTACTATGACGCGAACCGTCAGCCGGCAGCGAACGCGGAATTGGGAGATGTACATGCGATCCACGAATTTCACGGTCCAATCATGAGACAGGTCCTGCGGACAGATTATCTGGATGTTAATGATGATCCGGTCAATAACAGCAGCGGTTACAGTACTGTTATCCGTGAATATTTACCGTATATCCCTCCGTCTGAGACCGTTCCGATGGGGCTTGAGAGTTTATTTCCGATCAATACGACTTATTTGGATAAAGATGGAAAAACGGTTGAAGTGAAAACCCCATATTAAGAAAAGATGACAGCTGTATAAGCGTGTGATCAATTAAAAGGTGATCGCCGCACAGACGTGAGATCCGAAAAAGGAGCGTGTAATTTTAAGCGGATGCATGCTCTCTATATGGCTCACACGTTTTCGCGGCGGTCACCCTTTTTCAGGGGGCTTCTTCCCGGCATGGAAACACATCTGCGTGCTGATCTCGTAAAATGTGAAATGGCTGAACCGAAATCACGGAAGGGACCTGTCTTTGAATATACACTTTGGGGGTAAACTGCCGAACAATGACGCGGGCAGGGATCGGGAAAATCAAAAGGGGCGCGTATGCGCCCCTTTGTGATGGTTAATTATGTTATTGGAATTTCAGCTGATTAATACTGCTGGCCCTGATATTGGACACTGCCGTCCTGGCGTCCCAGATATCTGGCATCGCCGAAGCCGAGGATCAGTTTGAAGATCGGGTTCAGGAAAAGCAGACCCAGGAAGAAACCGAAGCCTTTTCCGAAGGCTTTCGCGAGTTTGTATTCGCTGACAAGACCGATGATAAGAGCCGCGATGGAAACGATATAAGAGATTGTGTTCCAGAAACCGGATCTGACAACTTCGCCTTCGGCAGTAACAGTCACGCCGATGCCGGTGTAGGACAGGATCCATGTGACGACCATCAGAACGAGCATGACCCATGCCCATGTGCGGCTCCAGCTGAGGTCGATTTTATCCCAGTCACTCAGAACGGGGATGATGCTGTGCCAGCCGGGTTTTCCGGCTTTGGTGAAGATCTTCCAGTATGCGACTACCTGGAGGATCCACCATGCGATAGCGAAGACGATGGCAAAAACACCGAGGGTCGCGATGAAGGCGCCCAGTGCGCTGCCTAAAGAAACAGAATTCGTAGTTTGAGTATCCATTTTCATTACTCCTTATTTTTTGGTTTTCCCATTAAACTGACTCATATTATAATTCATTATGACAATTTTCGGGAAAAATCAGGATATTTGTCAGAAAATCCTATACGGTAAGTACACCTGATAAACCTGTTATAAAAAACTGAAGGTCATATCGGGCTCTCATCTCTCACTGCGCTTAATTTTGCTGTAAGAGCTCAGCTTGTATTCTGCTTCTGTAAACGGGACAATATTCTTCGCAAGGCACGGGAGCGTATTTTTACGTAATACCGAAAGCCATTTCCCGCGCCTTGCGAAGCATACGATCCCGCCTGCTGAGGGAAATTTTTGTGAACTCTTACAGCAGAGTCTGATTACCGGAATTTCATGAAAACGATAATCAAATCGTTTTGATCACCATGCTTTGATCATGTCTTTGTTCATTTGTGATTTCAGCTTCAGTCAATATTCAACGCATTTTATTTTCGGAAAACTCTCTGAAAACTTTCCGTAATCACGATAAAATTTGCATATATGATCTGATGCCGAATAATATTCTTTTGTGTCAGCTCAGCGGCAACAAAAGGAAAATTTCCATATTCTTTGCTCCATATTATTTCCATAATAGACATTTTACAAGTCACGGAATCTGTTTCTGTGACCTTTTTTTATTTACCGGCTATTTTGTAACGGCAGGTTTTTCGTTCGTGTTTTGAGAAAACCGGATCCCGGTGTTGAAAAGGTATGATTGTGTAAATCGGAAATATCAATTACCGTTTCCGATAAAATTTGGAGGCAGCATGAAAAAAATAATTATTTTTGTATTTATTGTGATGTTATTCATAACCGGAATAGCATTTGCTGATGAACAAACTATTGACATCAGCAAATGGGACAACGACAGCCTGCTTGCGCTGCGGGATGCTGTAGAAAACGAAGTTACGATTCGCGGATTGAATAACAAAAAGACCAACATTCTTTCCGGTTCATTAAGAGTCGGAATTGATATACCGGCAGGCCAATATATTCTATCAATGATTCCCACAAGTGAATATCCTATCATTTTTGTGAAAGATGAAAACGATGAGAAAGAGATCAGTAGTTGTTCTGCTGAGTATGGCAATCCCTGCATGGTTAATTTGGTCGAAGGCGAGATCCTGAAAATAACATGGGCATCTGCTATCGCATATAAAACGGAAATGGAATGGTAATCCATGAAGTAACAGAAGCACCTTTACGAATTGACAATTCTTTTCGTGACGGTTAAATCAGGCATTTTTATCACAAACTCCCGCTTTATTTCCGGTTATGGGAGAGATAAAGCGGGAGTTTTTTACCTTTTACTTGTTACTTTTTCCCGGAAGCTCAGCTTCTCAGTTTGGCGCCAAGCACCTGATCGAGGCGTTTGATGATCTTGGTGCGGATGGCGGTGGCGTCTTTGTCGGTCAGGGTCTTCTCTGGGGACTGGTACATCAGGCTGTAGGCCAGGCTCTTTTTGCCGATGCCGACGGAGGGACCGCGGAAGATGTCGAAGAGCTCGGCTTTCGCCAGCATCTTGCCGCCGCCCTGTTTGATGACCGCGAGGACTTCTTCAGCTGTGGTCGCCTCATCCACGACGATAGCCAGGTCTTCGTAAATGGCCGGGTACGGTGAGATGGAATGTGATGGGAAGTTCTGTTCCGAAAGCGGAAGCAGCTTCGCCAGGTCGATATCCAGCAGGATCACCGGGGCGGAGAGCAGGTCGAAATTGCCCTTGACTGCCGGGTGCAGTTCACCCATTACACCGACCAAAGTATCACCGGCATAGATCTCAGCGGTCTTGCCGGGATGCAGCCAGGAACGTTCTCCAACCTTAAAGGAAACGGCAGGAATGTGCATGCCTTCCACCATGGCTTCCACGATCCCCTTCATGGAGAAGAAATCGAGGTCTGCCTTGATATGGGTATCCCAGTGATCGGAGAATTGTTTGCCGGTTATGGCGGCTGCCAGATGTTTCGGTTCATTCGGGCGGATTTCCCCTTCCACCGGTTCAAATACCGGGCCGATCTCATAAAGCATCAGACGGTCGGCAAGGCGGATGTTCTTTTCCACGATCTCCATCACCTGTACCGGCAGATGGCGGCGCATCACGCTGCGGTCCGGTGAGATCGGATTGGCGATCGTCACATAAGGCTCGTCATTCTTTCCGACCAGGCGGGCTTCCCGTTCCGGTGAAGTCAGACGATAGGTGACGATCTCCTGCATCCCGAGGGAGGAGAGAACGTCGCGCAGCT
>DAIMGK010000036.1:25785-32751 GCA_036723985.1 Flexilinea sp.
TGGCTTCATCCGTATAGGCCGGAGGCAGTTCATCCGCCATGCGGGAATTCGGGATATTGTCATAGCCATACAGGCGGGCGATCTCTTCCATGACGTCAGCGCGTCCGATAACGCCTTCACCGATATCCAGACGATGCGGAGGACAGGTGACCTGAAGGGTATCGCCATCTTTGACGCAGGCGAATTCAAGACGGGTCAGCAGCGCGGCGATCTCATCAAGGCTGAGCTTAATGCCCAGGCTGCGGGCAACATCTTCGGAAGTGATGGAAACGGTCGGATCGATCCGCGGCAGGGCATAGTTGTCCACGAAATCTGCCGCGATGATGCCGCCGGACCACTTTTGGATCAGCGCCAGGCCCATTTTGCAGGCTTCTTCAGCGATCGCCGGATGGATGCCGCGGGAGTTGCGGTAACCGGCTTCAGAGCTCAGGTGCAGTTTGTCGGTGGCTTTCCGGACGTTGATGTAATTCCATGCGGCGGATTCCAGCAGGATGTTGGAACTTTCCGGGACAACTTCACTTTCCAGGCCGCCCATGACGCCGGCAACGGAAAGGGCACCGGTCTGGTCGGTGACAAGGATCATATTCTCATCCAGTTCTCGGTCCACATTGTCCAGTGTGGTGAGATGTTCGCCTCTGTAGGCGCGCCTGGTGATGATGGTCGGGGCCTGTTCGCCGGAACGTTTCTTTAAGGTATCGAAGTCAAATGCGTGCAGCGGCTGACCGAGGTCGAGCATCACATAATTGGTGGCATCGACAACGGAGTTGATCGGCCGCATTCCGGCTTTGTACAGGCGCATGCGGATCTCGAAGGGACTCGTCTGTGCCCGGACGCCTTCCACCAGACCCACCATGAAGCGCGGGTTGAGTTCCGGCTCGGTGATCTCAATGGAGACCTGTCCTTTGACCGTCGGACCTTCTGCTTTGAATTCATACTTCGGCTGCTTCAGCGGCAGACCAAGCTGGGCGGCGACTTCACGGGCAACACCGCGGATGCAGGCATTCCGGGCCATGTTCGGCAGGATGTCCACGACGTAGACCGCGTCGCCCATGTAATCCGCCAGCGGCATCCCGGTGGGCGCGTCATCCGGAAGGATGATGATGCCGTCGTGTTCTTCACAGATGCCCAGTTCTTTCGC
Source organism: Flexilinea sp. (assembly GCA_036723985.1). Classification (GTDB taxonomy): domain Bacteria; phylum Chloroflexota; class Anaerolineae; order Anaerolineales; family Anaerolineaceae; genus Flexilinea. Next base: position 26,924 of record DAIMGK010000036.1, read on the forward strand.
GGAGCAGACCATGGATTTGGTCTCGAAACCGCGGATCTTTGTCTTTTTGATCTTTGTCAGTTCCCAGCCGGGTTTATGGCCGTCATAGACGACAGCGCCTTCCCGGACGTAAGCGACCTTGAAGGGTTTTTCGAGACGTCCCTGTCCGATATAATGACGGATGTTCGGGGCGCCGCAGAGGATCGTGTGTTCCCCCGTGCCGTCATCCAGCTGGCAGAGCGTCAGCTTGTCCGCGTCGGGATGCTGGTTGACTTCGCGGATCTCCGCGACGACGAATTTGTCAGCGGGCCAGGACAGGCCTTCGAATTTGAAACCGTGTTTATCATTGTCCGGTCCCGGGAGACCGATCAGCTGGACCTCGTCCACTTCCAGACCGCTCATTGTCAGCACACGTGCGATCTCCTCAAGCGGGAGGTTCACATCAACATAATCTTTTAGCCATGAAAGAGGTATATTCATCAGAACTGCTCCAAGAATCGAATGTCGTTGCCCCAGAAATTGCGGATATCGTCCACATGATGACGGAGGATGGTAATGCGTTCCGGACCCATGCCCGCGGCCCAGCCGGAAAATTCATTCGGGTCATAGCCGCCGTTCATCAGAACGGTGGGATGGATCATACCGCAGCCGAGGATCTCGAGCCAGCCGGATCCCTTGCACATGTTGCAGCCTTTTCCGCCGCAGAGGAAGCATTCCACGTCCATTTCCGCGCTCGGTTCGGTGAAGGGGAAATAAGACGGGCGGAAGCGCGTACGGACATTTTCACCGAACATACGCTTGGCGAAATCGTCCAGTGTGCCTTTGACATCGCCGAAGGTGATGTTGTGGCCGACGACCAGCAGCTCGATCTGATTGAACTGGATCTCGTGACGCGCGCTGATCTGCTCATAGCGGAAGCACATGCCCGGCAGTGCCACACGGATCGGGTTCGGGGCGAACTTCCGCATGGAATGGATCTGTCCGCCGGAAGTCTGCGTGCGAAGCACGACCCTCGGATCAGTCGTATAAAAAGTCGCCTGCATATCCCGTGCGGGGTGATGCTGCGGGATGTTCAGGAGCTCGAAGTTGTATTCATCGGTCTCCACTTCCGGGGTGCGGAAGGTCTGAAATCCCATGTGCGCCAGGACATCCAGGATCTCCCGCATGTTCTGGTTCGCCGGATGCAGACGTCCGGGGCTCGGACGGCGTCCGGGGAGAGTGATGTCCAGTTTTTCGCTTTCCAGCGACGCGGCAAGCATCTTCTCATGAAGGATCGCGTGTTTCGCTTCCATGGCCGCCTCAAGGTTCTGCCGGACCTTGTTTGCCGCCTGCCCGATCTTCGGCCGGTCTTCTTTGGATGCTTCCTTCATTTTGCTGAAGACCTGCTGTATGTAAGAAGACTTGCCCAGCCGGGCGGTCTTCCATTGTGCCAGACTGCTCTCATCAAGCGCGTTGTCCAGCGCTGCCAGCGATTCGATCTCAAAAACCGCAAGCATTTCCAGTAAATCATGTTCTGCCATTTTATTTTCCTTATAATGAATAGTGAATGGTGAATAATGAAAAGTGAATAGTATTTTAGTCGATTCGCATCGTTTTCGATAATTTTTGAATATGCAAAGCATATTATTCACTATTCACTATTCATTCTTCAATATTCACTTGTTAAAAAAATCACCGTCCCATATGAGGGACGGAAATATCCGCGGTACCACCCTGATTGACTCACAATTGTGAGCCCGCTCATTTCATCCATAACGCCGACCAGCGGCCCGAACTACTGCCTGTGAATGGTTCCCCCGGGCGGCTCGGGAGCGAACTTCGGCTGCCGCTTTCGCCGGGAGGGTCTCAGTCTGTTGCCCTCACCGTCCCTGTTCGCGCACTGCAGCGTACTTTTCTCCTTCATTGCCTTTCGATTGTTGATTATACAACGGAAACATGATTTTCCTGAATTTCCGTGACGCGCTGAACTGATGTCATAAGTTTCATAACAGTTCCCGTAAATCTCTCCTGTTGTAGATCACTCTTCTTACTTCCATGATCTTCGTTGATGGATCATCATCCTTTATAACGCAGAACACCATGAAATTTCTGACATTTATTTTGTAGTAGTCATAATGAAATTCATGCGCAGATTCGTATTTTGAAAAACGATCAGCTATCGGTAACCGTTTATCGATAGCTGCGAAAATTTCATCTACAATACGATCAGCTGCATCCGGATTTTTCAGCGTGTAAGCGATATAATCAACGATTTCTTCCATATCATTATAAAACAGAGGAAGAAATGTCAATGTAAAACTATCTCGCTGCATTGATCCTGTCCTTAAGCTTTGTGTAAACTTCATCACGGGTAAGGCGGGTTGGATCTGTTTCCGCGGAAGTTTCGGCCTGGATCAGTGCTCTTTCGATATCTCCCGTAAGCATTGAATATTGTTCCAGACTGAGAACAACCATTGCTCCGTAGCCATTCTTTGTCAGAAATACCGGCTCTCCGTTATTTACGATTTTTTCTATTTCGGTAAATTTGTTCCGCAAGTCCGAAACCGGTTTTATTTGTATCATATGCAGCTCCTTATCAATATATTATCATTATTTTATCATAATAAAGAAGCGCACAAAATTATATAATACAACTGTCATATCAGCATGACAGTTGGCAGTTATATCAGATGCCGTTGTCACATGCGGAGCTTGCGCAGGTGGTTGAGCATGAAGAGGTCGTGTGGGATGGCGAAATTGCCGGTGACGGTGGTGCCGGTGGGGACGTCGGAGACGGCGGCGGAGCCGAGTGTGACGCGGGCGTTATCGCCGATTTTCACTTCACTGGAGACGGTGGCATTGGGACCGATCCAGACGTCGTCGCCGATCTCTGCCGAACCGCAGATACAGGCGGAAGCGGCGATGAGGTTCCGCTGCCCGATGTGGCTGCCGTGGGCGATGTGGACGAGGCTTTCGATTTTGGTATCATCCCCGATGCGGGTCTCATGCCAGGGGAACAGGGAGCGGGATATATTGCAGTTGTACTGGATCTCCACACGGTCGCCGATCATCAGTCCGCCGCGGTGCTCCACGCCCAGCATGCCGCTGTTTCCCATGCGCATGAATTCCAGTCCGCTGCCGCCGAGCACCGTGCCGGAGCGGATCACGCAGTCGGCGCCGATACAGGTCCGGCCGTAAATGATGACGCCGGCTTCGATGACTGTGCGCGGGCCGATCATCACATTTTTTGTGTCGATCACCGCACGGGGGTCGATCGAAGCGGATGGGTCGATGACAGTCTGGGTGTCGGGACCGGCATAGCGTTCCTGCCATTCGGGACTGCAGAGCCTGTTGTGCAGCTTAAAGAAATCGATACGCAGATCCGGGACCGCGCATATGCCGCGCTTCGGATCCGCGGCTGCCTTTTCGACGAGTTCCCGGGGAATCATCAGGCAGGAAACGTCCGGATTTTTCAGCGCGATCCGCAGGAATTTCTCATTTCCGCAGAAGGTCAGCAGCGGGATCCCTGCCCGGGCTCCGCATAGTCCGAGTCCGGCAAATTCTCCGTCCCTTATCAGCTCCCAGTCTTCCCGGCAGATCTCAGATAAACGAATCATATTTTTCCCTCATATTCCCTGCTGACACAGGGCAGAATTTAACTGTTCAAGTGCCTGAGGACTGTCACCGTTGACTCAGAATTGAGCCGGAGATGACTTTCCAATAAATACCGACAGAGTCGGCTGTTCAGTTTACCATCGTTTTTTACAGCAGTTCGCTGATGGATCCGAAACGCATGTTTTTGGCTTCCGCGATCCCTTTCAGCAGCGTCAAAAAGTCTCTCGCTCCCATGTTTGGTCCCTCGTTGCGGAAGGGAGCCAGGCATTCAAAATCGTGATAATACGGTTTGGCACGAGCGTACCGGTCCATTTTTTCCGTGTTCAGGTAAAGATGGATGGGATGGAAATTGAAGATCTTCAGCCCGTCTGCCTGCAGATGCTGATCCGGAGACGGCGCACCCGGTTCCGATGCCCAGGCATCATCTTCATAGAAAAACGGAAGGCGTTTGATCCCGCTGAAATGCCGGTAGGGGGAAAGGCTGATCCCGGAAGAGTGGGGAATGAACAGGTTCATATCCGCCAGAAATCCCATTTCCGCGGCTGTGACAAGGATCGGTGTGGCATCGATGAGCGCATGGCAGCGGATGATCTTTGCTTCGGGTACCAGTTCACGCATTTCCGCAATCGTCTCCCGGAAAGATTTTGTCGACTGTCCGTTCAGCTGCGGCAGAAAGTTGGGATGGATGCCCAGTGTGAACAATGGATGGGCACGCAGTTTCTGCAGCATCGGGGTGTCATTGGTGACGAACATCGTTACCGGAATGTCCAGGCTTTCAGCCAGTTTGATCGAATAATCCAGCAGCCCGTCATTCGCCCAGTCACTATCCATTGTAATGTAAATCGTATCTTTCATTCTTCGATCCCAAATCCTGATCCTTGTTCCCTGATCCTGTTTTCAAAACTTCATCATTATGTCAAGAGAAAAGTGCGAACTGCCAACTGCCAACCACCAACTAACAACTAATGACTATTGACTAATGACTACTTAAATATTTGTTTCAAAAAACGTCTCATCCAGTCCCCGCATGATGTACCCTTCTTTATAGGAAAAGTGCGGAGTGATGGATTCGCCCAGCAGATATTTCCGGATCATGATATCCGGTTCGTTATACCCGACCATTGCCCGGAAGGAAGATGTCCCGGAGTAACGGGGATTGATCTCGAAGACATAACATTTCCCGTCCACATAACGAAGCTGGATGTTGATGGCGCTGCGGCTGCCGAGCGCCTGCGCGATGGTTTCACATTGCGAGGTAACTTCCGGAAATCGGCCGATCTGCCCCTGGGAAATGCCGTTGCTGATAACAAGCAGCTCCCCGGTGTAATGGCTTCGGATCTTGAGGCGGTTGGAAAGGGCTGTCATGATGTTCTTTTTGACCGCGATGGAGTTGATGAGGTTCCCTTCCATGTCAGAGAGGACGCCGACGGTATATTCACATTCCGCGTTCCCGATATAATCCTGAACGATAAACTCGGAATAAATGTGCAGCATCCAGGTACCGAAAAGCCGCAGCTCTTCCGCGTCCTGGGCAAGGTAGACATTGGCTGATCCGCCGCCGCCGATGGAGGGCTTCATCACCGCCGGAAAATTTGTGACTTTTTCGAAATCTGCCTCTTCCCGAATCGTTACGGAAGAAGGGTGGGAAAAACCGTGTTCGTCCAGGAAAGCCATGGTTTTTGATTTGTCCATGCAGGTCTCAATGACGGATTGCGGATTCATCGGCAGGAAAATGCCTTGTTCCCGGATCATATCCTGAACTTCACTGATCTTCTTCAGCTCCGGTTCGGATCCGGTGAACAATGCCTGTACGCCCTCTTCCTTGCATACGTGAAGCAGCGCGTCAATATAACCCGGATCGGTGGCAGGCGGCAGGATCCGTCTGCGGTCGACCTGAAACAGCCCTTTTGACACCGGAGTAATATCCGCTCCGATCAGAAAATAATTTTTATCAGAAAGGCGCAGGGCTTTGATCAGCTGTTCGCCGTTCCCGCCGCCCCCGACGCCTGTTACCATCACTCGTATCTGTTCCATTCTGCCTCGTTTTTTTCGGTTTTTTTTATTGTATCACAGGAATAAGATTGAGAATAGACGTTAGAAGTAAGACGTTAGAGGATCATTGTTGGTTTCCATTTTTTTGATATATTAATGAGTCATGGATCATTGGTATGATGTCATGTTCTCACCGGCCGAATTCTCTGTTCCGATCGCTGTTTTTGAGTGGGACAGCGGGGACGGTTCACGTGTGTCCCGGT
>DAIMGK010000037.1:0-5427 GCA_036723985.1 Flexilinea sp.
TGAGCAGCAACAGCCGGGATCGGAGGATTTCGGCTGCTTAAGTTTGGCTGTACCCGAAGGCCTATCGGGGACTGTCCCCTACGGGGACTGTACCCTGAGGAAACTCACTCCTGACTCGCAAGCGAAGCTCTAATCCGGGGCGTAAGAACAATTTCGGTATAAATCACTTTATCGAGACGGTTAAACGATGGGCGACCTTGCGAGTCGAGAGAGAGTTTCCTCAGGGTACAGCGTGAGCCAACTCCGTAAGGAATGGACTGCGTCCGTTTGGATTCGGAGTTGGAGCTTCGCTCCCTTCGGGTACAGCCCGGTTGGACTGAAGGGCGGCAGGCTTCCGAGTCGAGAGTGAGTTTCCTCAGGGTACAGTCCCCTGCGGGGACAGTCCCCGGTTTCGCTCCATACGGGGACAGTCCCCGGTTTTGCTGTCTTTGGGCTGTTCACTAAACTCCATGTGCAGGGTTTCGTCAAAATTGACAGGTGAAGAGCGGTAATTTAAGATAAAATGGTAACAGTTCAGAACGAATCAGGGGGACGGCTGCGAAGCCGTCCCTGTCACGGGGAAAAGGAAAGTCCGCATAACGGGGAGAAATGATATGAGCTGGGAAAAATTGGGAGATATCATCCAGACACAGGGCCTGAAACTGCTTTACGGTCTGCTGGTGTCGGTCGTCGGATTCTTTTTGATAAACCGGATACAGAATTTTTTGGGAAAAAGACTGGAAAAAATCAAGATCGAACCCACACTGAAGAATTTCCTCAACAACCTGATCCGTATTTTCCTGTCCCTCATCGTGATCCTGACCGCGGCGAACATAATGGGCATCCCGCTGACGTCGATCATCACGATCATTGCCTCCGCGGGGGTCGCGATAAGCCTCGGCCTGCAGGGAGCGCTCAGCAACCTGGTGGGCGGCGCGATCCTGCTGATCCTGAAGCCCATAAAAGTGGGCGAATACGTCAAGATCACCGATGCCAACGGGAGTATAGAAGGAACGGTCAGAGGGATCGGCGCGTTCTATACCGAACTCCTCATGCCGGACAACCGCCGGCTTTCCATCCCCAACAGCAACCTGACGGTCACCCCGATCTTTAACTTCTCCCGGGAAGGGACACGCCGTCTGGATGTGAACTATCCTGTCAGCTATGGGGCGGATATGGATCAGGTTTTCTCTGTCCTCAGGGAGCTGGCGGAAAATAATCCCGCCATACTTCGTGATCCGGCTCCGGAAGTACACCTGGACGCTTATGGAGACAGCAGCTGTACCTATCTCTTGCGTGTCTGGTGTAAAAGCGGGAACTACTGGGAAGTCTATTATTATCTGATGGAAGAAGGAAAACGGACACTGGATAAAGCCGGGATCGAGATCCCCTTTCCGCAGATGGATGTGCATCTGAAACAGGACATTGGTTGATGGCTGGTGGCTGGCAGAAAGGAACAGGGATCGGGGATTCGGGTCAATTAATTTGCGGTGTGACAGTTCCGCTGACGCGTAACCGTCCCCTTATGGGGATCCCGGAGCATTGCGGCTGCTGAAAAAAGGTGTTTAACAGGTCATGAGAAAGATACGGAATCTGATATGGGAAAACAGTCATGTGATTTTATCCGTGCTGTTCGCGCTTGTGCTCTTCCGTTATGAATTCGGCTTTGCCATTCTCCGCTTTACCAACGACGAATGGCTTTTTTCCGGGTTCTTCGGGGCGGACAGCGTCCAGCATTACGCGGGATGGCTGTTTTACCGCAATTCCCCGTGGACCTGGCCGCTGAGCCTGGCGAAGAACATGGGCTATCCCAACGGGGTGAGCATCGCTTTCACGGATTCCATCCCGCTGTTCGGCATTTTCTTCAAATGTTTTTCCGCTGTCCTTCCGGAGACCTTCCAGTATTTCGGGCTGTTTCTGCTCCTGTCCTTTGTCCTGCAGGCCTTTTACGCCTCCCGGCTGCTCCGCCTCTTTACGGACCGGAAGACCGCTTTTGCCGGCAGCTGCCTTTTCGTTTTATCTCCCAGCCTGTTTCACCGGGTCTTCTGCCATACCTCCCTGACCGCCCACTGGGTGATCACAGCGGCCCTGTATTTAGCGGTGAAAATGGTCCGGCGGCGGGAACCGTCCTGTATCCCGAAATTTATGCTCCTTTCCATGGCAGCGGTTCTGATCCACCCGTACTTTTTCCCGATGGTGTTCGGGATCTTTCTCATCACCGAGATCCGGTGTGAGATCCTGTACCGGAGACCTGTTTCGGCGGTCTCCCTTGTCAGACAGGCTGCCTGGGTCGGTGCCATCATCGCGATCATCGCGGCGAACGGCATGCTGATCCGTCAGAAAATGGTTCCGGCAGGGGGATACGGGGATTACGCGGCGGCTTTGAACGCGATGTGCTATCCCCGGGTCGCGGCTGACTTTTCCTCCTGGTCTGCCATCCGGAGCGGCAGCCCGCTGCAGTATTTTCATTTCAGTGAAGGGTTCGCGTACGCGGGGATGGGCGTCCTGTGCGGCTTCCTGATCGCCCTCGCCGGCTTCCTGCTGCGGCGGACATCCCCATTGGGAGATCTCCGGAAAACGCTCCCGTTTCTCATCATTTTTGCCGTTTATTTCCTGTTCGCTGTCAGCAATGATATCCATTGGAACGATCAGACACTGGTGAAGATCCCCATGCCGGAGCTGTTTTACCGTTTTGCCGATATCTTTCGTTCAAGCGGAAGGTTTATGTGGATCCCGGTATATCTGGTCACCGCGTATGGCGCGGCAGGTATCGCGCGGAATTTCCCGAAAACCGGTTTTCTGATCGCCGCCGCGTTGGTCTGTCTCCAGATCGTGGATCTGACACCGGGCCTGAAGGCTTACCATGATTTTTCCCGGCAGCGGAAAGAACCGCCGGCTTATGAGGCGGACGGAGCGTGGCTGGAATTTCCGCGTGTTCATGATAAATTCATCGTGTTCAATAATCACACTGATTACCTGATGGCTTCCTATATCGCCCGGGAGAAGATGAAAACCAATATGATCTTTTCGGCAGCGATCTATCAGTTCTCGGCATTAGCCGACCAGGAAACTACCGTTGAGATCCTGCTCCTGACGGAAGGGGAGACCCTGACGATGGATTCCCTTCCGTATAAATGGGCTGTCTATCTGCTCCCCGAATCCTACGCGCACAAGGGGATCGATGAGGAGGTGCTGTCCGTGTTCCGCGTGGAACAGGGAAGATTCGCGGGAAAAGACCGTTATCTCCTGGTCCCGATCGCGGGGGATCAGATGTAATATCGGTTGATGGCTGGTGGTTCGAACCTTTTCACGGCATATTGATGGGCCCGGACCACTGTTATTGGTTTTACCGGTCCTTACGGGACGTGATCGGTTACATTCCGGACTGACCGGGTATGAGGGAATAAATTACCGCAATAATTAAATTATAATAAAGCCTATGATAAAAAGAACACATTTTTCACGCCATCTTTTCTTATTTGTACTTCTGGCCGTTACGGTCCTTTTGTCCGCGGGAGTGTGCCGCGGGGCGGAGATGGTCTACGCGCTGACGGCGCCTTACGCGACAGTCAGGGACGAGGTCTATCTCACTACCCTCAGGCGTTTCTGGAACGGGAAAAGCAACATTGCTTTTTCCGAACTGGTCATGACGCAGGAAACATATAATGCGTTCAGCGAAAGCTGGGGTGCGCCGAAAGAGGAAGCCGCGGTCCGGGTCCTGCCGGAGGAGCTGCTGCTGCCTTATGCCTGGGAACGGGCGGGATGCTGGGCGCTGATCCCCTTTGACCGGCTCGACCCCCGGTGGAAAGTGATCGCGGTGGATGGGTTCTCTCCGTATACCCAGGGATTCGTGCCCGAAGGATATGGACTCAGCCTGCCGCTGCCCGAAGGGAAAGCTTCCAATTATGATCCGGAAAAACTCACCACGCTGACGTTGACCGGCACCACAGCCATGGCCCGTACGCTGTCTTACCATATTGAGACGGACGGACTCCTTGTGCCGGTGGAGAAAATTGCCGAAACGCTTGCGTCCTCGGATATTACCCATATCAGCAACGAAGTTTCCTTCACGCCGGACTGCCCGCCGGGTGTCCCCCTGCGCAGGGAAGCCCGGTTCTGTTCTCTGCCGGATTATTTCCCGATCCTGGAAGAGATCGGCGCCGATGTCATCGAACTGACCGGAAACCATAACCTTGACTGGGGCGTCGAACCGTTTCTTTATTCGCTGGATATGTATGAAAAGGCAGGGATGAAAACCTACGGCGGAGGGCGCACCCAGGAAGAGGCGCAGAAGCCGGTTTTCGTAGAACATCATGGCAATAAGATCGCTTTTCTCGGCTGCAATGCCATCGGTCCGGAAAATATCTGGGCGACGGCTTCCCAGCCGGGCGCGGCAAAATGTGACCTGGCGCTGCTGAAGGAACAGATCCGTGAACTGAAAGAAGAGGGCTGGCTCCCGGTGGTGACTTTCCAGCATCTGGAATATACCTGGTATGATGTCCCGCCGCTCCAGAGCCATGATTTCTTTGCGATCGCCCGGGACGCCGCGCCGGTCATCATCAGCGGTTCACAGGCCCACATCCCGCAGGGGATGACTTTTGTCGGCAGTACCTTTATCCATTTCGGCCTCGGCAACCTGCTTTTCGACCAGATGTCGGATGTGGAACGGACGTCTTTCTTTGACCGGCATTATTTCTATGACGGACGTTATCTCGGCAATCAGCTGGAAACGATCAAGCTGGAGAATTATTCGCAGCCGCGTTTCCTTGCCCCCGAAGAACGCAGCGATTTTCTGCGCATGATCTTCGGCACCTGCAGCTGGAATGAAGTATTCGCAGAGGAGAAATGACGAAACGGCGGATACTGATCCTGTTTCTGTTTGCCGGTCTGATCCTTGCGTCGGTCATCGGTGTTTCCGTGTATCAGACCCATCTCGGAGCGTCTCAGGAAGAGATCAGGGCTGTGCTGACGGAGTTTATTGACCGCGTCAGGTCCGGGGACATGAACGGGGCACGGGATCTGCTGACCGAAGAGACCCGCTCCCTGCTCCGGGATCCCGGGACTTCCCTGGGCCGGGCTGTCTATCGGAACCTGTCGCTGCAGTCCGTTGAAAACATCATGGAGGAAGGCGGTTCGTTGTATACGGCGGATGTGATCCTGTCGGCTCCGGATACGCTGAAGATCATGGCATCTGCCGGGATCCTTTTCGGTGAGCGGACTGTGGAGAACGGTCCCGCGGAGGACGCGGACCGGCTGATGGAGGAGATCTATGATGAGATCCTTGCCCGTGATGATCTGCCCATGCTGGACCATTTCTGTGTGATCCGCCTGGAACTGCGGAACGGTAAAGTGCTGATCCGTGCCGATGAGGCGCTTCAGCAGGCTTTGGAGGGCGACAGCCTTTCCAGCAGCGATCTCCTGCGGAAAATGGTGGATTAGTCATTAGTT
>DAIMGK010000037.1:5527-14820 GCA_036723985.1 Flexilinea sp.
GATGGGGAGAATGGGCGAAAATTATAAATTCTTCTGCCATAAGACATGTGAGTATTTTCCCTGCCATAAGGGCGCGGATCCGGAGCGGTTCAATTGCCTTTTCTGTTATTGCCCGCTCTACGCCCTCGGCGAAAACTGCGGCGGAAATTTCCGCTATACGGAAAAAGGCATCAAAGACTGTACCGGCTGCCTGTTCCCGCACATTCCGGAAAACTACAGCCGCGTCATTGACCGTTACCCGGAGATCATGAAGCTTGCGGAACGGAAAGACTGAACATTACCCCGGCGGTCCGGATGCTTTGTTTTTACGGGGTGTACCCCGCAGGGCCGGCTGCCGGGTACAAGTTATGATATAATGAAACGGCTCAATAGTACAGTTCAGACAGTACCGTTTATGGATCTTCTGTCAATTACAGGCCGTCTTCCGGCTTACCGCCGGCTGCTGTCCGTTGAACCGTTACAGTTCGGGAATAATTCCGGTTCGGCATGAAACATTTTATTTCATCAGGAACCATACGATTTTAGGGTGATCATGATCGCATATATCTGTCTGATCCTGCCTGCGGCTTTGATGGTATTGGCAAGAAATTTCTGGCGGGAAAAAAATGGGATCCGGGACCAGAAGCCGGCGGTAAATTCCGTTTTGATTTTCTTCGCTTCGGCAATTCTGATTTCTTTTCTGTCCGCGTTTATCCTGAAGATCGGATTTACTCCGAAATTCGACCCGAAAACGCTGCTGCAGACGCTGGGCCGGGACAAACTTGCCGCGGCGGAATTTTTCATCGTTTCCGTATTTTTATGCGTACTGGCGGAGCTTTGCGAATTCTTTCTCAAAACGGGAAAGCCGCGGCGCCTGCGGGATCGTATTTTCTGCCTCCTGCTGATCGAAGGGATGATCCTGGCAATGATCGCCGGGACCGTGCTGCTGAAAAGAGGGGAGACCAGGACCATAGACCCGGTGGTATCCGGTGTGATGCGGGAAGAGGACGGCATGTATGTGCTGCCGAAGGAGAATGTGGACGGGCCTGCCGGATTCATCATAACATACAGTTATAATGATGTCCCGCAGGGCACATATGTTGTGGTGGCGGATTACCTCGCGCAGGTGGATCAGGAGATCTCTTTTTCCGCCGCGCCGGATGATTTTTTGAAGGCTGATACGATATTCCTTTCAAACAGGCAGACCAGGGTGGTCTTTTACCTGACATTGACTCACCCGGTCAGGGAGCTCCAGCTTTCCGTGAATTACAACGGGACCGGGAATTTTTCCATCAAAACCGGTTTGTCACGCAGCCGGATCGATGCTGTCCGGAATATGGTGACCGTCATCCTGTGCTTCACGGTACCGGAACTGGCACTGGTATTATTTACCCGGTACCCTGAAAAACGAAGATCCGCGCTTGCGGTTGCCGGAATAGCGGCGGCAGCCTTTATTCCGTATATGCTGAGCGGTATTCACATCGGGCATGATTTTTATTTCCACTTTATGCGGATCGAAGGGCTCGCGGATGCGATCCGGAACGGACAGTTCCCGGTTTATTACCAGCCGCTCTGGTCATCCGGTTACGGAAGCCCGGTTTCCATGTATTATGGGGATATCCTTCTCTACATCCCGGCTCTTTTCCGTCTGGCGGGCTTTACATTTAACGCGTCATATAAGATCTATGTGTTCTTCATTAACCTGCTTACGGCGTGTATATCCTTTTATTCCTTCCGGAAAATGTTTAAAAACCGGACAGCCGCGCTGGTTTGTGCCTTTGCCTATACCTGTGCCCCTTACCGGCTGATCGATATTTATGTCCGGATGGCGGTCGGTGAATACAGCGCCGCCTCTTTCCTGCCGCTTGTCGCTGCCGGTTATTACGGTATATGGGAACAGGAAAAGGACAGCCGCGATAACGGCAGCCTTCTGCTGGCGGCAGGCATGACGGGGCTTATCCTTACGCACGTCCTAACCACGGAGATGTCCATTGTGATCCTGCTCCTGGTGACACTGATCCTGCATAAAAGGATGTTTTCCTTCTTCCGCGTCAAGAAAATCGCTGCCGCCGCGGTCATGTGTGTTCTGATGAGCCTGTTTTATCTTGTCCCGTTCCTTGACAGCTACCGCAGCAATGAAACCGTGATCAGCAGACGGGTCGAAAACCTGACACAGACGATACAGAGCGGCGGGCTGCAGCCGGGTGAGCTTTTCACCTTCTTCAAAAATATTACGGGGCTGGGATTCAGCGACATTAATGACAGAATGTACCTGTCTGTCGGTCTGACATCATTACTGGCTCTGGCTGCCGCGCTGGTTTTGATCTTCCGAAAGAAAAGCACGCCGCAAATGTGTTTCTATACGGGTTTCTCGCTCTTTTGCCTGTGGCTTTCCTCTAACCTGTTCCCCTGGGACAGCTTCGCGTACTATACAAGGATCGGAAGCGCCCTTGCCAATATGCAGTACTCCTGGCGGTATCTCATCATCGCGTCACTGTTTGCCGCTCTGGCGCTTGGTGAGGTCCTGATCGCTTTCAGCAGGATGACGCTGTGTGCCCATGCCCCGTATGGAAAGTACATCATTCGCGGAACCGTCTGTTTTGTCTGTTTCCTTGTGTTTCTGGAAACAGCCTGGATCACAAGCAGCTATGACAATAACCACGGACGGAAAGTCGTTTACAACACCAATGAATTTGATATCGGGGCCGAAAGGCTCGGCTCGTACAGAAGATACGGCATGGCGATGCGGTTCCTTCAGTACCGGATCGAAGCATCGAGCGGCACATATTCCGATGTATCAAGAAGGGGGACCGAAATGACTTTCCGGTTCCGGACCGATGGTGAAGAATCACAGGTCACCGTACCGATATTCAATTACAAAGGGTGGAAAGTCAGAGGTGAATATGGTACGGAATATGAGATCGTTGACGGATTTGACAAAGAAATATCCTTTTTCCTGCCTCCCGATTATGACGGCATTATCCGGGTCACCTTTGAACCGCTGTGGTACTGGACGGCCGCTCTCTGTATCAGTGCCGTATTCTGGCTCTGTTTGATCATCGCCTGCGTAATGTCATACCGCAGACGGAAAAAATCTGAAGGCCGGGCTTTGTCCGGGTATGGCCGCTGAAGCAGAGACTCCAATGATAAGAAACAAAACGATCAGGATCATAACAGCAGTGTACGCGATAATATTATCGGGAGTATTATTCGCGACAACGCTTTTGGATAAATGCCTTGAGAACAATACATATAAAAACGAGGCAAGATGGTCAAACGGCGGTTACTATCTGTTCGCGGCGGTTCTTATCGGATCACTGATCCTGATATCCCGGGCATATAAGAATGGTTCTTTCTCTGAAAAAAAATACAAAACGGCCGTTTTCTGTGTTTTTTTGATCACGCTGTTCTTTCAGATACAGGTTTCCTTCTGGGCGCCCGAAATAACCGGAGATACTGATCCCGGCTATGTTCATGACATGGCGGTCAATCTGGCGAATGGCGGGAGTTTTTATGAACATAATTTTTTTATGGATCATCCGGATAATGTCAACATTACGATCCTCCTCTCGTTCCTGTATCGGATAACAGGTAACTGGCATGCGGTGATATGCCTGGGCGCATTAATGGCGAATCTCTCGGTATTAATGATGACCTGTGTTATCCGCAGACTGAGCGGAAATACATTCGCCGCTCTCGTTTTATGCGTGACCGGAGAAATACTGATGGCTCTGAACTGGCGGGCTTTCATCCCTTACACGGATAACTGGTGTATGCCCTTCACGATCGGGGTGATCTTCCTGCATTTTACCGGCATGGATAAGCATGTGAAAATGATCCTTTCAGTGCTTCTTGTATTGATGGGCGCGTGGATAAAGGCCGCGTCGGTGATACCTGTTATTGCGTTCTGTATTTATTATCTGCTGAAAAGGGGATCCCTGAAAATCGGAAAGATATGGACCGGCAAAAATATCATCACCGTTCTCATTTGCCTGGGGATCATAGCCGCGGGAGCTTATTTTTGGAAATACTATCCGTCCGAACTGGCTTACCGGCAGGGGGACGATGCCCGCGGCTGGCAGTATTACTTCATGGTTGGACAGAATAACCAAAACACGGGACAGGCCGGCGCTGATGAATGTGAACAAATGGATGAATTGATAAGGAGTTCCGTCAGCGGCAGAAATGCCCGCGGGAGAAAATATTTTAATACCGCTGTGAAATGGATCCTGAACCGGGGATTTTTCGGAAATATCTGGTTCTATACGAAAGTCCTTGACGCAGCCTTTGATGACGGGCAGTTTCACAATGTTCAGCCTTATGATCATGAAAAGGCTGCCCGAAATATTGTTTATGACTGGTATTGTAATGAAGGGAAGCATTATCAGGATATGGCAGGGATCGAACAGTTTTTCTGGGATTTTTTCCTGCTGCTGTTATTTTTTGAAATACCGTTGACCGTTTGTTCGGGTAACACTCATGATAAATATCTTTTGTTTGATATTATCTTTTTGGGGATCGCCGCCTGTCTGTTTGTTTTTGAAAACAGCTCAAAAAACTTATTTATGTTCCTGCCGGTCATCGGATGCATTTCGGGAATAATGTTTGGGGATCTGCTGAAAATTTCTGACAGATTTATTTCAGTATTGGACGAAAATCGGGACATCCCGGTGGTTTAAGGAAAAAGAAGAACCTCAGGATCTTCTGAGGCAAATACAAACCGGGCTCTTATAGCAGGGAAATGAAAAAATGGTAAGAAAAAGGATCAGTCAGGTCATAACCGCATTATATACGCTTATAATAGCGGGAATTATGATCGGTACTTTGCTTTTGGATAAAAACTTATCAAGAAATCTGTATCCGAACACTGCCAAATGGGCAAACGGAGGATACTATTTGATCGCGGCGATCCTTGCCGGGTCTTTCATAATTCTCTATATAAAAAACAACCGGAAAAAAATATCCGATAAAACGTATCGGAAAATTATTTTTATTATTTTTTTGGTCACGCTGATCTTTCAGACAATTGTCGCGGCCTGGGCTCCAGAAATCACCGGGAGTATGAGCGGGGATTTCGGCTCAATTCATGATATGGCGATCAACCTGGCGAATGGGGGGAGTTTTGAAGGAAATGAATATTTTAAGACTTTCCAACATAATGTCTTTATTACGATACTTTTTTCATTGATCTATCGTGCCGCCGGAAACTGGCATGTCATCATATGGATGGGCGCTTTATTGACAAATTTGTCCGTTGTAATGATGGCATATGTGATCCGTAAACTCAGCGGAAGCAAATTTGCTGCGATCATTTTATGTGCTGCGGGAGAAATTCTGATCGCCATTAACTGGCGGTCCTTCATCGCGTATACCGATAATTGGGGCATGCCGTTCACGATCGGGATAATCTCGCTGATTTATTCAGATATAAACCGTTACCTGAAAGCTCCGCTGCTTCTCTTTGTGGCCTTGCTCGGCGCCTGCATCAAAATAACCGCGGTCATACCTCTCCTGGCTTATCTGATTTATATGATCCTGAACGGGCAGAGGATCCCTTTCCGGTCTTTTTGTAATAAAAAAGGGATCGCTTCATTATTCGCCTGCCTGCTTATCATCGTTTTCGGAGGGTACCTCATCACCCGGGTCCCTTCTGCTCTGGGGTATCAGAAAGGAGATGATTCTTATGACTGGCAGTATTTCTTTATGGTGGGGCAAAACGAAGGGAATACCGGACAGGTCGGCAGTAATGATTACTTCCTGGCGGAAATAGAGATCAAACGAACCTATGAAGACAGAAACAGCCGGAACCGCGCCTATCTGGATACCGCGTTAAAATGGATCTCCCGCAGGGGGATTTTGGGAAATATCGGGTACTATACCAGAGTTCTCACCGTTACTTTTAATGACGGAAGGTTTCATAATGTTCAGCCTTATGACCACGATAGCGTTGCGCATAATATCATTTATGAGTTTTACAGCTATGACGGAAAATATTATCCCGTCTATTCGGAGATCGCGCAAATTGTCTGGGACTTCTTTCTGCTGCTTCTTTTCTTTGAAATACTGCTGGCTGTATGGACAAAGAATAATAATACTGAGTACCTGTTTTTCTTTATTGCTTTTCTGGGCCTGATCGCTTATTTATTCTTATTTGAAAACCGTTCAAAATATTTGTTTATGTTCCTTCCCGTTATCGGAACAATTTCGGGATTAATGCTGGTTCGAATGTTTTCGATTTCGCTGAAATTATTCAATATATTCAAAAATAACCCTGACAGGCTTAAAATAATTGAGTGATCAGATGATCGGCGGCTGAATATTATGAAGATCTCTATAATAACATTCCACTTTGTAAATAATTTTGGCGGTCTCCTGCAGGCCTTTGCGCTGCAGGAAACGATCAGGAAAAACTGCTGCCCGGACACGGAGATCATCAACTACAAAAATACGTTCATCCGTATTACCGATTTTATCCGCCTGTTTCCGGTGACGACCAATATTTCCGAAATTATCTCCGGATTGAAAACGATGGGGCAGCGTTTTGGCAGGATCCGGAAATTTCGTGAATTTCAGAGAACAAAAATGGATCTTTCCGCCCGGGAATATAACGGTTTGAATTTGAAAACCGATCCCCCGAAGTCAGAAGTCTATATCTGCGGCAGCGATCAGATCTGGAATCCGTATCTTACTTTCGGTATCAAGGGCCCCTATTTCCTGAATTTTGTCAGGGATGGCGGAAAAAGGGTGTCATATGCTCCAAGCTTCGGCAACAGTACCCTGCCCTCATTTTACAAAAAGAAAGTCCGCGGTTATCTCGAAAAATTCGACGCGATTTCCATACGTGAAAAAACCGGCATCCAGATCGTAAAAGAGCTGACCGGGAAAACCGCCGATATGCTGATCGATCCCACGTTTCTCCTGGAACGGGAAGACTGGGAAAAAATCGCCGTGGATCCGCAGATCCAGGGTCCGTATCTGCTGCTCTATATCATGCAGTCGGATGCCCGCATGTTTGCCTATGCGCGGAAATTGAAAGAGAGGCTGGGCATTCCGGTAGTGGAGATCTCACGCTACGGATATCATCCGGATTTTGTGGATAAAACACTGGTGGATGTGGGACCGGAAGAATTTCTGGGTCTTTTTCAGCACGCCGCTTATGTTTGCACGAATTCCTATCATGGATTTATTTTTTCGCTGATCTTTGAAAAGCCTTTCTGCCTGATCCCCAGCAGACGTTTCCGGACCAGGATCTTTAATCTGGCTGAAATGCTGTTAATGGAGATCCATGAATCAACACCCGAAAATGTGGAAGATACGGTATATGATAAGGAAAAGATCTCTCAGGTGATCGGTAGGGAACGGCAGCGGGCATTGGAATGGCTGAAAGAAAATTCCGGAATTTCAGGCGTAATGTCCGGAAAAAGGTGATCACCGCGAAAACGTGTGAGTCTAATAAAGAGCCTGTTACCTATTATGCGGGGGGATGGGGGCTGCAAGCCCCCGGAAATCAGGTGCGGAAGGTGGTTTATGCAGACACAAAAATATTCGGTCCCGCACCTTGCGAAGCATATGATCTCGCTTTCAGAATAAAGTGAGCTCTTATAGTTAAAATTGCTTGTATGATAGTGAAAGATAAAGATGATCGGGATCAAAGATAAAAAAGATTGCTGCGGATGCAGTGCCTGTGCTCAGATATGTCCTGTCCACTGCATTACCATGACGGCGGACGACGAGGGCTTCCTCTATCCTTCCGCGGATGGGTCAAAATGCGTGAACTGCGGAGCCTGTGAGCGTGCGTGTCCGGTCATTCAGGCTCAGATTCCCGGTCGGCCGGTTACTTCAGAGCCGGCTTTGCCGATCGCGATCGGGGGCTGGATCAAGGATGAACAGATCCGTTATGATTCCTCTTCCGGCGGCGCATTCAGCCTGTTCGCGCTGTGGGTCCTGGATAAGGGCGGGATCGTTTACGGTGCGGTTATGGACGAAACGCTGACTGTACGGCATATCGGGATAGAAACTCCGGAAGACCTCGGCAGGCT
This sequence comes from Flexilinea sp., assembly GCA_036723985.1. Taxonomy (GTDB): domain Bacteria; phylum Chloroflexota; class Anaerolineae; order Anaerolineales; family Anaerolineaceae; genus Flexilinea. Next base: position 13,546 of record DAIMGK010000037.1, read on the forward strand.
GCGCGGGTCCAAATATGTTCAGAGCATCGTCGGGAATACCTTTTCGGAAATCAGGACTCATTTGAATAACGGCAGGATCGTGCTGTTTACCGGAACACCCTGCCAGGCAGCGGGCCTTTGTTCATTCCTGGGTGAGAAAAAATATGAAAACCTGTATATCATGGATTTTATCTGCCACGGTGTCCCCTCTCCGTTGGTGTTTTCCCGCTATCTGAGCTATCTTACGGAGAAATATGAGGATTCCATTGTCAGTTTCCGGTTCCGCATGAAGGATAAAGGCTGGAACCCATCCGGACTGCAGCTGGGTACGGGTGTCGGTCTGGGCATGGGTGCCGGGAAATTTGTCCGTTACAGTCCGGGGTTTATGGACTATTATATGAACGGTTTCCTGGATGATACCTATCTCCGGCCCTCCTGTTATGCCTGTGCTTTCAAGAAACTCCCGAAGTCCTGGTCCGATATCACCATCGCTGACTTCTGGGGCGTAAAGAAATCTTATCCGGAGCTCTTTGACGGGAAAGGGACTTCTCTGGTTTTGCTGAATTCCAAACACGGTGAAGAGCTGTTCGAAACAGTTAAAGAAGGATTCCATTATCAGCAGGTCGATTTCAAAAAAGCGACCCGCAATAATCCCAGCCTGACAAAATCCCCTCCGCTTAATAACCGCCGGAAAAACTTTTTCGAGGATTTTTGGAATAAGCCTTTCAAATATGTGATGAAAAAATATATGAATCCCTGGCTGTGGGGATGGCACAAGGCCTGCAGTATCGGCTGGGGAATGATCGAGAATCTGATCCGTGCGGTTCTGACGCCTGTTTTGTCTGTTTTCCATATGAAATGGGACGAGGAGAGGTGGCAGTCGTTTTTCCAATTTGTCCGTTTCGCTATGGTGGGCGTCAGCAATGTGCTGGTTTCCTATACGGTAAACGTCTGCACACTGCTCCTGATCCGGAAGATCAAACCCGACCTGCCTTATGATTATATGATTGCCAATGCCATGGCGTTCCTGGTCAGTGTTTTCTGGTCATGGAGCTGGAACAGCCGGAAAGTGTTCAATGCGGAACTGTCCACCACGGGTGATAAACTGAAATCTCTGCTGCGGACTTACGCGTCCTATGCCTTTACCGGACTGATCCTTAATAACCTGCTTTCCACTTTCTGGATCCGGGTCGTCGGTGTTTCAAAATTCATTGCTCCGCTGCTGAATATCCCGATCTCCATGCCCATCAATTTCTTCATCATCAAGAAATGGGCGTACGGAAAAAAAGTCAATAG
>DAIMGK010000037.1:14920-31816 GCA_036723985.1 Flexilinea sp.
GTGTTTTTCAGAATATAATGTGACTCTTATATAGAAAAAAACGGCAATTCGGCAGGGGGCAACTGTCTTGACGTTTTTTATGGCGCGTGTTATTATTAAAATAATCAAATTGTCCGTTCGGATAACTATACAAAAGGAGAAAACATAATGAAAAAGACACTTGTTCTCGTTTTGGCCCTCTGCCTGCTGTTCTGCACTGCCGCGGCGTATGCGGATGGCAAGGTCATGCTCTATTCTTCCATGCAGGAAGACCAGCTGATGGCGATCGAAAAAGCTTTTGAAGCCAAGTATCCCGATATTGATATGGAATACTACTATGCTTCCGGCGGTAAAGTCATCACCAAAGTAACGACCGAAGCCCAGGCCGGCAAAATCGAAGCCGATGTTATCTGGACCGGCGACCCTTCCGACTATGAAGATTTCAAAGGAGCCGGCTGGCTGCAGCCCTATTCCTCTCCGGAAGCTGATCACATCGCCGACACCTATATCGACCCTGACGGCTACTATACCGCTGCCCGTCTGGTAACCATGGGTATTGCCTGGTCTACCCTGAATGTCGATGAAGCCGATGCGCCGAAGACCTGGAATGACCTGCTCGATCCGAAATGGAACGGAATGATCGTCATGACCGACCCCGCCCAGGCTTCCACCACCAAATATTGGATGGCCGCCATGATGCAGAACGAAAAATACGGTCCTGCTTTCTTCGAAGCGCTGCGCGATAACGGCATCGAACTCGAATCCGGTACCACCGCGACCCACAACACCGTCGCCGCCGGTTCCTATGATGTAGGTATCTGCCTGGACTATGTTTCCGCGAACCTGATTTCCGAAGGTTCCCCGATGGCTTTCCACTACACCACCGAAGACGTCATCACCATGACCAGCCCGCTGGGCATCTTCACCGACAGCCAGAATGTTGAAAACGCTCAGAAGCTCTATGACTTCATTCTTTCCAAGGAAGGTCAGGAACTGCTGGTCGCCAACAACCTGGTTTCCGTCCGCGATGATGTCGAAATGAAAGTGGACACCTCCTCCATCGCCGCAATCAACCTGCCTGTTGATTTCAACGACCTGGCTGAAAATACCGGCGCGTATCTGGATCAGTTCAACGCTATTTTCAACAAATAAGACGATCATCACAGTTTGAATTTCAAAGGGGCATGCGGCTTCTGCTCATGCCCCATTTTTTAAAAATCATGAAGCAGGTGTCAGTATATGATGAATAATGATCCCTGCTTTGCAGAAGCCTTTTCGTAAAATCAGCTGTTACAAAAAAGGAACGCTTATGGCAAACGTACGCTTTGAGAACATAACGGTCGGCTACGGCGACCATATGATTCTGAAAGATTTTTCGCTTGAGGTTGCCAGCGGACAGATCGTCTGCCTGGTCGGGCCCAGCGGCTGCGGCAAAACCACTCTGGTTCGTGCGCTTCTCGGCCTGAACAAGCCGGAGACCGGATCCATCACCGTCGGTGACCGGGTCCTGTTTGACGCGAAAAAGCACGTCAACATTCCGGCGGAAAAACGCAACATCGGCATTGTCTTTCAGGATTATGCGGTCTGGCCGCATATGACCGTTATTGAAAATGTATCGTACCCGCTGAAAAAACAGCGGCGCAGTAAAGAGGAGATCAGGGAACGCGCGATGAAAGCCCTGGAACAGGTGCGCATGACGGAATATGCCAATCACCTGCCCAGCCAGCTTTCCGGCGGCCAGCAGCAGCGTGTGGCGATCGCCCGCGCGCTGGTCACAGACTCCGATGTTGTGGTCATGGACGAACCGATCACCAACCTGGACGCGAAGCTGCGTGAAGAGATGCTCATTGAGATCCGCATGATCCAGGACCGTCTGGGCGCGACGATCCTTTACATCACCCATGACCAGCAGTCAGCGCTGCAGCTGTGTGACAAGATGGCGATCATGCAGCCGGACGGCAGCCTCTGCCAGTTCGGTTCGGATGAGGACATCATCCTCACACCGGCAAACCGCTTTGTCTTCGAATTCATCGGTGTATCCAACTTCATTCCTGTGGTTTCCGAAGGCGGGAAATACTGCCTGGACTGCGGTGAGAAACTCCCGATCCCTCAGAACCTGATCCCCGCCGGTGAAAATATTGCCGGCAAGGAACTGGGCGTCCGCCTGAATGATGTGGTCCTGGATCCGGACTCCCCGCTCCGCGCGAGGGTCAAGAGCCGTGTCTTCCTCGGCAGTGAATACAACTACTTCCTTCAGATCGGCAGCAGAGAGATCCGTGTCCAGCAGGATATGCTGGCTGCCCGTCTGCACGGCACGCCGGAAGAAGGAGAGACGATCGGCATTACATTCCTGAATCCTCATTTCTATGATCCGAAACCGCCGGAAAAGGCCGCTTCTGTCGAGACCGGCGCCAAAAAGAAAAAATTCTCTCTGTTCGGGAAGAAAGGAGCTTAAAGACCATGAATAAAGCGAATGAATTGGCGGCTGTTGACGGCCGCAAACGGCTCAATATGGATGGCATCCTGACAGTGGTCTGCTTCATCCTTCTGTTGATCATTGTGGTGATCCCGATCTTCATGATCATTTACAACGCCTTCTTCGATGGCGGGAAATTCTCACTGGAACTGTTCACCACCCAGATGACTGATCCATTGAATCTGTCCGCCATGTGGAACACGGTCCAGATCGCTATTTTGACGACGATCTTCGGAACGATCATGGGTGTGTTTTACGCCTGGCTGCTGGGACGTTCCGACATCCCGGCCAAAGGCCTGATGCGTGCGCTGTTCAATATTCCTTACATGTTCCCGCCCTTCCTCGGCGCCATGGCATGGGACCTGCTGCTGAACGGCCGCTCGGGTTACCTGAACAAGTGGCTGCGCACGACCTTCCATCTGTCGAAGATGCCTTTCAACATCAACTCTGTCTGGGGCATCGTCTTCGTGGAAGTCAGTTACTATTTCCCCTTCGTATTCATGCAGGTGGTTTCCGCTCTGGAACGCATGGACCCGACTTTGGAAGAATCCGCCCGTATCGCCGGCGCGAAACAGGGCACCGTCATCTGGAAGATCACCCTCCCGCTGATGAAACCCTCCATCTCCGCAGGCGCGCTGCTGATCCTGACTACATCCCTGGCTCACTTTGGTGTGCCTTCCATTCTGGGTTACGCGCAGAAGATCTATACCCTGCCGACCCGTATTTACGCGGTCATTTACAACTCGACCGGCTCCTTTGAGGGCATCCGTCAGGGCGCGGCTCTGTCCGTCATGCTGGTCGTGGTCGTTGCCGCAGCCCTGATCCTGCAGAACAAGATACTTTCCTCAGGTTCCTTCGATATTATCAAAGGCAAGTCCATGCGCCCGACGCTCATCAAGCTGCGCGGCGCGAAAGTGCCTCTTCTGATCCTGTCTATCTTCACACTGGTCCTGATCGTGCTCGTCCCGCTGGTGATGATCTTCCTCATCTCCTTTATCAAAGCCTACGGCCTGCCGCTGAAGCTGGAGAACTTCACCTTTGCCCAGTACGAGAAAGTGTTCAACATGAACGGTACAGTGGACTCCATCAAGAACTCCCTGTTCCTTTCCATTACCGCCGGTATCGTCTGTATGTTCCTCGGAACACTGGTGGCTTACGTGGTCCAGAAGATCAAACCGAAGGGGAAAGAAGTTCTGGAGGTCATCTCCGTACTGCCGTACTCTATTCCGGGTACCGTGCTTTCCATCGGTGTGATCCTTGCCTGGTCCGGCGCGATCTTCGGCATTACGCTGTACAATACGCTGTGGATCATCCTTGTGGCATACATAGCCCGTTACCTGTCCTTCTCCATGAAGACATCCAGCGCGGCTTTGCTGCAGGTCCATTCCTCACTTGAAGAAGCGGCCCGGGTCTGCGGTGCCTCCCACACGGAGAGCCTGACCGATGTCACACTCCCGCTGATCCGCCCGGCTATGGTCTCCGGTTTCTTCCTGATCTTCCTGCCGGCTATGCGTGAAGTGACGACATCCATCCTGCTGTACGGTCCGAAGACCATGACGCTGGGTGTGAAGATCTACTCCCTGCGTGACGCGGGTATGATCCCGCAGGCCGCGGCCCTTGCCTCTGTCGCGATCGTTATCATCATCATCCTGAACACGATCGTTACAGAGATCACGAAAGAACGGAAGGGGGTATAACATGACTGATCAGGTTATCCTCCGACATGTAACCAAACGTTTCGCCACCAAGACCCTCGGCGATATCGTCGCGGTCGATGACTTCGATTTCGCGGTCCATGAGGGCGAATGCTTCTCCTTCCTCGGCCCATCCGGCTGCGGTAAATCAACGACCCTGCGTATGATCGCCGGGTTCGAAGACCTCACCGAAGGCGAGATCGAACTCTGCGGACGGCTGGTCTCCAGCTCTGCGAAGAATCTCTATGTTCCCCCGGAAGAACGCGGGCTGGGGATGGTGTTCCAGGCTTTCGCGGTCTGGCCGCACATGAACGTCTTCGAAAATGTGGCATTCCCGCTGCGCATCCTGAAGAGGCCTAATGCTGAAGTCAAGGAACGCGTCAACAAGGCCCTGAAGCATACCAGTCTGACCGGACTGGAAGAGATCTATCCGAGCGACCTCTCCGGCGGCCAGCAGCAGCGTATCGCGCTGGCCCGCGCTATCGTGACGAACCCGAAGGTCATGCTTCTGGATGAACCGCTGTCCAACCTGGACCCGAAACTCCGCGAGACGATGCGCTTCGAGATCAAAGCCCTGCAGCGCGAATTCGGTTTTACGATCATCTTTGTGACTCATGATCAGTCTGAAGCCATGGCGATCTCCGATCGTATGATGGTCTGCGATATGGGTAAGATCATGCAGATCGATACCCCGGAGAACCTCTACAATAAGCCGGTCAACCGTTTCGTCCACAACTTCCTCGGCGAATCCACCTTTATCAATGTGGATGTCCGGGAAGGGAAGGTCTATCCGAAGGGCGACGGCTCCCAGGCGATAAAGCTGTATATCCCGAAAGATGCCGCTCCGCAAATGGTCGTCGCGACCCGTCCGAACGAGATCGAATTGCTGGCAGCCACCGAAGACGGCTTCAAGACGAAGATCGCCAAGCGTATCTTCCTGACTGACCGTACCGAGTATCTCGTCCCCGTCGGCGAGCAGATGGTGAAGATCCAGACGCCGCACCGTGTGCGTTTCGCGCAGGGCGACCCGTGCGTTATCCGCTTCGTCGACCCGATGTGGTACCCGATGGATGACGAAGAAGCCGAAAAGGAACGCGCCAAGCGTCAGCTGTTCTGAGTTTTGGTTTATGTCCGGACAGGTGTTTTATCTGTCCGGAGTATCCGGCCCGGCCCGGGCTGATCAGTAAACCGAAAACGATCATATTCATTCAATCAGGAAAGAGCGGAAAAAGAAATTCCGCTCTTTCTTTCATTTATGTAATAAGAACTGGAAAAAAATTCGGCTGAGGAAATTAGCCGGACATGCCCGCCTTATACTCCATGTGCTTCAGTCTGCACTGTTATGCGAAACGGTATTTTCCTTTTCCGCTTCCGCTGACAGGAATGATCAAACCGCAGGCCAGCATTTTTCTGATCAATTCCGAAGCGGGAGACGCGGTTATGTGAAGAATTTCCATCACCTGTGTCCTGCCGAATACCTGATCGGATCCGAGACAGGAATGCAGCAGAAGGATATTCTTTCCGGTTTTGCCGTTTAATTCCGAAGGAATGACAATATCCTGTCCTTTATTTTCAATGTCCTGTTTTGGTACTCCAATGTCCTGTTTTCCGGCGTCAATGTCCTGTTTTATCTGATCCCAATAAATGTGCAGATGCCGGTGTTTCAACTCATTTTTCTCGCCCGCCAGCAGGTTTTTCAGGAATAATTCAAGATAATATGTTGTCCTGCGGATACCCCGGTTCCAATCGGAATAGTTTGCTCTCACGAGAGCGTTGCGGAAATACCATGAATTCTCTGCGAAAATATCATTTGTGACAGAAAAGCCCATGGATAGAAGATATTTTATGAAAAAGACAGCAGTCGTTCGGGTATTCCCTTCCAAAAACGGATGGATCTGCCATAGATCGGAAACAAATAATGCCAGATGGGGAATAATATCGTAAATGTTTGAAAACGGATATCTGTATTTCTTTTCTTCGCTGATATCATATTCAAGCATTTCCATTAGGTTTCGGGCATTTCCATAGGTGACAGACTCTTCATTCAGGACCCATTCCCTTTTTGAAATGTTATAGCTGCGCAGCGTTCCGGCATGCGCATAGATCCCATTGAAAAGCCTTGCGTGAATATCAATATATTGCGGAACAGAAAAAGTAAACGCGTCCTCTGAAAGAATTTCCGCGATCCTTGCGGAAACAAGGTCCGCTTCTTTATATCGGTTGGTTTCATGTTCAGGAGATTCTTTGTAATAACGGGAAATCAGCTGTATTGCCTCGGTTATGGAGATTTTTCCTTCGATATTGTCCCGGGCAGTTTTTTTAAGATATTCCGAAGTCTCTAACCTGTCGACAGCCTGAAGGCCTATAGCGGTATACCAGGCATAAGACAGATCCTGCTTTCCGGACTCATTCTGTTTTATATATTCCGGGAACGGATCTTTATCCATATCTTTCATAGATCATCTCCTTTCATAATTATAAGAGATTTTGTCATAAAGATTATCGATATATATTCTCAGTACATGAAATACGAAAATCGGAAAGCAGTCCGCCAGACGTTTACGAAGATCAATTATAGGGAAATTCCAAAAAATGATATACTTTATGTACGTCAAATCTATGGCGGCAGGAGAAAAGAGGGCTGATGATCTTATATTTCACACGGCACGGCGAAAGTGAATGGAACCTGATCCACCGGGTACAAGGAAGGCATGATTCCCCGCTCACGGAGAAGGGGATACAAATGGCAATGAACCTTCGGAAGCGGATCAAAGGGCTCCCCTACACCCGCTGTTACGCCAGTCCCCTGGGGCGGGCAATGCAGACGGCGGAGCTGCTGACTGAAGGAACCGGGGTCATTCCGGAAGCGGATGAACGGATTGGTGAAGTGGATCTCGGTGAGATGGAAGAGCAGATCATGGAAGAACTGCCGCCGGATGTGCTCCACGCGTTTTACCATGAGCCGCAGAACTATCATCCCAAAGGCGGGGAAGGTTATCCCGCGGCTTTCGAACGTGTCTCGGATCTGATGCGTGAACTGGAGACGGAAGACGGCTGTGTCCTGCTGGTAGCCCATGCGCTGATCCTGCGCCTGATCCGGCTTTATCTGCTGGGACTCCCGCTGAGCGAGATGATGAAGGTCCATACACCCGGCTGCTGCTATTGTGAGGCTCGGTTTGAAAACGGACGTTGGGAATTGACCGCTTTCGCAGATGACCGCTGCCAGTCAGATGATTATGATCCGGAGAGATGGGAGTATTTCGGTTCTCCCGTTCCGGTTTCTGAAATTCCCGAAAACGCGGTCCTGACCCCATACAGTGAAGTGGCGGCAGCCTACGCGCATGGGGCGGAGCATATAACAGTCGGTCTGAACGGCATTGTCACCCATGACGGCACCGGGCAGGGACTGCTTTATCGCGTTGACCTCAATGACCGATCGCTTCACTGCCTCGGTCCCGCACCCGCCATGAGGACAGACGGCCCTGCATACCTGTGATGTTTCCCGGGATGTTTGTCGAATTTGACCGGAACAATTTGAAATAATTCTTCGTTCAATAGAAAAAGGTGACCGCCGCGAAAGCGTGTGAGTCTTATGAAGAGCCTGATACCAATTAAGCGGGAGTATGGGGGCTGCAAGCCCCCGGAAATCAGGTGCGGGAATTGGCTTTCGCAAACACACAAATATTCGATCCCGCACCTTGCGAAGCATAATGTTCCGCATACAGATGGCAAAAATAAACTGAGCTCTAATAGTAGTAATTGTTTGACCATGCTTATGCGGAGACCGCAAGTGAACAGTGATCAAATTTCAGGAACAAAGGAGCCGCTGAATGAACCGTAATTATTTCGTACTGATCGTTATTTTGATGGTATTTTATATTACCACTGTCGTTTTTGCAGCTCCGTCAGCGCAGATCATTTCTTTTTCCCCGACGAAGCCGGCTGCAGAATACCGGGTCGAGCAGTATTCCAACGGGGATCAATATGCCGGCCAGTTTGTCAACGGAAAATACAATGGCGAGGGCGTCTATACCTGGGCGAACGGCGATATATACGAAGGCGAATTCATGGACGGACAAATCGACGGGGCAGGGCGGCTGACATTCGGAGGAACAGGACAGTATTGGGAAGGGCTCTTTGTCTTCGGTCAGATCAGTAACGGGTCCGGCGTATTCTACTGGGGCGAAAACGGTGATAAGTTTGACGGCCAGTGGATCAACGGAATGCCGGAAGGTACCGGGATCCTTCTGCATGCCAACGGTACCTCAAACAAAGTCAACTTTAAAAACGGTGTTCTCACGGAGACGATCGGCGGAACCGCCGGCGGAAATCAATTTTCGGGCGGTCCGGGACAGTATTCACCCGGGCTATTTTCAAATCTTTCTGTCGGCAGTACCGTATTTTTCGGCAGCTATGAACAGGATAATAATTACTATAACGGTTCCGAGCCGATCCAGTGGAGAGTTCTCGATATACAAAACGGTAAAGCTTTGCTGCTGAGTGTTTACGGTCTGGAGACGATGGCGTATCATTACCGTTCTGAGCCCATGACCTGGGAAAACTGCACGCTGCGGGCTTATCTCAACAGTAATTTTTACAACGGTGCGTTCAGCGATCAGGAACGACTCTATATCGCCGAGTCGTATCTGTATAATAACAGCAGCGCTGCCTACGGCACCTGGGGTGGGAATCCCACGTATGACCATGTGTTTCTGCTGAGCATAGACGAGCTGCGCTATTACTTCCCGACGGAATATTCCCGAAAAATGCAGCCAACGCCGCTTGCCCGCTCCCACGGCGCTTACGGTACGGCGGATGCAAGCTGCGTGTGGTGGTGGCTGCGCAGTCCGGGACAGGCCGCATCTGCTGCCAGCAGCGTGAATTCTATCGGCGTTCTTCTGGATACCGGTCCGGCTGTCTCCGATGTAACCGGCGCCATCCGCCCGGCGATCTGGGTAAATTGTTATTAGTTGTTGGTTATTGGTTGTCAGCAGATAATTATTCGTCTTTTATGGAGGGAGAGCGGCGGTCTTGCTCATGGACCGTGATTTGTTTTCTGCCGTCAGGAGATCGTTTCCGGTTATCCCTTCTGAAAATTTAATTTCTGTTTTCCGCCTTCGACGATATCGTGCAGCGTGGCTCTTGCCTCTTTTCCGATCAGCAGATACCCTCCGCCGATAACGATGGCGGCCAGAACCAGACGCAGCAGGAAACTGACACCCCATGACATAGAACTCAGAATGATCTTTGTCTGACCGAAAGCGGCGGCGCCGTAAAGTGCGATGATCCCGATGAAACAGCGCAGATCCCAGTCAATGGGGAAGAGCCGGTCGGATACGATCCAGCGTCCGCACATGGCGGTCACATACCCCAGCAGCTCGGAGATCACCGCGCCGTAAAGGCCGAGGCGCGGCGTCAGGATCATGTTCGCGCCCAGGTTGACCAGTACTGCCAGTCCCAGCATGACCGAGACCCACCAGGTTTTCCCGGTTTTCGCGGTGCCAGGATCGATCACATAAACGCCCATGGTAAAGATCCAGCGCAGCTGCATGATGCCCAGCAGCCCGATCCCCGCAAGATACTCGGGAGGGGCAAGGAAAAGGAATATCTCCCGGGCCACGGTCATTACCAGCGTACATATTGACAGCGCTCCGAAGGTATACAGGGACAGCATGGTGGGTAATGTGCGTTTGATTTTTTCTTCCTGGTTCAGCAGAGAATACATTGTCGGTTCCCACGCGTTGCAGAAAGCCTGTGTCGCCAGGGTGATCACGATCGTGGCTTTGTTTGCCAGCCCGTAATATGCCACCTGGACAGGTGTCGTCGAGGCATTCAGGAACATGCGGTTGTTCGCGGAAAGGCTCCAGCCGAATAATGTCCCGGGAACCAGCGGAAAACTGTAGCGGGCGAGTTTTTTGAACCATTTCATTGAAAAACGCGGGACCAGCAGATCCCGGGAAACGGTAAGCGCGATAACGGTGCCGATGGTGTTGGAGATGATCTGGGAATAGTAATACCCCGGAATGCCGACTTTGAGTACCGCAAGGAAGAACACGATGCAGCCCATGTATATCAGCGAGACGGTCAGCGCGATGATCATGTAGGGCATTGCTTTGTTCTGCAGCCTCAGCAGGTTCAGCGCGTAGACATAGACAGCCACCGGAACCAGCGCGGTGAATGCCAGCCGTATCAGTTCGATATGTTCCCTGTCCCCAAAGAGGTTTTGCGAGAACGCCCCTCCGAAGAGGAATGAGATCAGAATGACGATGATCCCGCAGAGCCCGACGAAAAGGAATGTGGTCGAGACCATTTTTTTACGGTCTTCCGAATCCTTCGCCTCGAAAAAGAAGCGGTACAGGCCGGTCATCATGTTCAGCCCGATCAGCAGGTTGAAATAGCCGGTCAGCGCGGTGATGACTTCGATAGAGCCGTATTCCAGCGAACTCAGCCTGCGGGTCATCAGCGGAAGCGTGATCAACCCTGCGGCCTGGGAAAGCACCCCGCCGATCCCATAGATGATCACATTCCGCGCCACCGAGGATTCCCGTTCTGTAGATTCTTCCTGTTTATTCTTTTCGTCCATATCAGTTTTTTCAAATATCTGCGGTCGATTCTGTCCACCGCCGACCGGCGGATCTTTTCCTGCCGACACACTCTATTTTATCACAACCGAAAAAATCAGCATCCGGACAGCGGAATGAAAAGAGTGTCAGGGAAAGGATGACGGTATGAACTGTTCATAACCGGCTGCCAACCAAAAACTAACGACTAACGACTAATGACTAATAACTAATGACTGTTTTTACCTTCCGCCTGAAAAAATGTGTTACAATAACAATTGCTGATGGGATATAGTTCAATGGCAGAGCACCGGACTTTGAATCCGTGAATCTTGGTTCGAATCCAGGTATCCCAGCTTTTTTATTTAAAAAATTGAAAAAAATCACCTTTTTTCTGAAATAAATAAAGAAAAGTTTATTATCTGCAAATCAGAAAGGATACCCCATATGCGGCATTCGAAAAATATCAAAGAAATTATTCTCAGGGTCGTGATCCTGTTTATCGGGCTGACGATCGCTCATTTCGGGGTGACGCTGTTCCTGTTGGCGAATCTTGGGACAGATCCCTTTAACGTCCTGATCCAGGGGATCCACCGAACCATCGGCAATCCGCAGATCACTCACGGGACTGTCCACATTGCTGTCTGCCTGCTGATCATCCTGATCCTGCTTATCGTCGACCGTTCCTATATTGGTATCGGGACGGTCATCTGCATGTTCTGCGGAGGTCCCATCATTGACTTTTTCACAATGCTGCTCGGCCCGCTCTTTACGGACGGAATGTCGATGGTGATCCGTATCATCGCCAATGTTCTGGGCTGCGTGATCCTTGCCTTCGGGATGACCATTGTCATCAAATCGGAAGCCGGGACCGGACCGAATGACCTGGTGGCGGTGGTCATCAGTGATAAAACCAAAAAACCTTTCGGGATCGTCCGGGTGCTGGTGGATATTTTCTTCACTGCCGCCGGTTTCCTGATGGGCGGAACAGTGGGGATCGGGACCATCATCTGCGCGTTTTTCGTAGGCCCCGTGGCGAACTTTTTCTTCCCTACTGTGGAATCATTTGTAAAAAAGCTGGTATCCCGCCTCATGGCCTGAGCCTTCCCGGGGACTGTCCCCGTTGATACGCTCTATCACAAAATTCAGCAGCCGCGTCAGTTTATCCGGAATGCGGGTATTTCAGGATGTGCTTCTCCCCGTCAAGCTTATAGCTTACGCTGAGCGTATCCGGGTCGATCCGTACATCCGTGGCTTTCCGCAGTCGGAACAGTTCCCAGTACTGTGCGGTCTTTGCCGCGTCCCAGTCATTCGGGTTATCGGAAGTCAGCCAGACGGAACCGAAGAGCACGTCCACAGCGGCAAGATACATCTTTTCCTCCTCAGAGAACGAAACGCCTTTATCCCGCAGAAAGAAAACATCCGGGTCGCTGCCGAAAGCCCGCCGGTTCAGCTGACGGCGAAAGATAGTGTTGTTCAGGGACTGCCGTGTGGATACCCGTTCCCGATGGAGGATCCGCGAAAAAGGGATCCCGTCCCAATTCAGGCTGACGTCACAGCCGATCCGGCAGTAATCCGCCAGCCCGAAAGCCGGCATGAGCGGCACACCGCAGCCCAGGATCAGCTTTTCCCCGCAAAGTTCCCGCAGAAACCGCAGCGCCCGGATCATCCGCCCCGCGCGGGATTCCGAATACGGCCCGTCGCCGGGGTCCCCGTGATCTCCTGTCGCGAAGGGAGCAGCAGCATAAAGAAAATCCAGCTTTACAAAGTCAAATCCCCATTCGTCGAAGACCTTTCGGAAAACCCGGGTCAGATAGCTGACGACTTCGGGATGATCGATATCCAGCGCATAATCTCCGCTCCAGTTCGATCCGGCTTTCCAGGGCTTCCCTCTGTGCCGCAGCAGCCAATCGGGATGTTCCCTGTACAGCGCGGATCGTTTCTCACAGACAAAAGGCGCGATCCACAGCCCCGCCCGGAATCCAGCTTCATGGATCTCCCGGACCGGCGGTTTCAGCCCATGCGGGAATTTCTTCCGGTCCTCGGTCTCCCAGTCACCCACAAAAGGCTCCCATCCGTCATCGATCTGAAAAAGGTCACCCGGATCAAATACTTTCCGCGCACCGGCCAGGTCGGCACGGATCCGTTCTTCATTGATGCGCTGGTAATGGCTGTACCAGGAGGAATAGCCTTTGATGGCAGGCGGATCGTTGCGGAGCTTCAGTGCGTCGAACCATTTCCCGAAGACTTCCTCTTCCGTCCCTTCCGCGTAAAACAGATCGAAAACAGGAAAAGCTGACCCCGCGGCGAAACATCCGAGACAGTCCCGTTTCAGCTTAAGTATTTCCTGTTCCGTGTCATAGAAAAAAAGGGTATAGCCGGGCTCTTCGTCCAGAGAAGCCAGAAGCCTGTACCGTTCCCCATCCCGGAAATAGCAGTATGAGACTCCGTGTAGGCAGCCCTTTCGGCCGGGATACCTGACAAAATGATAATCCCCTAACCGGTCGAGGGAAAAGAGTCTGCCTACCGGTTTTGGCAGCCCGTGGAGCTCCCGGATCCTGTCGGAAGGACCGTATTCGGGACAATGTGTCCATGCCTGGAATCCGTTAAAAAACATTTTCCGTGCGGCCGGCAAGCGGATCTCCCCTTCCGCTCTTCTGATCACCTCCCCCTCCCCGACCGGAACCCGGATCGGGTTGCACCCTTCCGCGACCTCCTGCGTTCGTTCCCAATCATTTACCCGCCACCGTATTTCCATCCTTCACCCTCTATTCACATTACCATTATACTAAATAACTTATTCTGCTAATTCTGCCAAATTCATTTAGAGAAATACAAAAACCAATCTTTTATTGTTCCTGTTATAATGAATAATGCTATTAGTTACAGTCGTTGTCTCGCCAGTATGTTAAGTATTAGTACAAAAAAATGAGGGATGTCACCATGAAAAAGAAATTCATCGTTTTTGTATGTTTTTTCCTTTGTATATGCTATTCTGCAGTTCATGCAGATGATGAGAAGAAAGGGTTATGGGGATCCATTGGTGGTTGGTTCAGTCAAGCTGGAAGTGATATTTCTGATTGGACATCACAAGCTTGGGAAGATACTTCTATGTTGGCAACTCAGGCGGGAAGTGATGTTGCAGCATGGACTGCACAAGCTGGTGTTGATATTTCAGCTTGGGCCACACAAGCATGGAAAGATGTATCTGCTTGGACAATGCAAGCTTGGGCAGATTCATCAAAATGGGTTTCTAAGGCATGGAAAGACAGCACTGATTGGACATCAACAAACTGGGACAATTTTATTCTCTGGATAAATACAGTTGCTACAGGCAAACCGTATTCATGGATTACCGAAACAGTCCTTGATAATGGTATTCTGGCATATGAAAATTATGCAGAGATACGATTATTTCTTGAAAGCGATCCGAACATAGATCAGGTCCATAAAAAGTATAACGAACTACTTTCAGAATTATCTCTGTTGAATGAAGATAAGGAAATTCTATGGAATATGTTGCAGCAATGGTCAAAGGATCAAAATCTTCCGTTGTTGAAAACCTCAAAATTGGTTCTGCCATTTCTGACAAGACTTCTGGTTGAAGGGGAATCTGCTATCGGTGATGATGCTGAATTTTCGGGTCCGGTAGTAGGTCAGTATTTGCTGACAGTTTTAGAGTCAATGGATTTGAAATCAAGTGATAAAGCCGACATGCATATGAGAATGCTCAATGCGTCGTTGGAAGGTTTGACTCGTCCGGTCATCATCGGCGATGTTGATCAAAATACACTTATTACAGAAGATAGGTATTATATTGAAAACTTTACTTATGCTGATGCCAAGTACCAGATCGTCATGGTTGTTTCTCAAAAAGACGAGACATCTCAATTTCCTAAGCTACGCAATGAATCATTGTCACAAGTAACTAAAAAGTATTTTTCTGATGCTGAAATCAGCAAAGCTATAGATATTACTAATATTAATAATAGTCAAGCACAGAGTCTGTCCTTTACTGATGTTATTTCCGATAATGATATAACGGGAAAAGCTGTTGCTATTTGGACAGATAAAAATATTTATCAATTCTTCATTCTGACAGATCAGGGGTGGTCTGAAGAAGAATATAATAGATGGCTTGAATCAATAACAATAAATGCATCTGACTCAATCAATTTTGAAGTTGATATGGAATCAGATGGCTCATTCTATGGAATTAATCAATCAGCCCAGAAATATACAATAAATCGTATTTTCGACGAAGAACGGTTTCTTATTCCTATGACGGGACATGGCTGGTCTGCTGAACGTGGAAATAATCTGATTGATAATATTAAAGGTGTATTTCAGGGGCATCACTCAATTGTTGTGGGTGATAGCAATGCTAAAGATCAAGCAGATCGATTAACAACATTTGCCGATGGATCAAAACTGTTTATTCAGACAAAATATTATTCCGATGCAGCCCGGAGTATTGCTGCTTGCTTTAGAGATGGGCAATTTAGATATGTCGATGCAGATGGCAAACCAATGGCGATCGAAGTTCCAGCTGATCAATATGAACATGCTGTTAGATATATGGAAAAACGTATTGCTAATGGTGAAGTTCCAGGTGTTTCTGATCCTTCAGAAGCAATTAATATTGTCAAGAAAGGGAATTTGACATATCAACAGGCAAAACATATCGCGAAGGCCGGTACCGTAGAATCGATTTTGTATGATGCAGCTCATGCATGCGTTACAGCAGGAACCTCAATGGGATTGAGTGCGGCGACGAATTTTGCTATAAATATTTGGAATGGGGAATCGATTGACACAGCAATTAAAGAATCATTACTGCAAGGTTTACAAGCTGGGGGTACATCATTTATTATCAGCGTATTGTCTTCCCAAGCTGCAAAATCTGGTTTGAATACGGCTATGATCCCTGCCAGCAAAGTAATTGTTCATGCTCTTGGGCCGAAAGCATCGGCTGTTATCGTCAATGCATTCAGACCTGCAGGCTCTGCTATATATGGTGCTGCTGCAATGCAAAGTGCGGCTAAACTCTTACGCGGAAATGTGATCACATCATCAGTGACTTTCGTCGTGCTTGAAGCTGTGGATGTGGCGGATATAATTCAAGGCAGAATATCCTGGAAGCAGCTTGCAAAAAATGCATCTGCAACAGCAGCAGGAATTACAGCCGGCGCTTTAGGATACTTGGGCGGAGCTGCAATCGGTACTGCTATTCTTCCTGGAGCAGGAACTATTGTTGGTATAATTGTTTCTGCAGCAGCTGGTTGGGGTGCAAATGAAGGTGCAAGAGCTGTCGCAGATATGATTGCAGAGGATGATGCAACAGAAATGATTCGAATTATTGAAACGCAGTTTCCGATAATCGCCGAGGAATATTTCCTGAATGAGGATGAAGTCGATAAATCAGTTGAAAACCTGCAGGGACTTGTTACTGCTGAAATGTTGAAGCAAATGTATCAATATCGTAATCATGAAGCGTTTGCTCGACAGCTCATTGAATTAGCGATTGATCCAGTTGTGGCTAAAAGAGATTATGTTGAACTTCCTTCAGAAGAAGAATATTCAGGCTATTTAACTGATATATTGGAAGCCATGTATGAAGATTTGAGTTATGAAACTGTAACAGAATAGAAAGGGATACAGATAATGGATTCTGATGAAATTTTATTGAGATGTCTAAAGAAAAAAAGAATTATTAATGATATACAGAAAGCCAAATCTGAGATTGCAAAACGCAATGTGAATTTGAAAAATCCTAAAGATATATTTATTCGGGACTCAATTACAGGGATGGGTACTATTTTGATAGAAGACCTGGAAAATCATTATTACATTACCTCTGTTAAAACAGGAATGTTGGGAAATATTCTGACATATGCGATTATACTGCGAAAGAACTCCATGGCAGAAATTGTCGCGTATGCTCACGAAGGTTTCATCAAACAGAATCTTGCTGATAAAACGATAGAAAAATTGACAAAAGCTCTGAGCTGATGTTCAAAACAAATCGGAGAAAAAACAAATAAAGGTAAAATTATTTTATCAACTGCTAACAGCTAAATATGTAGCCTCATAATAATGCATAATTTATTGCTGGCAAATCAATAAATTAATCGTAAGCGATCAATAAAAAGGCGGATTGAAAAAAATTTCTCCATCCACGATAATA
>DAIMGK010000038.1:0-31027 GCA_036723985.1 Flexilinea sp.
GGAGGATAATCATGCCCGAAATCAGATTGGAAAATGTAACAAAACGCTGGGGCAACTACTACGGCGTTGATAACCTGAATTTAGTCATTAATAACAACGCGTTTGTCACGCTGCTGGGGCCTTCCGGCTGCGGTAAAACCACGACACTGCGTATGATCGCCGGTCTGGAAACCCCGACCAGCGGTAAGATCACCATCGGCGACCGGGTGGTGTTCGACTCCTCCAAAGGGATCAACATCCCCGCGAACAAGCGGAAAGTCGGCTTCCTGTTCCAGAACTACGCGCTGTGGCCGAACATGACGGTCTACGAAAACATCTCCTTCGGCCTTTCCAACATCAAGGAAGAAATGCCGAAGATCGACTTCGAAACGAAGACCACCGCACGTCTTGCGGAGATCCTGAGCAGCCCGGCGGATGTGGTGAAAGTGCTGGATGAGTGCAAGGACAAGAACGGCAAACTGAACGAGAAGAAAGCGGTCATCAAACTCATCGATGCGTTCACGATCTCCCAGTTCACCGCCAAAAAGGTCGTGAGTTACCACCTGGAGGAAGGCAAGGATGTATCGGTGGCGGCAAAGGCAATAGCCGAAAAAGCCGCCGCTGCCGTGAAGACAAATAACCTGAACAAGGATTACGAATTTACTTCCGGCGGCAAGACAGTCCGCGAGGTCCGCAAGCTGACAAAGGAGGAGATCGATCTTGCCGTCCGCCGTGTTTCCCGCATCGTGAAGATCTCCATGTTCATGGACCGCTACCCAGCGGAACTTTCCGGCGGTCAGCAGCAGCGTGTGGCTATCGCCCGTACCCTGGCACCGGAACCTTCCGTGCTCTTCATGGATGAACCGCTGTCCAACTTGGACGCGAAGCTTCGCCTGGAAATGCGCTATGAATTGCAGCGTCTGCACGTGGAGACCGGTTCAACATTCGTCTACGTGACCCATGACCAGATGGAAGCCATGACGCTTTCCACGAATGTCTGCCTCATCAACAACGGCGTACTGCAGCAGTACCAGCCTCCGCTCACCGTTTACAGCCATCCGAACAACCTGTTCGTCGCTGACTTCGTCGGCAACCCCTCCATCAACTTCGTTGAGGCAAAGGGCACCCAGAACTCGAAGGGTGAATTTGAACTGACGATCTTCAATGACATGAAGGTGAAGTTCAGCGGTACGGAAGTGCCGGATTATAAGAAGTGGCTTTCCGATATGCAGAAGAAGGCTGAAGCTGACGCGGCTGACCTGAAGGAACGCGCGAAAGCCAAAGATTATGTCGAAAAGAACAACAAGGACGAGGTCTTCAAGTATCACATCCAGCGCGTTGACGATGAAGATGACATGATGCAGGAAGAACCGGTCCTGACCGACGAGGATTTCGTGATCGGTATCCGTCCGGAGTTCATCGCGATCAACACGAACGGGAAGATCAAGGGTGAGATCTACGGTGCCATGCCGACCGGTATGGAATCAACGGTCAAGATCCGCGTGGGTGAATTCCTGCTTACCGGTGTGGTGTTCGGCAATACGCTGTTCCAGATCGGTTCCTTTGTGAACGTGGACTTTATCAGCGACAACATCATCCTCTTCCACCGCAAGTCCGGCAGGATCATCGGCGTCGGGAAACTCGCCTGAAAACCGGAAAGACAGGGACAAAACACATCGTCCCATACGCAAAAAAACACCCGGGCAGACAGCCCGGGTGTTTTTTTGCGGGGCACCGGGAACCGTCCCCGCTGTCCCGGTTTTTGCCCTGTTTAACGCAAGAGGATCCATTGCCTTTATCGGGCACGGATCCTTTTACGGTTTCTCTCTCTCCAAAGATTACCTTACTATTAATATACCACTAATATTTAATGTTTTTTCAATTATATTATTAAATTTTATTAAGATTATGACATTTATCATACTCCTCAGACAGCAGAGAAAGCAGGAAGCAGGCACATACGGCAGCCGGCCGGGCAGTCCGCGGAAGGAGCATCTCTTTTCACGAAGACTGTCCACAACGTCATGTTTCGCCCTGTTCCGCGCGGTGGGATCTTACGCAAAAAAATATCAGTTTTTCTGAATGATAACTTTTAAGCTTTTCTAATCATATTAATTTTAAATTTTAACCTTAAAAATAAAAAACTGATGTTATAATCTTAACAAAACAAGGGTTTTTTCATGCTCCTCCTTTCGGCGGCAATTCATTGAATGAATTGCCGCTGTTTTTGTTTTATAATTATTGCGGGGGGCAGACGTCAAAGACATCTGTTCCGGTCAGTTAATGTTATGAGCATGCAGCCTGTTTTCTTCAATTCGAGCCGGTATCGGATCAAGACCGATCTCTATCAGGGACCGCTGGATCTGTTATTGGACCTGATCGAAAAAGCGGAGCTGGACATCACCGTGCTGTCCCTCGCCCAGGTCACCGATCAGTTCCTTTCCTACGTCCGGGAAATGCAGGAAGAAAACCCCACCGACGTGTCGGCGTTTGTCGTGATCGCCGCGCGGCTGATCCAGATCAAATCCGCGGCTCTCCTGCCGCGTCAGAAACTGAACCTGTCCGAAGTGGATGAAGACGCGGGTGAAGCGCTGGCGCAGCAGCTGATCATTTACCGCAGGTTTAAAATGCTGGCGGAATCTCTCGCGGAAAGGGAAGACAGGCATCTCCGGAGCTGGCTGCGCACATCCGCACCGGATGTCGGGCTGGAACCCGCACTGGATATTTCCGGACTGAACGGGAAGAAGCTCTCGGAGATCGCGTCCCATGTGTTTACGCCGCCGAAACCTTCCAAAACGCTGGAAACCGTGATGAAAAAACCCCGGCTCAGCATTCACGAAAAAATCAATCTGCTGGTGGAGCGGATACGGAAAACGCCGATCATTAAATTTTCAAGCCTGCTGCGGTCAAGGAATAAAAATGAGACGGTGGTGACGTTCCTGGCAATGCTGGAACTGATCAAACAGAATGCCGTTATGATCCGCCAGCTGAATAATTTCAGCGAGATCGAGATCGAAAAAAGTGATTCCTTTGAAGACCTTCACGACATTCATTCCGAATTCGGCGATTAGATATCGCCTGTGGCGCA
This sequence comes from Flexilinea sp., assembly GCA_036723985.1. Lineage (GTDB taxonomy): Bacteria > Chloroflexota > Anaerolineae > Anaerolineales > Anaerolineaceae > Flexilinea. The sequence goes on from DAIMGK010000038.1 coordinate 3,068, forward strand.
GAACGGGGACAGTTTCCGCAGGCTCTGCATAGAGCCGGAGAGGAACCGTTTCCATATATTTGGCATTAAATTTTCCTTCCGCTTTTTTGACAGGGGGGACGGTTCCCGCAGGCGTTGTATAGAGCCGGAGAGGAACTGTTTCCACTAATTTGGCATTATGATTTTTGGCTGGGGGGACGGTTCCCTCCGGCTCAATTCTGAGCCTCCGGAAACCGGCCCCAAAAATACTCCGGAAACCGGTTCCGGGCAGAGTCATTTTCGCCGGGCGAGGATATCTTTATAAACATGTTCGGCGCCCTGCAGGACGCCGGGCAGAAACGGTCCGGGATGGGAACCATTGCCTACAAAATAAAGGTTCTCAATGTCCTCGCAGCGGTTTGGCAGCCGGGGGACATCCGTTTTTTCCTGATTGGGGTCAAATCCCCAGGCCGCGCCCATATAACTGTTAAAGGTCTCCCGGAGCATCACCGGCGTAATATACCGCTCCCCGATAAGGTCTGTACGAAGATCATTCAAAAAATAATTCTGCAGATGGTCCAGGACCCGTTCCCGGAAATGATAAGACTCCCGCGGCCAGTTGACCTCCGAATCCAGATTCGGCACCGGACAGATCACACTCAGGGCGCCTTTATCCGCGGGGACCAGGCCTTCCCCCATTTTTGAAGGAACATGCAGAAACAGCAGCGGATGAAAGGGCAGGCGTTTTTCTTCAAACAGTTCTTTTTCCCACTGTTTCATGTTCCCGGGCATGAGGATGTTCAGACCTTCCAGGGTCCTCTTTTCCTCCGGAGGTTTCCGCAGGGCCATGTGGTAGATAAACAGAGAGATCCCCGGTCTGCGCATCATCGCCTGTTCGACGGTGGAATAACGGATGCGGTCCGAGTCGATCAGAAAACGGCATGTATGGGCTGTATCCGCGTCAGAGATCACATAATCCGCCTGCCGGACACTGTTATCACTCAGGCGGATACCGGTCACCGCGCCGTTATAGATCTGGATCGCTTCCGCTTCGGAATTATATTGAATTTCACCGCCGCATTCCTGAAACAAACGGACCAGCGCGTTGATAAACGCTTCCGGGCCGCCTGTGACACGGAAAACGCCCCAGCGCTGCATCGCGGAGGGGATCATGCGGAAAAAATGAGTGCTGACGGAAGGAGCACCTCCGCAGAACATGGGCCAGAAAGCATGCACGCTGCGAAGTTCTTCCGAGGAAAACAGACGTTCGCTGACAGAACGCGCGCTCCGTTTCGGCCGCAGCGAGGTAAAACCGAATTCCGGCACAAAAGGATTGCGGCTGCGCTTATAAGGGCGGGAGAAAAATCGGGGGATATATGAATCCAGGATCCGGTCGCTGCGCTTTCCGTAGGCGGTATAACCCCGCTGATCCTGCAGCCCGAACAGGCTGTTTTTCATCAGGTTGTCCGCGGACTCACGGAAAAGCGTATAATCGCTTTCTTCCGGAAAGAGAAAACGCAGGATCGGAGAGACTTCCTCCAGCGTCAGATATTCATCCAGAGGCCGTCCCACTTCGTTAAAAAGCGTCTCGATCTGCTGGGGCATGACGATGAGGCTGCCGGCGTTTGGGAATGTGATATCGCCGATATGGGTCGGCTGCAGCCAACCGCCGGGCTTTGTCCCTTTTTCAACAATTCGGACGCGAAAGCCTTCCGCCGCCAGTCTGATGCCTGCTGCCAGGCCGCCGATGCCCGCACCAATGATTAAAACGCTGTTGTTTTTCATATTGACCGGCATTGACAGCCGGCAGCACGGTGATCACCCGACGGATCCGGTCTTCCCGGACTCCGGCTGCCGGCTGTCAATTTGAAAATGCAATTGTATTAATGGCACTGGTGGCCGCAGGATCCGCAATCGCAGCCGCAGCCGTCACCCAGTTCCACGGAACCGGCTTTGATCTCTTCCGCCGTTCCGGGCCGCAGAGAAACGATCTCGCAGTCAAACACAAGCGTCTTTCCTGACATCGGATGATTGAGATCCACAGTCACCGTGTCATCCGTCCATTCCGAGATAAAACTGTGAATATGATGGCCTTCATCATCTTCCAGCGGGACCATGCGTCCTTTGTCGATGGGGAATCCTTCCGGGAACAGGCTCCGGTCCAGTGTGATAAGGTTCTCCGGATCATATTCGCCATAAGCTTCTTCCGGTTCGACAGTGACGTTCTTTTTCTCACCGACCTTCATGCCCTCCAGCTCCTTTTCCAGGCCGGAGATCAGATTTCCATGACCGTGGAGATATTCCAGCGGTTCCGCAGCCGGGGCTGAATCCTCCACCGCGTTTTCAACATACAGGGTATAAGCCAACCCGACAACAACATCTTTCGCGACAACTAAATTCTCACTCATTTTCGTTCTCCATGTTTTTTTAGGTATCAGAATTCCTGGGACAGCGGCACCGGGTGAAAATGTCCCGGGTACGGGACACTTTCACCCGGTACCATCTGTCCCGCACCGCTGTTTCTGAAATTTTTTATCCGCTCTACTGCCTTAACTTCTCATCGGCCTCGAAGGTTTTCCGCAAGCCTTCTTCCAGCATGACCTTCGGCTGATAATTCAGTTTTTTCCCGGCGATGGTAAGATCCGCGCACATACGGGAGGCACCGCCGCCGCGCCGCTGGTTGTAGATCACCTGCGGCACCATTCCCGTCACCTTTTCCGCCAGGCTGAGCACATCGTTCACAGATGTTTCCACCCCGCTGCCGACATTGATAACAGTCTCATCGCTGTTTTCCAGGTTCATGGCGGCAACAAAGGCATCCACGACATCATCCACATAAACGAAATCACGGGTCCTGGTCCCATCCCCATGGATCACCACTGTCCCTTTCAGCGCGCATTGGCGCAGAAAAGTCGGGATCACAGGGGAATGGGCGAAGGAAAAGCCCTGGTAAGGACCGTAACAGTTGAAGATCCGCAGGCAGACCGCCTGCAGCCCCCACAGCTGGCCGATGGTCCGGATATAGTATTCTCCCGAAAGCTTGGATACCGCATAAGGGGATTCCGGACGCGGCGTCATTTCCTCCCGCAGCGGCATCACAGGCTGATCCCCGTAAATTGCCCCGGAGGAAGCAAAGACCATCTTTTGGTTGCCAACATCATGCATAGCCTCCAGCAGGGTCACTGTCCCGCCGACATTCGTTTTTTCGTACTCACCGGGATACCGCAGAGAATCCGGGACGATCACTTTCGCGGCAAGATGGTATATGCAGTCAACATCTCTCAGCAGCCGCCAGAGCGATTCTTTACTATTAAGATCATTGCGGACAAACTGCACATCCGGGAGCAGCCTTTCCGGCTCCCCGGCAGAGCAGTCATCCAGTCCGATGACCTGATGACCTTCTTCGATCAATCTGTTGGAAAGGGCAGTTCCCAGAAATCCGGCCGCCCCGGTGACAAAGCATTTCACGATCCCAAACCTCACATCAATATGATTCTGACATTCATATTTTCTCGGCGATACCTGTCCGTCTCTTTTGCGTATGTATCCCTGAATATCCACTATTAATCATAACAGATTTTTTGCATCAGAGCAGTATCAGAATACCAGAGAGAGGATTATTATTATCAGGAAAGAGCCGTTTTTTCTTAAGACTCACACGCTTTCGCGGCGGTCACCTTTTGTTTTGATTCCGGCCCGGAAAAGGCAGTTGATATATCCGGTCAGAGCCGCGTGCTTACAGACGGTTATTTTCAGAACTCTCAGCTTTACAGGCAGACGGGGTTATTAAGCGGCGGCGGTTTCGTTCTCTTCAGAACGGATGCGTTTTTTCAACTCTGAACGGCTGACTTTGCCGGATGAGGTCGCCGGAAAATCATCGACAGGGTAGAATTTCTTCGGGACAGCATAGGATGAAACATTATTATTGACAGCGACTTTGAGCGAAGTCTCAAGCTGCTTTGTCCACTCGACCCCTTCCGCGAGGATGAGAAAAGCCGCCGGCGCTTCAAAGAGCAGATCATCCGGCGCACCGACCACGGCCGCGGAAACGACTTCCGGACAGGATGCCAGGACCTGTTCCACTTCCAAAGGGCTGACCAGATGTCCGGAAGTATTGATCACGTCATCCGCCCTGCCTTCAAAGCGAAGCGACCCGTCAGGATCCCGGGAAACAAGGTCTCCGGTATCAAACAGCCCGTCCGGTCTTTTCGCAGCGGTTTCCGCAGGCATGTTGTAATATTCTTTAAACCCGGATGAAAAACCGGACTTCAGATACAACCGGCAAATGCCCGTGTTATTCTCATCCGTACATCCGGAATTATCCCCCGTTTCGCTTTTGAGAACGATCTCCGTATCATCCACCGGGGAGCCCATCCTTCCCGGTGTCAAAGGCGCTCCCGGCTGGTTGGCGATCCGGACTGTCCCGCATTCGGTCTGAAACCAGGTATCATAGACCGGCCGGCCGAAGATCCGTGAACCCCATTCATAGACTTTCGCGGAAAGCGGTTCACCGATGCTGTAGATCTGCTTCAGCGCGGAAAAGTCATAACCGGCGAAAAAGGCATCGTCCTCCCGCATCAGACTGCGCAAAGCGGTAGGCGCTGTATACCAGAGCGAAACCTTCTGCCCCTGCAGGATGGGCATCCAGCGTTTTGCGTGAAACATTCCTTCATATTGCAGGGATGGGATCCCGCACAAAACCGGACCCAGGATCCCATAGACCGTCCCGGTGATCCACGCCGGATGGGCCGTACACCAGTAAACATCCGAGGATGACGCGTGCAAAATATCCCGCATGCTGCGGATGACCGCGTCCGCGATCCCGTGCCGGTGCACCACAGGTTTCGGGGTCCCGCTTGTCCCGGATGTGAAGACGATAAAGGCATCATCTTCTTCATCAGGTTTTTCTGGAACGATATTCTCATCCAGATCTTCCTCATCTTCATCATATCTGCAAAAGGGCAAAGCGCCTGTGGATTTTTTACTGAGCGAAATACCGTGTTTGAGCGTTTCCGGGAAGGTAACAGAAGCCAGCAGTTTCTCCGGATCCGCGTCAGTTATCAGGAAACCGGCATCCGCCGCTTTCAAACGGACTTCCAGCCCGCCCATGCCAAGTTCCGGAAAGAGGACGCAGGGGACCGCGCCAAGCTTCATCGCACCCCAGAAAAAGGACCAGACTTTCACTGTATCTCTCGCGGAGATCAGCACCCTGTCTCCCTTCAGGCAGCCATAAGCTTTCAGAAAAGCGGCCGTGCGGTTGATTTTTTTGTCCAGTGCCGGCATGTCATAAGAAACGGCCTGCAGACGGGAATCGATCACCGTCAAAAGGGTTTTTCCGGCAGCTGAATTCCGGAGCTGTTCTTCATACAGAGATAACAAAGTCTTATGCACGCTCATCACCACTTCCTGTTCAGTTCCGTATTTATTTTAAGAAAAACCTGGGGAGAGTCTTCTTCATCACATAAGCGGACTGATGTTCCGTCACCACAAAACCTTCCGCGTTCACGTAAGACCAGTTTCCGTCATCGATCCGGATGACACGAAAACCATGTTTTTCATAAAACCATCTCGCCCGGTTATTGTCCGACGAACAATTCAAAAACAGGTCCCGCAGCCGGTGATTTCTTGCTTCCCGGAAACAGACTTGCATCAGCCTGCTGCCCAGCCCCCTGTCCCGGAACTGCGGTTTGATCCGGAAGGAACTGATGAAGCAGTAGCGTGAGCGCGGCATATACGCGGGATTCGGGTCTTTGAAGGTCAGAAAAACCTGTCCGATCAGTCCGTCTTCAGCGGTTTCCGCGATAAAAGGCATCGTGATCCCCTTCTGAAAGTTATGGTAGATCTCCCGGTAGACTTTCCGGTACCGGGTATACTCTCCGTCCCATTCCAGCGCCGGCAGGTCCATCTCCTTCATCAGACGGATCGTCACATTGTCCAGCCAGTTTTCCGTCGTCATATTTCAGCCTGATCCCTCAAACTGAGCGCACAGATCATATACGCGTCAGAAACCTTTCTTTCAGTAATTTATCTTCCTCTTCCGGTGAATTGACCTCCCCGTCGATCCGTGCCGCCCGCAAAGCAGAAAGGATCTCCTGCATCATCGGCCCGGGCTGTACACCTTTCCGCAAAAGTTCCTTCCCGTTGGTAAAAGCTGCCATTTTCCGCCAATGTGCCTCATATTCCAGGATGAGCCTCCGTTCTTCCGCACTGCGGCAGAAACGGGAGTAACAGTAAAGCGCGGAAAGCGGAAGCGAATCAAGGAAAAAAGCCGCTTCGGAAGGTTTCTTCCCGGTATACGCACCGAATTCCCGCCGGAGCACCGCCGTTCCTTCGATCCCGCGGAGAGATTTCTTCGACAGCAGCAGCCTCTCTCCCAATTCTCTGACAGTCTCTTCCGGTAAAGCACTCAGCCAGACCCATAACATTCCCTCTTCATCCACAAGGGAAATTACCGGATCCGGAGGATCACACCGCCATTCGGCGGGATCTTCGCGAAAGGAGTTTAAATCCTTTTCGATTTCTGCCGACCACAGCAGATCCCTGTGGATCTGAGCGGCTATGCCCAGCTGAACGATCCGCGAGAAACAATCTTCCGGCCGGGATTCCCTGCAGAAGAGTTTCAATTCGTGCCAGATGCGCTGACCGGTCAGCAGCCGGATGCCGGCAATATTTTTCCGCAGCTGCCGGCGTGTATCCCGTTCCAAATGAAAGTCAAAGCGCTGCTCAAACCGGACCGCGCGGAACATTCTTGTCGGATCATCAATAAAGGATCGTTCATGCAGTGTGCGGATCCATTCATCCCCAAGATCGCTGAGGCCTCCGCATATATCCAGCAGTTCGCCGTAATGGTCTCCATCCAGACGCAATGCCAGCGTGTTGATGGTAAAATCCCGGCGGCGCAGGTCCGCTTCCATATCGCCCATCGCAACCGTCGGAAGCGCCGCAGGAGCCGCATAAGTTTCCGAACGAGCGCTTATCAGATCGATCCAGATCCCATTCCGCGGTTCCCACTTCGCGGTAAAAAAGGACCCATGCGGGACCAGTTTTCCCCCGTTTTCCGCGGCAAGCTGCTGCCCGAGGCGGATCGCATCCCCTTCAACGACAAGATCATAATCCATCAGCGGACGGTCCAGCAGGAGATCACGGACGACGCCGCCCACCAGATAAACCGGCATATGCAGACGTTCCGCGGACTCCGCGGCCCTGCGTATCAGCTCCAGCTGGTCCGGCGCCATTTTTTCATTAAGTTTTTCGCTGAGGTTTATTTTTCCGCTGTCAATATACGCGGGAAGCATTTCCAGGATCCTCTCCCGTGTCTTTTCAAGTATTCCCGGAACATCCGCAGGCTCTGGTTCCTCAAAAAGGATCATGCCGGAAGCGGCACGGGAATGGCCGCCGCCACCGAAACATTCCGTCATCATTTTTCCGAAGTTCACAGCATCCGTCATCGCCCGGCAGATCACCCGGATCCCTGTTTTTACGGCAAGCAGGAGGATAAGGCCGTCCGGCAGGAGAGAATCCCGGAGATGATGGGCTACTGTGGAATATTCGTCACTGTATTCCCGCACATCCGCCGCGGCGATCATGATCTTCAGGCCGCTGATATCATACTGCCGGCAATCCCGCTGCAGCAGGTCACAGGCCTGCTGCTGGTTTTCCGTCAGCGGCTGCCGCAGATAATGCCGAAGCAGGTCCAGATCGGCGCCCTGATCCACCAGCCAGGCAGCCGCCCGGATGTCACGCGAAGTGGTGGACCCGTAGCTCAGAAAGCCCGTGTCCTCGTAAATGCCCATCAGCATCAAAGTGGCACAGATACGGTCCGGATGGACGTCCGGCCGCCGGCTGAGCTGTTCCGTCAGAAAGGTTGTGCAGGCTCCTGTCGGATCATAGATATTTTCTTTCCGGTCCGGGATCAAATGCCGCTCCGGATGATGATCCCAGACGATCACATCCGTACATCCTTCCAGCCGCTCATGCGGTCCGTATATCTGTGTATCGGTCAGGAAGATCCGTGTTACCGGGCTTTTCGGCGCCGTGCGCCATGTATAAAAGGGGAGCTGATCCTTATGATCCTCAAGAAACGCCGCCAGATTCCGGTTCCGCTTTTTCGGTAAGACTGGGACACGGGAATCATCAAGCAGCCAGGCTGCCAAAACAGACCCGGCGGCATCAAAATCTGCCTGTTCATGGGTGAGGATAACTTCCATACGTTTTCAATTTTTGACCGGCGAAGGGCTGCTGCCGGCAAAAGCTTCAGGGTCCGGTGACGTATCATTCCGTCACATAATCGACGATTTCTCCGGCCGCAAAATCCAGAATGCAGAAACCCCGCTCTCCACGGTGGGCCCCTCCGATAGCGCCGGGATTGATGACCCGGGTCTTCCCGTACATACGGTCGCTTTTCCGATGCGTATGCCCGACAAAAATGTAATCAAACTGTTCGGAATCCAGCAGGCCGCTGAAGACCGCCGAATGCTGTTCGTGCACCGCGGCAAAAAGTTTACCGTCAAAAACCCCTTTGATCCAGCGGTCGGACCGGCTTCCCGGTTTGCATCCCTGAATGGCGAATTGCAGGCCGATCGTGTCAAAATCGTTGTTTCCCCAGGCATGATACACACAAAAGTCACGGAATAACTCCGCCATATACGCGCTGGACATATCTCCGCAGTGGATGATCGTATCGACACCGGCCGTCCTGATCATATCCAAGACATCCTGTACAGCGGAGACCGCGTCATGTGTATCGGAAATAATTGCCGCTCTCACTTTGTTTCTCTCCCGGAACAGATCCGCAATATTTACCTGCCCCGTTCAGGGACAGTCCTCATCAACATTCAGTACGCAAACTTATATCCCAGATTCCCGGGGCCATTCCGCGGCATTCCGGTTTCAGGGCACAGGCTCAGTCGGTAAAGCGGTATTTCAGCAGCGTCCAGAGCGCGATAAACCCATCCCGGGCTTTGATCTTCTTTCCTTCACCGTAAGAACGGGCTTTAAAACTGATGGGGACTTCCACGATCTTGTAACCGCGCTTCAGCAGTTTGGTGGTCAGTTCCGGTTCGAATTCAAAACGCCGCGAATGCAGCGGGATCTCACGCACCTTTTCCACTTCAAACAGCTTATAACAGGTTTCCATATCTGTCAGCGTAGTGTGATAGAGGACATTGGTCAAAAAAGTCAGGAGCTTATTGGCAGCCAGACTGCGGAAATAATATGTGCGGTTGTTTTCAAGGAACCGCGAGCCGTATACCACATCCGCCTCTCCGGATTCCATCACCGGCATCAGTTTGGCGTAATCCTTCGGGTCGTATTCGAAATCCGCGTCCTGGATTATGGCGTATTTTGACTTCGCCGCCTTGATGCCCTCCCGGACGGCTGCTCCCTTCCCGCGGTTAACATCACAGATAATGACCTGGAATCCGGGCTGGCCCATATATTTTTTCAGTTTCTCGGTTGAACCATCAGTCGAGCCGTCATCAACAAGGACGATCTCATTGGCAAAGCCGGTATCCTTCACTCTGGCGATGACCTCATCGATGGTTTTCACTTCATTATATACGGGCATGATCACTGACAGATCCATGAACAGGTCTCCTTCTGTGTTTCATAACTAAAAAAAATCAGGCTGATCTATAAGCCGCATTCTGTTCAGAGGAAGTTTCTCGAGTCTCCCGTCTGAGATGACCATCTCTCTTGGACGCACATTACTGTACGACTCTAGCAGCCTACCCGGAGCTCAATGGGATCGAGCAGATCCCCGCATGTACACGACATGCTTCGCCCCTGCTTGGCCTTGCTCCAGATGGGGGTTACCTGGCCGCAGTGTTACCACTTACGCCGGTGGTCTCTTACACCACCTTTTCACCCTTACCTCTTGCGAGGCGGTCTGTTTTCTGTGGCCCTTTTCCGGCAAGTTGCCCCGCCCCGGACGTTATCCGGCATCTTGCTCTAAGGAGTGCGGACTTTCCTCGGCCCGGACCACGCCGTGCCGCGATCATCTGATCAACCTGACCCCTTAATCATAATAGATTTTTCGATTTTGTGTCAAAATTCGTTCAACTTCTTATATTTTTTTTATGATAAACTTTTAATCGATCGGAGATATTATGACAGCTGAAATGATCGGATACGGCTGTTTTCCTGTATCAGACGATCACGGATCTCCGCGGTCACAGCAGTTTGTACAGATGGCAGAATAAAGCTTACAGATACAAAAGGGACATCAGAAACAGATGCAATTCAACTCCATTCAGTTTATGATCTTTTTTCCCATCGTCACGGCAGTTTATTTTCTTATGCCCAAAAAAGGGAGGCTGTACTGGCTTCTGGCTGCGAGTTATTTTTTTTATATGAGCCGGAACGCAAAATATGCCGCGCTCATCGGATTTTCCACACTGATCACATACGGCGGCGGCATTGTCATTTCAGTAGCCCGGAACCGACAGGAAAGTATTGGAAAAAGGAAAGCTGTTTTCATATGCTGTATATGCATGAATCTGGGAATTTTGGCACTGTTCAAATACGGGAATTTCAGCATTGAAACCATCAATCGGATCCTGTCATGGCTGCATTGGAACACATTTGACTTCCGTTTTCATTTCATTCTGCCCGTAGGGATCTCATTCTACACTTTCCAGGCATTGGGCTACCTGACAGACGTATACCGGGGGGATATTGCCGCGGAAAAAAACCTGTTCCGATTCGCTTTGTTCATTTCCTTCTTTCCCAAACTGGCTGCCGGGCCGATCGAACGTTCCGGAAATTTTTTACCCCAGCTCCGGAAAATTGAAGAGATCAGGCTGTGGGATCTGCAGCGGATCACTTCAGGATCCATTCTTATGCTGTGGGGATTATTCATGAAAATGGTGATCACCGACCGCTTATCGATTCTTACGGACACGGTCTTTGACCTCTTTCGGATGTACGGAAGCACAGAGCTGATCATTGCGGCAATCTCATTTACGCTTCAGATATACTGCGATTTCGGAAGTTATTCTTTGATCGCAGCCGGAGCGGCAAAAATTTTCGGATTCGATTTGACGGAAAATTTCAACACGCCGTATTTCTCAACCGGTATTCAGGAATTTTGGACCCGATGGCATATCTCTCTCAGCACATGGTTTCGGGACTACCTTTATATTCCGCTGGGCGGAAACCGAAAGGGAAAAATCAGAACAGTCATTAATAAAATGATCGTTTTTCTTGTCAGCGGACTTTGGCACGGCGCGAATTGGACTTTCGTCATGTGGGGCGGCATCCACGGACTGTATCTGGTGCTTGAAGGCCTGCTCAGGCATCACGCGGAGAAATTATTGGAAAGATTTAAGGTAAATACGGTATGCTTCAGCTGGAAACTGCTTAAAAGGGTCGTTACCTTTTCCCTGGCTGCTTTTGCCTGGATATTCTTTCGCGCGGATTCCGTCACAGACGCTTTCTGTTATATCACCCGAATTTTTACGAAACCGACACCATGGGTCCTGTTCGGCGGTGAATTGTATAATTTAGGGCTGGATCATACCGAAACAGACATTTTATTATTCGCCATCATTATCCTGTTTCTTGTTGATTTGGTCCGGGCAAAAAAGGGAATAACTTTAGATTCCTTCCTTCTCAGCCAAAATCTCTGGTTTCGATGGGTCGTGATGATCGGAATAATATTGATGATCATTACTTTTGGAAAATACGGTTCTGCATTTGATGCCAATCAGTTTATTTACTTTCAGTTTTGAGGTGAAAATGAAAAAAGGCATAATAATGACGGGATCATTTCTGATCATCCTTTTCCTTGCCCTTTGGGGATGGAATTCTGTATTTCAATTCAAGTATGCGGACGGGATATACAGCGTTACGAAATTTTATGAATTACCTGACAATACGATAGACGTTCTGATCCTTGGAAGCAGTCATGCTTATGAAGATATTAACACCGGCATGTTATGGGATGAACATGGGATCGCTTCATTTATTCTCGCCGGATCCCTGCAGCCGTTATGGAACACATACTATTATCTGAAAGAGGCATTGAAAACACAGACGCCAAAGCTCATCGTGCTTGAAGGATTTATGACTTCTTCCAAAGAGGAATTCATGGAGGACAACTATATTATTCTGAATAATTTCGGCCTTCACCGGTCTTCAGATAAAATCGAGTCCGTAAAAGCAAGCGTGCCCCGGCAGCGTTGGAAAGATTTTTTTCTTGAATATTTCCAGTACCACTCCAGATACAATGATATAGGCCGTGCGGATTTTCTAAAAGACCGGGGGGATCCCTTTTTTACAGACTGGAAGGGATTTGCCTGTAATATGGAGACAATTCCTAACAATAACATTGATGTAACCAATATTTCAGACAGAAGAATGCTTTCTGAAAAGGCTGAAAAGTACTACCGTGCCATTCTTGAACTCGCTCAGGAAAAAAACATACCGATAATCGTCATAATTTCACCTTACGCGGGAATCACGGAAAAAGAGCAGGAAATATACAACCGCGCAGGAGATATCGCATCCGAATATGGTGTCCCCTTTGTCAACTATAATTTATCCTTACAGGAACTCGGGATCGATTTCTCTGTTGACGCGGCAGAACTTTCCCATCTGAATTATCGGGGAAACCGGAAATTTACAAGTTATTTCGGCAATTACATTCATGACAATTTTGATCTTCCTGACCGAAGAAATGATGAACGGTATTCATCCTGGCAAAAGAACGCTGATTTTATCCGGCAAATGATTTTCGATAAAGAACTTTCGGAATGCTCGGACCTGCAGACTTATGTTCAAAAAATACAGGATCCAAACCTTACGGTTTTTGTCTCGATTGAAGGAGCCTGCACATCATCAGATGAAACAATAAGCCGGATCGTAAAGGATTTAGGCATTACTGATGAAAATGCCGGCGGTATCTGGGCAGTAAATAATGGGAAAACGATCTTATCGATCGTTAATGATGAAGGGTACATTTACAAAACGGCCTCAACCCATGATTTGATTTTATCAAGAATATATGACGAATCGGCCGGTAATTATTTTAATACGATTATGATCGATAAACAGACCTTCAGCAGATTTATCGATGGTATAAATATAGTTGTTTATGATAATTTAACGGAAAAGGTCGTTGATCATGCGACTTTGAACGCAGATTTCAATTTCAGCATCCGGCGCTATGATGAACTGGATAATTATTTCAAATTTTATTGATAACTCCGGATAAATTATTTTTAGAATACAGGGATCATATGAATTTACTTATTTTCAATTGCGGGAGTTCCTCACAGGGATTTACGGTTTTTCATTCCGGCGGAACCGGTGAACCGGAAATCCCGGCATATGGAAAAGCCCGCAATGTAGCGACAAAGACCAGGGAAGAGGCGGTCCTGGAATGGACGGTCAACGGGGAAACAGGCAGGGAGACCGCGGACTTTTCGACCCATCGCCTCGCCGCGGAAAAGATCATCGAAACGCTCAAATCCCATTCCGTACAGATCGACGCTATCGGACACCGGTTTGTCAACGGAGGGTCCTATTTCAAAAGGGCGGCGAAGCTGGATCCGGAAGCGCTCGCGCGTCTCAGAGAATGCCTGCCGCTGGCACCGATCCACAATCCCAACTCCTACAGCGTCATCGAAGTCTGTCTGGAACAGATGCCCGGGATCCCGCAGTATGCCGTTTTCGACACTTCTTTCCACAGCCGGATGTCTCCGGAAAACATTGTCTACGCTATTCCGCAGCAGGAAGCTGAGGAGAAAGGCTACCGGAAGATCGGGTTCCACGGCCTGTCCTATCAATATGTCTCGGAACGGGCTGCCGCCCTGCTGGGGAAACCGCTGGAGGAACTGAAACTGATCATGTGCCATCTCGGCACCGGCGGCTCCTCCGTATGCGCGTTCCGGGACGGACACTCCGTTGATACTTCCATGGGATACTCACCGCTTGCCGGCCTGATCATGTCGACCCGCTCCGGGGATATTGATCCTGAGATCGTCCTTGATATGGTCAGGAGCGGAAAGACTCCGGATCAAGTCTCGGAATACCTTAACAAAAAGAGCGGGCTGGTCGGACTCTCCGGATACTCATCGAACCTCGGCGAGATCATCGAAGCGGCTGAACAGGGCAGCGCGGAATGCGAACTGGCGTTCAAGGCATACGTCAGCCGTCTGCGGAATTACATCGGGGCTTTCCTTTACCGGCTGAACGGGGCGGACGCGCTGATCTTCACCGATGACGCGGGGGTAAAATACGCGAAGATGCGGGAAGCTGTCTGCGCGGACGCGGATTTCGCCGGGCTGCATCTGGATAAAGCCAGAAACGAGGCATACGGCAAAAGCGGCGAATGCTGCCTGAGCACACCTGACAGCAGGATCCGGATCTGGGTCATCCCCACCAATGAAGAACGAACCATTTATAATGAGATCATGGCTTATGACAACAATCTGTAAAAATATCCGTACAAAAAATCATCTTTACTTTGTCCTCTTTACCATCCTCGCGGCAGCGCTTTTGCCGATGGCAGCGGCAGCCCAGGATCTGTACACCACACCGACCGTACCCGGCACCACAGAAACCCCTTCGCCGACACCTACCAGAGACCCGGACGGGAACGGGATGGAAGTGTTATGTATGCCGGACGCGTATCTGGTCGATCCGGATCACTGCAATCCACTGGGCCCTTCAGAATACCTGACGGATTATGTGCGGTCCGGCGGCGCCTATCCCGAGCCCCCTTTCACCGGGAAAAAGATCGACCCGGAACTGTCTGAAGTTCCCTACCAGTATGCCCGGATCAACGCCGAAACCTGGGAAACGATCAATCTGTACAATTCCCCGACTGACGCGGCAGCGGGCGGCAGCCCGGTAGGGACCATTCCATCCGGCGCCATCCGTTATGTTTCATATGAAGACACCATCGACATCGATAACGCCCATTATGTCCTCAGCAAAGGCAGGGAGCTCTGGCTGCGTGCTTCACCGGCTGCGGTGACCATGAATACGCTGGGAAGGACTTTCTCAAAAACACCGGAATACGAATTCGGATGGATCGTGGAAGGCTGTACCCCCTATCTGGAACCGAATTACAACATGGGAATGAGCACGGAACACTATAACCGCGAAGACGTTGTCAACCTATACGAAACCATTGAGACCAAAGACACGACCTGGTTCCGCATCGGAGAACATCAGTGGGTCGACCGCATCCATTTCCGCGCTGCCCACTTCAACACCACTCCGCCGCCGCAGATCACCTCTGACCGATGGATCGAGGTCGACCTGCTGGAACAGGTCGTGATGGTCTATGAAAATTATGAACTGATCTATGCCTGCATGGTCGCCACCGGCATGAAGCCTTATTATACACAGCCGGGGATCTTTCATATTTACCAGAAAAATGAAGCGGAAAATATGACGGGCTCATTCGAGACGGACAAATCCGATTACTACTGGCTGGAAGACGTCCCCTTCACCATGTATTTCGACCAGCTGCGCGCGTTCCACGGCGCTTACTGGCGAGCCTGGTACGGATACGAACAGTCCCACGGCTGCATCAACATGTCCAACGGCGACGCTCACTGGCTTTATAACTGGGCAAATGTCGGCGAATGGGTCTACGTCCATGACCCCTCCGGCAAAACACCCACAGATCCCCAGCTCTATCAGGAAGGGGGAGCTTAGGGCAGAGTTCAGAGTTCAGAGGTTAGAGTTCTGAAAAACAGCTCTCCGGGCAGAGGAGAGCTGTTTTTTCAGTCGTAGTCTTTGTTGATGGAGGCGGGGGATTCGCCTTTTTCAAGTCGGGTGAGGGCTTCATTGGTGTCCGGGGGAAGATCCCGTCCGGACTGCTGCTGGATCGTGCGCATGACCTTGCCCAGCATCTGCGAGCTGTTATCCCCGGACGCCTCCTCGGAGAGCTTCCGCAGGCGTTCCCGGTCGCTTCCCGTTACCCGTACACTGTGGATCTTCCGCGTGACATTCCGGCTGTCACAGGCCGGGCAGCGGACCTCAGCATGGCCGTACTCGGCATAATTCAGGAAAATATCAAAATCTTTTCCGCAGTCTTTGCATAAATAATCATAAACCGGCATCTGTGCTCACTCCCATATGATCTCACCCCGGAGATCCCTGTCATAGATATAAACCTGATACCAGCCGCCATCCAGAACCTGTTCAGGGTCACCCAGCAGGATCCTGACATTTTCTCCGGTAACGTGCAGATACTCACGGCCGTCAAAAACGATAAAATTCCCGGGCTCATCCGTGTACCATTCCGACTTGCAGAACCAGTTTTGCCCTTCGATGTGATCCGGCTGCCCGTATTCCGGCATACGGACCCGCACCGCACGGACCTTCACGCGCTCGTTGGATGCCACTGTCGTATGGGACGCGTTCCAGAAATCAGCATAACCGTTCGTCAGCCCGTTTTCTTCCAATAACGCGGACAGGCGGTCCTGCGCTGATTCAACACGATGCCATCCGACAGGCTGCCATAAGATCAGTCCCGCCGTAAAAAACGCGGCGGCAAAAACCAAAGGACGGACCCTGTGTCCGGACAACGAAACACAGCGGCAGATCAGGATCCCCGCCGCGAAGGGGAAATAGGCGATATACCGGGCACTCTCTTCGGAAGAATAGACATCCGTGATGAAACAGATAAACAGCATAAAAACGATGCTCAGGCTCAGGACCACAGAAATGACGTCGCCGCTTCCGTCCCGGAAGAACCGGATCAGGACTTTCAGCAGGAAATAAACCGTCAGCGCCAGCACGGCAGCGGACAAACAGACAGCCGCGAAACCTCCGCCGCGGAAGACAGAAAGGATCCCTCTGCCAAGGAGCATGATTTTTTCTCCGAGCCGGTCCATGTCCACAAATTTCCGGGTATCCAGAAAAGCATTCTTATTGATCCCGCCCAGCCGCATCAGCAGTGCATCCATCAGGACGCCCGTTCCGGCTCCGGCAGCCACCACCGCGGCCAGCTCAGCCGTCTTTTTCCGGTCAAACCGGGCTCCGTTCCGGAGCAGATTGCATACGCAGAACAAAATGACCGGGATCCCGCCGATGATCAACAGCTGCATATCACTCATGCAGCCGCATGCCGTCAGCAGCCACACCGCGGTGAGTGGGCCTTTATATGGCTTTTCCTCAGTAAAAAGCTTTCGCAAGAGCAGGAGAATTATAAAAAAATATAAAAATATCGCGCAATGTCCCCGCAGATATCCGAGCCAGGTCAGCGTCGGGAATCCGGTCAGAGCCAGATATTCCAAAACATTCGTGACATTTTTTCGTGAATGGTCAAACGCGAGAAAAAACCCTGATACACTGACCGTTATCACCATCAGGGAAGCCGCGAAAATATAGGCATAGGTATCCACGCCGAAAATCAAAGTACCGAGAACGTAAAAAGGGAGCTCCGAAAGGTAAAAGGAGACCCCGGTCAGGTTCCAGCCCTTCAACAGCGGATTTCCGGAAAGAATATCAGCAGATTCCAGAATTTGATTCGCATGATCGGAATTCAGCGGAACTTGAAGGTATAATAGGTAGATATATGCACAGTGAGCCAAAAGGATCACCGCGGAAAGAAATGCGAATTTGTTCTTTTTGAGCGTTTCTGACATCATACCTCACGTCAAGCAGTACAAACTCTATTATAATCAATGCAACCGGGGAAATATATGGAAACTGAAACTTCAAAATACACTATTGAGAATCCGCAGCCGATCATCCTGATCATTTCCGGCCTTTCCGGATCCGGAAAAGATACCGTCATCAACCGGGTACAGGAAATATCCGGCAGGATCTTCCATTTTGTTGTCACCTGCAACACACGCCCGCGGCGGGAAAATGAAATTGACGGCGTAGACTATCATTTCATCAGCCGCGACCGCTTCCTGCAGATGATCGAAGACGGCGAGATGCTCGAGCACTCCGAGGTATATGAAGACCTGAAGGGTGTCCCGCGCTTTGAAGTTGATAACGCGTTTCAGGTCGGCAAAGATATCGTCATGCGGCTGGACACACAGGGAATGCAGAAAGTCAAGGCGGTCTATCCGAACGCGGTCTCCATCTTTATCCTGCCCCCGGATTCACAGGAATGGATCAAACGGCTCCGCAGCCGCAAGACTGAAAGTGAAGAATCCCTGCGCATCCGCATTCAGACCGCGGAAAAGGAGCTGAAAGGAATCTCGGCTTTCGATTATATCGTTGTCAACAAAGAGGTCGATCAGGCAGCAGGCGATATCCTCACGATCCTGGAAGCCGAACGAATGAGCAGTACAAACAGAAAGGTCAATGTAAATTTCGATGAGTGAAGAATACCCCTCCAATTCCGCCGGCGAACAGCCTTCCGAAAAAAATCCACAGGAACAGCAGACGATCACTTTCCGCATAATCGAGGGAAAACCGATCGTGACATATTTCCTGATCGGGTTTACCGCCTGCGTTTATCTCTGCCAGGCCCTGACCAAATGGAAGCTCGGATATGATCTGCCAATGTCATACGGTGCCAAGATCAGCCCGTACATCACCTACGGACATCAGTATTGGCGTCTGATCACGCCCATTTTTATTCACGGGTCGATCACGCATATCCTTTTCAATATGTACTCTCTTTTCACCCTGGGGCCGTCCCTTGAACATTATTACGGCCACTGGAATTTCCTGCGTTTTTACCTGATCACAGGCTTTGCCGGCAATGTCGTCTCCCACATCGCGGCGCCGAACGTTATTTCTGTCGGCGCATCCACTGCCCTTTTCGGGCTGATCGCGGCACAGGCGATGTTTATTTATAAAAACCGCCGGATCCTGCGCAATTATAAAAGATCGCTGCAGAACATCGGCTTTGTGATCGTTGTAAACCTGCTCTTTGGCCTTCAGGGAGGCATTGACAACTGGGGGCATCTCGGCGGTCTGTTCGGCGGGCTGCTGCTCTCCTGGCTCTCCGGTCCCGAGATCGGATTCATCCTGGATCCCGAATCAGGGAAACCGGTCATGGTCGACACGGTCCCCCGGTCCCGTCGCGAGATATCCTGTCTGCTGGTCACCCTGTTTTTTGCCGCCGCAGCCTTTGCCCTGCAAAAATAAGGGAACGGGTCTGCCCTCATGAAAGCATCCCGGTACATCGTTATCCGCAAACAAAAGAGGAATGCTGAAAACAAGCGGAAACCTTACGCCTTTCTGCGGGGTGCCGGGCTTGTGTTTCTGGCATTGACACTTTTCACGCTGACCGGGCTGGGCATTTATTACGCGGTAATATCACAATCCTTCCCGTCTCTGGAGCTTTTCCGGGACAGATATTCTGTCAGGCCGGAACCGACACGATTTTACGGAAGAGACGGACAAACGCTGCTGTTCACACTGGCATATGAAAATTTTCAGAGCCGGGATCTGCAGATCTGCAATGAAGACGGAGAAGGCTGTTTTCCCCACACCTTTCTGGAGGCCGCCCGCATCACACGCTCGGAAGGCGTCCGGCGCGGACAGCTTCGCCCGGTCACGGAAGATATGGTCCGGGAAGTGTATGCGGAGACGATCGAAGGGTCCCGTTTCCCCGGGCTGATGACATGGCTGCTCAGCCATCAGGTCATGCGGACTTTCGGCGAAGAACAGATCCTTACCTGGCATTACAATTCCGCGTGGTTCGGACAGATGGCATTCGGCCTGGACGAAGCCGCCCGGCTTTATCTGGACAAATCCGGAGACGAGCTCAGCGACGCCGAATCTGTGCTGCTGAGTGCCATCATTCATTCTCCCATGCTCAACCCCATCGATTCACACGGCGCGCTGCGGGACTCATACCTGGACCAGATCCGGCTTTTGCATCAGGCGGGCCTGTTTTCCGATGATGAAGCTGAAAACCTTTCGCACAGCAATTTCACCATCTTTGAGCCTCCTCAATATATCGGCGGCGCGGTACCGGACATTATCACCAGAAAAGCGCTGGATGCCGCATTCCACTTATACGGACGGGAACAGGTCGAACGCGGCGGCCTGCGTGTCATCACCAGCGAGGACACGGCACTGCAGGATTACCTGTTCTGCGTCACTTCTCCCGCCGCCGATGATGAAGAAACATCTTTATGCCCCCTCAGTCCCGCATATACGGAAGATGAACAGAAAAATGCCCGGGAAGCGCTGGCAGCGGATCCTGTCAGCATCGCGATACTGGACGTCAATAACGGACAGCTGCTGGCAGCGCTGGAAGCGCAGAGCGATAATGAAAACAAACGGATCTACCTTCCGATCCAGCAGGCTTACCCCATCGGGTCCGTTATGAACCTGTTCGCCGCGCTGACAGCTTTCAGCGGCGGCAGCTCACCCTCCACACTGCTTTGGGATCTGCCGGAAAGTTATGAATCCGGTGTACCCGCGGATGAAGAAGAGGCATTCCACGGTCCGGTGCATTTGGAAGAGGCACTGACAAAAGACTACCGGCGGCCGCTTTCCGCCCATTTGCAGTCATTCGGCAGCGGTGCCGTGCAGCGAAACGCCGCGCTCTTCGGGCTGAACAGCAGCCGCACACTGTCCGACAGCAGCAGCCTCAGCGAAAATGAGAGCTATACAGCCGAAGCGGCGGCCTTTTCGCTGATCCCTTTCGCCACCCTGGGCGACCAGACCGGCACATCCTCCGGCGGATCCATGCACACGGTCAGCATTCTCCGGGTCGAACGGGACAACGGCGAAACAGATGTTCCGCAGCCTTCCTCCCGGAAAGCGCTGATCGCGGATAACCTCGCCTGGCTGGTCCACCACGTCTTCAGCCAGAGCGGTGAAAGCTTCAGCCTTTCGGATCGCCCGTCCGCGGTCAAGATCGGAAAAGTTCCCGGGGAAAACAGCCGCATGATCAGCGGATATACCACACAGCTCAGCTGCTCGCTCCGTGTCGGAAATCAAAAGACAGTATCCGCTTTTGTGATGGATACGGATGAGATCCAGGGACCGGCTGAGATCCTGTGGCGTTCCGTCATGGAATACGCTCACCGCAGCCTACCCGCGTCCGGATGGGAAGTCCCGGAAGGAATCTCCCGGGTCAGGATCTGCATGCCTTCCGGGAAACTGCCGACCCCGGCATGCCGGGAGACGATCACCGGTGTATTCCTTCAGGGGAATGAGCCATATGAATATGATGATTATTATGTGGAAGTTCCCATCAACCGGGAGAACCGCATGCTGGCGACCCGCTATACACCCGCGGAAGATGTACAGACGGAGATCTTTCTCAATTATCCGGAAAACGCCTCCGCATGGGCAGCCGAAAACGGGATCGAACAAATGCCCACGGAATACGACCCGATCCGGAACGATCCTCCGCAGTCAGCCGTGCTGATCGAAAGCCCCGCGGAGTTTCAGAGCTTCAGCGCGGAGAGCAGTGACAAGATCGACATCATCGTCCGGCTGTCTTTCCGGCAGCAGCCCGAATCCGTCCAGGTCAGTATCGGTTCCGGCATGTATCCCACCCAATGGACCGAAGTCTGTTCGGGAAAATCGCTTGAGAACGGCCAGTGGCTGCTCTGTTCGCTCAATTCATCTTCCCTGGAACCCGGGCTCTATTCCCTCCGCACCGCCTTTACCCTTCCCGACCGTGCCTACCGATCCGCGGAAACATATTTCACAGTCGAATAAACGGTCAGAGACCGTTTGTCCGCCCCATATACCTTTTTCCCGGGATCGTAATTGGTATACAAAAAACAGCGGCGCCGTTGTATACGGAACATTCCGCTGTTTCAATTCATGCCGGTGACTGCCGGCCGCTGATCACTGACTACTGACCGTTTCTCTTTGCCGCCACGACGCGCCGGCTGGCATACCCGCCGGAGATCCTTTCATCTTCACAGGTGATCAGGACCAGCGAATCATCAAAGGCTCCCGCGATCCGGTCCACCGCGTCAAAATCGCTCTCCGCCACCTTTTCATTCGCGTAAACGGTATAGCTCTGCAGCTCATTACTGCTGTCACGGATGAAGATCCTTTCGCCTTCTTCCACAGAAGCCAGCAGCGCGAAGGGGCCGCTCTCGGAATCGTTCAGATGGTTATGGGCTGCCAGGACCGCGGTGCCTTTTCCGGGCAGGGCGGAACCTTCCAGCAGGCCGACAGATCCGCCAAGCCATGTCACCGCGTATTCATTATCGATGACAGGGACTTCAACGATCTCCGACGATACATCAAGGGAAGGGATCTCCAGTGTCATTTCAAGCGGCTCGTACTTCAGATCCTTCGGAAGGGTCCCCGCTTCCCGCGGTCCCGCCGCGGAAAAACCTGTACGGGGCAGCACCTCCATATCATCAAGCCGGAAGAAACCGCCGTGATGATCCGCCGGAGAAATATACTTTTCGATGTCTGAAAAATCCAGCACCGGTTTGTCGTAAGGGAAAGTCTGGGCGGGATGATCGTCATTGCCGGCACGGTAATTTGCTGTCTTGTGGGACATGTTTATGATCACGGATTCCAGTTCGGCAGGGGTCAGGCTTGGATTTGCCTGCTTGAGGATGGCAAAGGCGCCGGTGACCATCGGAGCCGCCATGGATGTGCCGTTTTTAAATCCATAACAGTTGATGCCGGAACAGACCGTCCCCTCTTTCCCGTCTTCGGCTAATAAAGCGGACCAGATCTTTGTTCCGGGTGCCAGGATATCGATCATCGGCCCATGACTGGAGGTACTTCGAATTTTCGGATCCGGACTGTTCGCAAGCGCGCCGACCGCAAAACTGCTGGATACACATCCGAAAGGCTGCACCGCATCCGCGAATCCGGAATTCCCGGCAGCAGTGACAGGGATCATTCCGTTTTCCAGGAGAAGGTCAAATGCTTCCTTATAATCGCTATGTCTTTCATCGCAATTGTCTTCATATGCTTTTCTGCTGTTGCCAAAACTGATATTTACCGCCGAGATCAGCGGCTTTCCCGCCGCTTTATACGATTTCTGCAGGTCAGCGAGATATTGACAAATCTCCCAGATATCAATAAGAATATACCGGGAGCATGCTTCCTCCACACAAAATTCACTTGAGTTATTTATTGAAACGATCTTCGCGTTTGGCGCGATCCCGTCTCGTCCGGCCGCGATCCCGGCTACGTGAGATCCGTGATTATACTCAGCCTTATTTTTTACGTGGACAGGCTCAGATGATCCTTCATCACAGGATGGTATCATCGGGTCAATTGGCCTGGCAGCACAATATTCCGCGATGACCCTGCCTCTGAACTGTTCATGCTCTTTGTTCAGGCCGGAATCAATGATGGCGATGACCGTATTATCCCCTTTTAATCCGAGGGCGTGCGCCTTGCTCACGGAAGTCAGCTCCTCGACATTATCCTGCAGGTTCATGTCCTTGGCCTCCGGATGATCCGGTTCCGGAACCGGATCATCCGGGAGCATCGGTTCAAATTCAAAAAGCCTGACCAGGTCATCATTGTTTTCCGTGTATTCCAGGATCTGCCGCAGGGTGCCGTATAAACTGACCGCGGAAAAATCAGGAAG
This sequence comes from Flexilinea sp., assembly GCA_036723985.1. Classification (GTDB taxonomy): domain Bacteria; phylum Chloroflexota; class Anaerolineae; order Anaerolineales; family Anaerolineaceae; genus Flexilinea. Next base: position 26,490 of record DAIMGK010000038.1, read on the forward strand.
CTCCAGCGCTTTTTCCATCCCCAGAGAAGCCGCCAGTCCGCTTTGGGCGTTTACCGTCCCGGGGCTTACGACAGCGGTCACATTAAAGCGGCGTTCCGTCAGTGAGGCAAAATCTTCCGGGACAAAATCGGAATGTTCTATAAAATCCAGATAACGCAGCAGGCTCTCAGCTTCGATTTTCTTCCTGTCCGCATCGGAAAGCGTGATCAGTTCTGTCCCCGTTTTTTTCCCGGCGGTGTCTTTGGCTTCGGGTCCGACCACGGTAATGTCGCAGTGATCCCAGGCTAAACCGGGAACGCTTTCCACTAACAGCCGTGTGGTCCCCGCTGAAAGAGCGGTAACCGTGTAGGTCCCGGGATCGACCCTGACCGTTGTCTCATCCATGTACCATTGCAAAAACACATTGGGCGTTTCTGCCGGTTCATAGGTAACGGGAAGTGTGACCTGATCCCCGACATTCATGGTCAGCTCTTTGATATTCAGAGAAACTTCCGTGATCGGGCTGTAATAAACGGCCTCATCCTGTGCGCCTGCCGGCAGACAGAGAAGCAGTGACATCAGTATCGTAAGAAAGGCAAATATCCGGAAATTCATTGTTTTTTTCCTTCCTTCCGGGGACGGTTTCCGAAGGCTCAGTATTGAGCCGAAGGGAACCGTCACCCCAGATCAACCGAAGGAAACCGTCACCTCACAGACCGATTCCCTGTACGTTCAGCTTTCAAAGTCTTTCCCGTTCAGCCATTCCTTCAGCAGCTGTGAATAGCGGGGGAGATCTTCCACGAAGCAGGAGTGGCGGCAGGTACGGAACAGCTCCCAGCGGGAATTGGGGATCCCGTCAAACATGGTTTTGGCGATGTAGGGCGTGCAGAGGTCATTCCCGCCGCTGATGATAAGCGCCGGTTCTTTGATCGAACCGAGCTTGTCCGTGACATCGAAATCTTTTAAGGTTCCCAGCGGCGAAAATTCGTTCGGGCCCCAGGCGGTCACATAAGCTTCCCTGCCGCCCCGTTTTTCCCGCCGCAGGCATTCCGGAGCATCCTCACCGGCAGGGCCGCCGCAATGGCGGAGCATATATTCCGCTTCCGCCGCCTTCACAGCGGGATCGTCATAGTTTCCCGTTTCGCCCGCGATCCGGATAGCCTCCCGCATCTCTTCCGGCAGTTCTTCGATCATCCGCGCCGCCTCTTCACCCCACATCTGACTGGAGGGAAGGGTGGAGGAAAGGATGACACTCCGGATCCCCTTATGCGGATAATTACAGAGATATTCGAGCGCCAGCATCCCGCCCCAGGATTGGCCCAGCAGGTGGCATGTTTCCAGTCCCAGCGCTTTCCGGACCGTGATTAGCTCCTTCACCCAGGTTTCCCGGGTCCACAGTTCGGGATGCCCGTCAACATAGGAGTTTCCGCAGCCGATCTGGTCATAGCTGATGAACTGTCTCCGGTCTTCCACAGCGGCGGCATCCAGGACCTCGAAATAATTATGTGTCGATCCCGGTCCGCCATGGAGCAGCAGGAGCGGCGGTTTTTCCGTGTATTCCGCGCCCGCGATACGGTAATATGTCTCATAACCCAGAAAAGGGATGTACCCTTCAACAATTATCATTTTTTATCTTTCCAATATTTCGCTGTAAACAAATGTCAATGGAGATGGTTCTGCTGACTCGAACGATGAGACCTGCAAGTTTAACATCCGATCCACAGTGTGCGGGAAAACCGCGAGTCAGCGAAAAACCGTTCCCATCGATATGGCGAAACTTCTGCATTGGATCTACGGATAAAACCCGCGCCTTTACAGGGCAGGTTTCCATCAACACGATCCGACCAGTGATCACCGGCCACTGATCACTGACCACTTATTTCCGCGATGCCATTTTTTCGTTATACATCTCACTGTCCGCGCGTTTGAAGACACTTTCCACATCCGGATCTTTGCCCGGATCATAGACCGCCATCCCTATCGCGGCGGAATACTGCTGCCACGGTTCCACACCTTTCCGCACGGACGCTTCGTGAAATTCCCGTTCAAAGATCCCCAGCAGATTTTCTCTGTTCCGGTAGTCTCTTTCCTGCAGGATCACGACAAATTCATCTCCGCCAACCCGGTATACCGGTGAATGGGCAAAGATATCACAGATCAGTTTACAGGAACCGGTCAGATATTCGTTCCCTTTGTCATGCCCGTACTGATCGTTGATCGTCTTCAGATGATTCAGGTCCACCATGACGATGGCAAATTCAGCCTTCTGATTTTTGATTTCTTCATTGAGCGATTCAGCTTTCAGATCATAAGAGGCTTTGTTGCCGACATGGGTCAGGGCATCCTGATAGGCGATGGTGTTGATCTCCGTCACGTGAGCCTGAAGATCGACGACTTCTTTCTCCGCTTCAAGGATACCTTTCACATAATCCTTCATATCCGTGGACATTTTCGTCACCGCCAAATTCAGTGACTCGACCTCAGGGCTGGATGTTATCTGCGGCGGAGTAAACACCAGTTCATCCGGATTTCGTTTCCCGTGGGAGGAAGCGGCAAAAGCTGTCACACTGTTTTTCAGCTGACCGATGGGGTCGATCACATATCTGCCCATCCAAACGAGAAGCAGAACGATAAACAGGATACCCAGCGCCGCGATCACCGCGATCGTGATAGCCGTATAGCGGTAGATCATATGCATTAATTCATCGATCGAAATATCGACACAAAGCACCGCGTAATGCTCGCCTTTGGAATTGATCAGCGGCCGTGCCAGCGTATAATCGTAACCCCATTCTGACCTCTCGTCAAAAAAGACATCTTCACTGCCGGCGATGATCTTCCGGAAAGCCTCCGCGGTCTCCAGTTCATACCAGTCCTCGCCTCCGTCGCCGATGAACACGAGATTTTCCGGTTCGTTTTCCTTTTCATAAGTGGAATTTGCCGAAAGAACACTTCTGAGAAGAGCGAGATCATCGGGAGGTGTCGGTTTCAGAATATACAAATAATGAACATCATCAAAATAATCGACAAACCGGTCAAAAAAAACCTGCATTTCCGCGTGCTTTTCCGATGGAGTATAGGTCTCCGCGCATTGGGACATGTCATCATGGTCAATATAGCTTTCAATATAGTTGACGATACTGACCATCTCTTCCCGGTACCTGGCGTACATGGTATTTTTATAGATCTTATACGTTCCGAACGCCATCACGACGCTCAGCAGCACAAAAAATACCAGACACGCGATCGTAATGCTGGTTTTCAGGGGTAGTTTGTGTATTGACATTTTCATAACTGCCTCATAAATGTCATTCTCAAAAGAACCGGTATCATTTCAGCACAACATCCCGGGACTGTCACTCAAAGTCCGGACTTGCGTCGGCGATGACTGTCCCTTACAGCCGGTCCAGATCAAATACAGGAAACGATATCTTCGGATCATCAGGGACATTTTTCTCCCGTCCCCGGCTATATCAACCCGGCTGTATACTCACAGAATGTTGAACAGCAATTCCCTGTATCTGAATTATACTATATTATTCTGTTGTAAACGGTTATTTGTCAGACAATTAAAAAATAAATTATTCCAACACGCAGGCTTTTGATTTTCCTGCACTTCTGCTTTGGATCATTTTTTAATCAGACCGGTTTAGACTGATGTTTTTCAAAGAATTTCTGTGAAATTTCATAAGAAACACAATGTTCAAATCCTCAATCAGCCTGATTGCCGAAAGAGATTTAAAAAAATTGGTCTGCCGCATTGTTCAGGTAATAAACGACAGACCAATAATACCCATTGCTGTCAATTTCTCTCGTATAACCATACAGATATTGAAACTGATTCCCGGATATCCGTAAATATTATTTTTTTTGACTGTGTTTTTTCAAGTTCGGTAAGAATTCCATTCTTACACATATAAGCATGCCGATCATCAATATGTCATATATACCAACCAATGACTACTGACTAATGACTATTGACTTTGTTGATCCTGCTGATTGACCTTGTACCAGTCGAGAGTCTCACGGAGGCCGGCCGGGAAGTCGACTTCCGGTTCGAAACCCAGGAGTTCTTTTGCCAGCTTCGCGTCGGCGCAGAGGCGCTGGACGTCGGCGGGGCGGCCGGGGCGGTATTCGATCTCACCCTTGTAATCATAATAGGCGCAGATCTCCTCCACCACCGCTTTCATGGAGATCTCTTTGCCGGAGCCGAGGTTCACGATATGGCCGCGGGATCTCTCGTTTTCATAAGCCAGCCGGAAAGCCCGGGCGGTGTCATGCACATTGATAAAGTCGCGGGTCTGCAGGCCGGTTCCTTCCAGGACCGGTTTCTCCCCATGCAGGATGCGGCGGGCAGTCAGCGGAATAATGGCGGCCAGTGCCAGGTCATTCTGGCGGGGACCGTAGTTATTGAAAGGACGGATAATGGAGATATCATAATGCCAGACATTATAGAAAGACATGATCATCAGGTCCGCGGCAGCTTTCCCGGCAGCGTAAGGCGTCGTCGGGTGCATGGGATGTTCCTCGTCCATCGGGGAATATTCCGCGGTGCCGTA
>DAIMGK010000039.1:0-30949 GCA_036723985.1 Flexilinea sp.
GGTTCCATTTATCGTGGTGCCTCTATAGGCATGTTGGATTAATCAGCGTTTCCCTAGGTAATGAATATCATCCGGGCATTTAAATTCGCCTTTAGCAGCGCCAAAGATAGGTTTTTTTTCAGGTTTGGGTAATAAAGTCATTTGTACGATTGGTTCGCCGTTTCTAGAAATGATAATGCTATCCTCATCGCCTGATTCCAGCATACGGACTAATTTAGACAGATTATTTTTCGCTTCCAAAATATTTACCTGTGTCATTGCAAATCTCCTATTCTATTATATAGCTAAGTTAGCCATCTCCATTATATCATTATTTTAGGATGGAAGGAACTGCATCCTCGTTTTCGACATAAAAAACAGATAACACTCTTGCCCAAACATAATCTTTTCCAATAATTGATTTGTCTGTCAGCAGCTCAAGCCATTTTTCAGTTGTTATTCCCGGATCATATCCTTCCAAAACAGGAAACCGTTGAATTTCACAGGAGTAAATATCCGGTTCATTGTTTTGCCCATAACTGCCTCGCTAAAACTGAAGCTAACGATTATCCGCTGGAGCAATGATGATCTGATCAGTGAAAATGTTTATCAGTCTTTATCAATTGTATTTCAATTGATGGAAAAGTAGTCTCATCGGTTTTTATTTATTCCGCAAATCAAACCTTATAACGATACCTTTGAACTTTATAACGATTGCAGAGGCTATCGTTAAAAGGTTCTTATCGTTAAAAGGTATGACTTTGTATCAAATCCTTAGTGCTGACAAATGTCAACATACCCGATTTAATACAAAAACATCTCGTTTTCTCGGAATAATTGAGGCAAAATTGCTGACTTTCTGCTTCCTGGATGAATTTTAGATTTTACTAAACCTGCTGTAAACGGGAAAAGCCAAAAACTTCACCCCACAAATTAACGATAGGTGAAAATGGGTGAAAATAGGCGTTGCCCCACAGAATGAGGTGAGTCATCATGGTTTCGCGGAATGAAAAACTCGTCATGTCGGGATTCGACTGCCGGTACAGCAGTTTATACAGAGGATGGTCCTTCGCCTTTTCTTTCCCCTTTTCTAAATCGTCAGTGAAACGGTATAAATGGAGCGGCAGTCCGGCGACCGTTTCCGCAAGCAGCCGGATACAGGCGTAGACTGTGGCGATCTGCATGGCTGATTTCTCGTCCACCCGTTCTCCGGAATCCGCGCGACCGAAAGAAAAAATCTGTCCGGAATCCCTGACGCTGTCGGTTATTTTATGAGCATCCCTCGCTTCGGCTGTTCTGAATCCTAGCCATTCAAAAAGTCCCATTGTCCATCACCTCCAGACAACAAAAAAGGCCTCCGGTTTAGCCCGGAAGCCCGTGTTTCAAAATCTCATGTTATCAGTATAAGCTATTTGGAAAAATAGATTTTATACGATTTTGGACAGTTTATTTATATAAATTCAATTGTAACTATTCAGAACCATAATGTCCGTGCGCCGGCGCGGTAAAGAGTTCCTGTGTTTTCCATAACCTCATGACGCCGCGCCGGGGGAAAAGTGGGGGTAACCCCACCCCCATACCCCGGGGTAATATGTTATTTTTATTCACGAGGTACGGGGTTCTGAATAGTTACACATCAGATTTTTATTCTCCTGCGGATCGCATTGCACCGCGCATTGCACATTGTTATTCGCGGACGGCTGATTTTGCTGAGCCTGGCGGCAGCGGACCGTTGACATCTGCCGTGCCGCGGTCATTATCGAAAACTCAATTTGCAATATTTAATGTATTCACGGATCAGCGATTCCTTCAGAGGGTCCTTCCGGTAAACCGCGAATATGCTTATATCGGAATCTTCAATGGGCAGGGAATCAAACCCGTAAGATTCCTTTATGGATTCCGGTACCGGCGTGCTTATCAGATATCCGTTGGATTTTTTCAGCAGCCTGTATCTGGTATCACAGGGATCCATGACAATACCGTTTCGGAGCACGACCCCGTATTTCATGAGAAACTGAGGCGCGAAAGGTTCCGCGCCGGAAGAGGGAATGCTGGTAAAAAGCGGATATGATCCAATCAGGGGGTATGCGATTACCCCGTTTTGGATGATCGGGTGGTTTTTATTGCATGACAGTTCCAGGTGATAGTCACCGATTTGCGCAGTTTCAAGATGCTTCTTCGCGATGCCACGGATCGTTGATTCATACAGGCTCTTTCTGCACATGGTTACCGCGATATCACCGCTGCCGTTTTCTATCATTCTCTGTTCATCTTCTATGCTGCTGACATTCTGAAAAGCAAAGGAAACCGCATAATCGTTCGTAAGGTATTTATCACATAATTTTTCAAAAGCAGCTTCGGAGAAATCGTATTTCAAGGAAAGGACTTTAAAATCAATTCGTTTTACCGGCTGCCTGATTTGAGAAATCGATTTCAGCGACCTTTCGATCGCCTTCGCGTATTCAATGAACTCACCGCCTTCATCAGTCAGGATCAGGCCTGTTTTTGTACGAATGAAGAGATCATAACCCAGTTCTTTTTCAAGGCTTTTCAGCATAGTACTTGCGGTTGGCTGTGAGATAAAAAGCGTTTCGGCAGCCTTGCTGACGGATCTCTCCCGGACAATTGCCAGTATCAATGTTATCTGTTCTGTTTTCATATCTGCTGTTTTCCTCCCCGTATAAGAGCTGAGACCTGCGGGCGCGGAGACGGTATTCCTGATTTATTTTTGCAATCCTGTACCCGCATTTCCCCGATTCTGCTCCCTATAAGACACACCCGCGCCTTGCGGCAGTTATCTTTTCCGGCCGTTATTCAAAACATACGCGTATGGCGCTGTTCCGATCATGTTAGATATCGTAAAATCAAATAACTATATCATAAAATCGTATTACATATAAGTAAATATTATATATAAAATTATTTTATACTGAGATTTTTCAAAAGAATCATAATATCTCAGGGAGGTACAATCATGGATCAATATCGGCAGGACAGGGTAAAACGTCTGCAAAAGTATATCGGGGAGCAGGGATTGGATGTCATGCTCATTACTTCACAGGATGCTATTTATTATCTTTCAGGAGCAGCTTATACGCCTGTGGAGCGGCCGTTTTTCATCATATTACGGCCGGAAGGCGCGCCGAGTCTGGTGGTGCCGCGGCTTGAATATGAACACATGATGAAAGTCGAAGGATTTGGTGAAATTCAGCATTATTTTGAGTTTCCTTCCGTACCGGGGAAAAACTGGTATGACTATGTAAACAAAAATATCGGTAAAAACGCTGCTGTCGGCATCGAGCCATCCCTCCCTTCAGCATATCGCGACCTGATCGACGCGAAAGAAACAAGGATCGTTGACTATATCGATACCATGCGTCTGGTCAAGGATGCCTCTGAACTGGAAGCCATCCGCCTTGCCTGTAAGTGGACAGACGAGGGAATGAAGATGCTCTTCAATGGGCTGTACCGCGGGGAATCCGTGATCGAAACCACAATGCACGCTCGCGATATTCAGACCGGAGTGATCAAGACGACTGAATACAACTATATGACATCGAGTTTTCTCACCGCCGGATGGCCCGCCCCGAAGAGCTCACAGCCTCACAGCCTGCCGGATCTGGCGAGCAGGATGGAAGACGGACCGATCGTCCTGATGAGCTTTAACCGGGTCAACGGATATTCCGCGGAAAATGAAAGGACGGTTTTCCTTGGCGAACCGTCTGCCAGAGACCGCGAACTCTTTGAACACATGCTGAAGGCAAGAGAGATTGCCTATTCCATGGTAAAACCCGGCACAAGATGTGAAGACATTGACATCGCGACACAGGATTACTTCAAGTCGCTGGGATACGGAGACGCGATCAAACACCGGACAGGCCATGGCATCGGGCTCGGAAACCATGAAGCTCCATTCCTCAGCGCCGGCGGGAACCACGTGCTTGAGGAGAATATGGTCATCAGCATCGAACCCGCGCTGTATTTTGAAGATATCGGCGGATTCCGGCATTCGGATACGGTTCTGGTCACCAAAGACGGGTATGAGGATCTGACCCATTTCCCGACTGACCTGGAGAGCCTGACCATTCGGGACGCCCGTATGGCAGAGAAATTAAAAGGAGCGGTGATCCGGAAAGCTATCAATATGTAGCCAATTCAAGACATATTTTTAGTACAGCCCCGGAGAGGGGCTGTACCCGTTATATGCCTTACGGACAGTTACGCTATCGTTTTGTGACTGTTATTCAGAACGCTGATGGGGACGGTTACGCCTCTGGAAAGCGATTCAGCTTTTCAGTATCCGATCGGGCGGAACTGTCCCCCTGATTTGATGAAGGAACAAGGGGACAGTTCCGCCCGACAGACAGTTATGACCTTGGAGCTGGTCAATGGGCGTAACCGTCCCCGACCGGACACCTTCTAACAGTTACATTGTTTTTTTTATATACATGAATTGAATATAGGAATAATCGTGTAATAATTGTCAGAGTCAATTTCTCGAAAAGAAAAGATGTAAATTATAATATCCCCGTAACTATTCAGTACCCAGGCTGGAGAACGATATTTCCATTGCCGGCAAAGGCTGCGGACAATGATTCCACTACACCAATGCCATGCTTCAACCCGGTACTGAGAAATGACATAATATCGAGATAATTCTGTGCACCATGCTCTGCACGGAAGCAACCGATTACCTTATTCTTCGTTTTCACGTTTCGCAGGTCACGTTCAGCCTGGTTATTATCAAACGGATCCTTAAAATCATGGACAAACAGGCAGACCTCATTTTTCAGTGTCATGAGTCGTTCAATCAGAGATCGTTCTTTGCCTTTTTTCACCCTTCCACGTTTCTTTTCTGATGGATACTTTGGAGGAGGACATTCACTGTCAGCCAATTCCATTACCCTCTTATACTCCTTATCAAACTTGTGCAGGTAATAGTAGCTAAGCTTCGTTTGTCCTTTCTTGACTGCTCTGTCTTTTGTATTCTTCATCGTTATCAGCAATTTCTTGAAATCTTTCGACCACGAATGCTCAGGATAATTATCTTCAATTCCGGTTAATTCCCGAAGCAGATGAGCTCCGCATACTGCATGGCCGATATCATTGTATTTCCAATAGGATGACCAACAGTCATGTACAGCGGTTCCATGAAAGTCAGATATGACACCATTGCCGTCAATACCATCTTTGCCGCGCTTTGTGTGAACTGTCTGGTACGTCAGATCCGGAGTTGATGAATTGTGTACCCAGTAAAGCGTTCCATTTACTCGTACCCCGGTTTCATCAAAATTGCATACTTGTTTACCTGACAGCTTTTCGCGAATTACTGCTATTGTCGGGGCAACTTTTTCAGCACATTTCCTGATCATGGATGTTATCGTCCCGGTAGAAATGCTGATTTTCAGCATACTTTTCATCAGAGTTTGAATCCTTTTCGCGCTTACAGCTCCATAAGTACTCAATAATCCAACTGTTACCGCTACCGAATCGCCATATTTGACATATGAATTGACATTCTCCGGAAATTTTCCCGTAAGATTTCTGATACCATTCGGGCACTGTTCCGCATTCAAAATCTGATGCTCTGTCACTACAGTTTTGACTACCGCATCTACGACATATCGTTTCTCAGCACAGCGGAACACGTTTCCATTCTTTATACAATCGGAAAGTATCGGGCATTCTTTGCATTTTTCTGGAAGATGTGATCGCACTTCATCCGGTTTATGGGGTATCACCATATTCTTCCCGGAATGGCCCTTTTGTCCACCAGGTTTCTTTCCGCTTTTAACACGCTGGCTCTTCGGCGATGGTTTATTGTATCCATCGCTTGATGGCGGCTTGGAACTGTTCTGTGAATTCTGGTTCAACTGCCGACGTAAATCTCTGATTGTCTCCTGTAGCTCTACAATTGTTCCATTCAGTGTTGTAACCAATGATGTCAGTTCCGTTATCTGCCGTCTCATTTCCGCTATCTGGCGTTCCTGTTCATCCATTGCTTTTCCCTTTTTCATAATACAAGGCAATGTTTATGCCTTTTTTATATGTTGGGAAAAGTCTCTTCTATTATTTTGTCAAGGTTCAATTTCTATAGAATCCATAGGGGTTCTGAATAGTTACATTCAATTTATAACAATGAATTTTTAGCTACATTTACTAATTGATTTTCAACCACATAGCTGGTCGTACAGCATACCTTGATTCAGGATTTGCTCCATCCTTATATTCTATCGAGCCATATTTTGAACTCAAGGTTAGCACATAAGTTATACTTGCAAATGAAGGGGTTCTTAGCCACCAGTGGCAATCATCACGGTCAAAATAGTTATTTTTTGAGTTTGCATAAGCAGTAAGTCTGCATGGCAACTGTGTATATGAAGGTAAATATTTTTCTGCTTCACTTGCACTCAAAACAAAGATATTGTCAACTGTTTCTTTTTGTTGAGAAAAATCAAGTTGTGGAATTTCAGGATTATTTTCTGGTTTTGTATTATTCTGAACGATTTGTTTTTTTTTCCTCAGATGAAAATGCTGAATTATAAAACTCATTGTTTAACCATTCTCTGAGAAAACTTGCGGACCAAAACTTTAGCATAATCGGTTCATTTACTTGCCAAGGTTGTAAGTCCAAACCATACTTACTAAGAACAAGTATTTTTCCCTCTTTTTTATTGGGATGCAATGGTTGTTGTGCTTGTGGTATTGAATAATTCGGTATAAATCCGTTATTGGAATTCTGGTATTGAGTATTATTCATTGTTGGATTATTGGGATACAGAAACTGTCCATTGTTATTGCTGGTGTTGTAATGAGCAGATTGCATTGGTAGGCTTTGATAAAAAGGTAAACCGCAACGTTCACATTGAAAAACACCATCAGGGTTTTGAGCTTGACATCTTGGACAAATAACCATATTATTTTTCCTTCCCGCTAACCACAAACAGATTCAGGTGATAAAACACAATTGTAAAGTCAACGTAATTATTATAGTTGTAATTAATTATAAGCTATAAGAAATAGGTAAAGAATTTTTTTAATCAAATCTATCAACGATTACCCTGCACTTTTTACCGATTGCAGAGGCTATCGTTATAAGGTTCTTATCGCGGGAAGGTATGACTTTGTATCAAATCCCCGGTGCTGACAAAACCTCTACCATAAGTCAACGGGAACGGTTTTTGCTGATTCTATACGGTGTGTTTATAATAAATTCTTCCCCAGTTTCCTGCCTTCTTCATATGCTTTCATGTCATAAGCTTCTGATCCGACAGGAATATGCTTTTTGATAGCTTCCCACATGGTGTCATCCGGAAAGAAATCGAATGAGGAATTAATCGCAGCTGTTGCCACAACATTTGCTGTCATCGGACGTCCGACTGTTTCTTCTGCTGTTTTCAAAATCGGTATGCAGAAAACCTTTGCAGCCGGACAATGTTCCGGAACGGAAAGTCCGGAGTCTGTAATGATAACAGAGGTCTGACCGGTATCCATGCTGAAGTTGTTCAGAGCAGCCTGTGTCAGCGCAAGCAGCACATCGAATCTTTCCGGATGGGGAAACAGGATCTCTTCATCGCTGAAAATAGTATAAGCCTGACACATTCCTCCGCGCACCTCAGGCCCATAATTCTGAAACTGCATTGTTTTATACCCATTCATTACTGCTGCTTCAGCCATGAACACACTGGCCAGGATCACGCCCTGTCCACCGGAACCAGCAAATCGAATAGAACAACGATTATTCATCAGTTCGCCCTCTTTTGAACAAACTTCTGACTCCGCTCAATGATGTGCTGATAAAGCTCCGTATACCCCGGATACTCGTTCCGGGTCAGTTGACCGACAATGAATTTTTCTTTCTTCTCATCGTCAGACAGTTTTGCGTATTGTGCGGCAGTAACACCATGATCGCGCTGAAATTTCAGCATATCAACAGCTGTTCCCATTTTGTGTTTTCGCCCGTAGTATGTTGGACAGGAGCCGAGACAGTCGATCAGAGAGAATCCCTGATGGGCGATGCCTTCCTGAATGACTTTGATCGTCTGCTGAACATGATATGCAGTCCCGCGGGCTGTGTATGAGGCCCCTGCTCCGGCAGCCAGCTGTGTGATATCAAACTGCCGGTCAATATTCCCATAGGGTGCCGTGGTTCCTTTTACATCGGTAGGAGTTGTCGGAGAATACTGACCTCCGGTCATCCCATAAATATTATTGTTGAAAACGATCACAGTGATTTCAATATTTCGCCGTGCGGCATGGATCATATGATTTCCCCCGATGGCGGTACAGTCCCCGTCCCCGGTGATGACGATCACATCCAGTTCCGGTTTGGCAAGCTTGATCCCCGTTGCGAATGGAATCGCTCTTCCATGTATTGTGTGGATCGTATTAAAATCCAGATAACCTGCCGCACGGGAAGAACAACCGATACCGGATACAATTACAACCTTTTCCTGCTGAAGTTTCAGGTTATCAATGGCAGCTGCGACATCACGCATCAAAATTCCATTCCCGCATCCGGGACACCATATATGCGGAAGATGATCGACTCGCATGAAGCGGGAAACAAGGTCGCTTGATTTTGCCATTTTATACCTGCCTGATCCTCTGAAGGATTTCTTCCGCGCAAATCAGAGTCCCATCAATTCTCCCGATAAAACTTATCGGAACACGTCTTTCCGTAATTCGCTGAACTTCCAGCAGCATCTGTCCGCTGTTATGTTCAGCCACAATGATCTGTTTCAAATGCGGCAAATGGGATGCCAGTTCTCTCTCCGGAAATGGCCATACGGTAACAGGCCGGAACATTCCGGCTTTCAAACCGTGCGCACGTGCTTCGAAAATCGCTTCTTTCACAGCAAAAACAGTTCCTCCATAGCAGACAACGGCGATTTCAGCATCCTCCATTTTAGACTCTTCAACCTGAACAATATCTTTGTAATTATAAATGATCTTGTTCATCAGACGTTCCATCAGTTTTTTCGCTTTATTATGATCATTTGTTGGAAAACCCGATTCATCATGAATCAAACCGGTAATGTGGTAACGTTCACCTTCTCCGAAAGGCGCCATACCGGGAACCCATTCGCCGGTGGGGACATGATAACATGTTTTGTTGCCGCCCATTACAGCAGAAAGAGGCCGATTGATTATTTCAAGCGTTTCTTCTTCAGGAATTTCGACTCCTTCTCTCATATGACCGATTGTTTCATCCATCAGAAAAATTACAGGTGTCCGGTATTTTTCTGAAAGGTTAAAACAACGGATCACTTGCGTATAAACTTCAGAGACAGAGGAAGGAGAAATAGCAATAACCGGATGATCTCCATGTGTGCCCCAGCGAGCCTGCATATAATCACCTTGTGAAGGAGATGTCGGCATTCCGGTGGAAGGTCCGCAGCGCTGTACATCTGCAATCACGCAGGGGATTTCAGCCATAGCCGCATAACCGATGTTTTCCTGCATCAGAGAAAAACCCGGGCCGGAGGTAGCTGTCATTGCTTTCATACCCGCGGCTGACGCGCCAATCACTGCTGCTAAACTGGCGATCTCATCTTCCATCTGGATGAAGACTCCTCGTATTTGCGGGAGCCGGACTGCGCACCTTTCAGCAATCTCGGTAGACGGAGTGATGGGGTAACCTGCGAAGAACCGCATTCCTGCCGCGAGAGCTCCTTCAACACAGGCTTCATTACCCTGTAAAAGAACGCTTTTTGTCATGAATGTTTCTCCGTTTCACTGATGAAAATGGCATAATCAGGACAGCGTTGTTCGCATAATCCGCATAAAATACATTGATTGCTTTGTTTCATGGATATTTTTTCCTGAATGATCTCCAGTGCCTGTGATGGACAAAAGGCAACACAGATTCCGCAGCCTTTGCACCAATCAGGATTCAGGACAAGAACTTTGCTCATGCAGGGACTCCTCTTATATATTATTATTTTCGCCTTTATATTTTATCTTACGATTTTCCCAACAGCTTTTATGAGTGTTTTCCAAATTGTCAAATATGAATTGTTCCCATTCCTATCCCGCTGATGAGGGACAAAGACTTCGGAGGACGGAATAACTTTAATAAACAAATTGAAGAAAGTGCCTTCCCGTGCAAAAGGCTGATTTTGATATGCAGCGGAAAATTTATAAAAATAAATAAACAATGAAAAACAGATCTCAGGATTCCACAGCTCTCCTGATTGAAGGTGCCGGACAGGCAGGAAAATGAAACCATATAACGATTATATCCAAATAATAGTAAACAATGATTCAGAACAAAGCAATGGAGCAAGTCATGCCGCCCTGCTGAAATTCTCAAGCTTATTGAAGTGGGTCGGAACTCATCAATATGTTATGAAGCCCCTGCGTTAACTATGACAGGTTTGATTTATGAAAGAACCGAGCATCCGTGAAACTTTCGAGATCCTCTGCCTGCAGGCTGGAGATGAAGAACGGGAAACCATTTTGTTTGGTGACAGCATCTCCCGGGTATGGAAGGCAGTTGCGATTCAGTATCCGTCTGAGTCGTATCCTACACTCGACATAAAACGGATCAGTTATTTATTATTTTAAAAATAATAACAATTGCATCCCCCACCAAAATATCCACCGGTGACCCCGTCCAGCGCCTCATCGGTGATTTCCATTCCCGCCGAAGAAACCAGCGCGTCCAGTTCTTCTTTTGATTCAGATTCGCGAAGATCCTTTTTCATTTGATCTGAAAGATTATTATTCATATCATTCTTTTCCATCATTTCCTCCCTTTTTCAGAAAAATCGGAAAATTGCAAATCTAATATGACTTAATTATAACTAAACCAACTCGAGATGGGAGCAGATTCATTATCGCAACAAAATATGTAATAAATCATCTTTTCCTAATGTAACTGATGAAGAATAGAAGAAACACCGGCGCGATACAAAGATTTTTTATTATGTGAAGAAGCTATTTATTAACAACATATTGCTTACTATAATAGAATTATAGTAGATAAAAATACGAACACTTATTTGTTTGTTAAGTGGATTTTTTTAGCCTTATTTTTTTGCGATTCAGGTGAAAAATAATTGCTAATTTTAAGAAAAATCCTATAAATCTTTCTACGATACCTCTTGCCCCCACTTCTTTTCTGTCCCGGATCTGAATCAAACCTTATAACGATTACCCTGAACTTTATAACGATTGCAGAGGCTATCGTTAAAAGGTTCTTATCGTTATAAGGTATGACTTTGTATCAAATCCTCAGTGCTGACAAAAGTTCGAAAATGTGGTAGGGGTCCGGTTCAGTCCCGGAAGACGGGAGAGTCAGGCGAGGCGCCGTTCTCTGAGGTAGGCGCTGAGCATACGGGCGAACAGGAACATGACCGTATATTCATTCTCCTGCCATATGCGCATCGTGTGCGGCTCCGCGCACATCAGATATCCGTATGATTCCGGTGTATTGCTGATGCTCATGATCAATACGGCTTCAATTTCATTTTCCGATAAGATCCGGAAGAATTCCGGGCTGGAATTTTGGATCTGGGACAGTTCGTTGGAAGCAAAGAGGTCTTCCTTCATCAGCAGATTGATATCACAGGCACAGCCGAGGGAATTTCCGTTCGCCGCGCTTTTCACTTCTCTGTCTTTCCCTATGTAATACAGATCTGAAAGGTGAAGATCGTTTTTTACTGTCTCAAATCCGGCTTTCAGCTTCTCCGCCAGACTCCCGGCGGAATCAAAACCCGCGGCCAGGTTTCTGCAAATCTCATACAGGCTGTTCTTCTTGAGCTTGATGATCTCGATGTCTTTGTGCTTTTCCGCCTGATAAATGATGTAACAGTTCCTGCCCTTGGTTTTTCCACGGTACAGTGTCTTATCGATCAGGGAAAAGAGCTCATCGAAATCATCGGTGTCAAAGGGATATACAGCCATACCGGTGGTGGCTGTCACGAACAGCTCATAGGAAGTCAGTTTGTAGGACTTGCGAAGGACGGAAAAGGTCCCGTACAGGGTGAGGCAGAATTCTTTATTTTCGGCATAAGACAGATCCCTGAAATTGATAAACAGGAATTCGTCTCCGCCGAGGCGGCCGGCTATCCCGTAACCCGTGAGAAATTCCCGCAGGGAATCCGAGAACTTTTCCAAAACCTCATCCCCCACGGTGTGCCCGTAGGTGTCATTGATGTATTTGAAATTGTCCAGGTCGATGATCCCCAGTGTGAAAGGGGTCTTTTCTTCGATGAGTGATTTGATGAATTCCAGCATATGGGCGCGGGAAACCAGACCGGTCAGCGGATCCAGCACATCGGTTATGCGCCGTCCGTCCAGAACGCCTTTAAAGTACCCATATAGGTTGAGATCATCTCTGCTGTACATCTTTTTTACCTTCCCTGCCCTTTCGTGGATTTTTAATTATACACTTCTCTTCATTTTTCTGAACAAATGGGTTATCTGAAATGTGAGGGCATCGGGAGGCCTGCCTGTGAGATTCGGTTCCGGCTGCCGGTTAGTATGGAAAAAAAGTTATTGGTATCTGTCCGGGATCGGGAGAGTGATAAATTCCGGAGCGGATCCCGATACGGACACGGTCCCGTTGGACCTGGGCAGAACGTAGTTAAAAGGACAGTCCCCCTGTGCATATGTGACCCGGGGGGACTGTCCAGGCCGGCGTTTTTCAGCAATTGAAATAACGGTCAAATTCCGGGGCGGTGGGGATCTTCGCAAGATCCCGGCATTCCTGACGCTTGGTGCGGATCAGGGTCGTCAGCAGCTCCTCCGGGAAGACGCCGCCGGCAGTCAGGTAATCGTGGTCCCGCTCCAGCGCGTCCAGTGCCTGTTCCAGACTGACGGGAAGGCCTTTCAGTTTTGCTTTTTCTTCTTCCGGCAGATGATAGAGGTTCACATCGTAGGGGCCCCAGCCGTTTTCGTGGGGGTCGATCTCGTTCTTTACCCCGTCCAGGCCCGCCATCAGGATCGCCGCGTAGGCAAAATAGGGGTTGCAGACCGCGTCGGGATTCCGCAGTTCGAAGCGGCGTTCGTTCGGGCTTTTCGCGTAGGCGGGGATGCGGATCACCGCGCTGCGGTTGGATGTGGCATAGCCTACGGTCACCGGGGCTTCGAAACCGGGGATCAGCCGTTTGAATGAGTTGGTGCTCGGGTTGGTTATCGCGCAGAGCGAGTCGATATGCTTCAGCAGGCCGCCCATAAAGTAATGCGCGGTCCGGCTCAGGTGAGCGTATCCGCTGTCATCGGAGAAAACGGGGGTATCGCCCTTCATCAGCAGCATATGCACATGCATCCCGCTGCCCGCCTCGCCGTAAACGGGTTTGGGCATAAAGGTGGCGCACATGCCGTATTCCCGGGCAGTGTTTTTAATGATGTATTTCATCATCATGGTGGCATCCGCCATCTCGGACAGTCCGCCCAGCTGGGGTTCGACCTCGAACTGGCCGCTGGAACTGACTTCGGGATGATGATATTTGACCGGGATCCCCGCTTCTTCCATGCGCAGCACCATCTGAGAGCGGCAGTCATACGTCGTGTCGAAGGGCTTGGCGATATGATAATTCTTCTGGAAGGGGACGATGTTTCCGGTGCCTTCCTTCGCGCTGTTCCAGTGTGCCTGTTCAAAATCGACGAAGGCTTCCTGCCGGCGGCTTTCGATCCGCCAGCCGGCACTGTCGAAAAGATAGAATTCCAGTTCCGGGAGGATCAGCATCCTGTCCGCGATGCCGCTTTCCCGCAGGTATTTTTCCGCGGCGGCGATGATGTTCCGGGGGTAATGGGGCAGCGGACGGTTTTCCGGATAATCAATGATCATGGCGCTGCCCATCATGGAAAGGGTCGGGACTTCACAGAACGGGTCCATCGCGGCGGTCGTCACATCGGGGATGAAAACCATGTCGCTTTTCTCCACTACCGCGTAACCGTAATTGGAAGCGTCGAACCCGATGCCGCTGCGAAGTGTTTCTTCACTGAAACGTGCCGCCGGGATGGTGACATGACGGAAACATCCGCTGATATCCACCATCTTGAAATCCACCATCGCGATCTCATTTTCACGAATATACTGCATGACTTCCTGCGCACTGCCGAACATATCTTTTCCTCCCGTCCTTTCGTTCTTTATCTGCCTGTGTTTTACGGTGATATCCTGTGATGATCTCCCGCATTCTCTATTCAGTATACCATCAAAACCCGTTTCCGTACTTTCCCGCGAACTTGCATCCGGCGTCCTCCGCGGCAGGCCTGCCCTTCCGGGACTGTCACCTTTGGCTCAGCATTGAGCCGGAGGTGACTGGCCTGCAGATCCCGGTATAAAATATCTGCCTCCGACCCGCGGATAATAATCGTTCAATTGTTTTCAGAATCTTTTCTTATTGACTTTATTGCGGAAAACAGATAAAAAAAGTGACCGCCGCATATGCGGGTGAGTCGGAAAAAGAGCATGATTCTTAAGCGGGGGTATGCGGGCTGCAAGCCCCCGGGAATCTGGTGCGGGAAAATGCTTTTGCAAACACACATATATTTGCTCCCGCACCTTGCGAAGCACTCCGTCCCGCATACAGAAGGCAAAACAAACTGAGCTCTTATAGTAGAGAATAATGTTATCAATAAATTATCGGGAGATCAAAATATCCGGTTTTCGTGTTATCTGGTTGTTGGACGAATATGAAATTATTATCAAGGTATAGCCGATTTTTAGATTATATTCATTTTCAAAGAAAAAATATTTTGACTATTAAGGGAGATTTATTGGTCAGATTTTATCTTGACTTATGAAGATGAAGAAATTATAATATTATTTATTACATTATGAACTATTTTATAAAAAATTTTTGGAGAAACCCGGCAATGAGAAAAAATCTTATTATTCTTTCAATTGTTGTAATTATTGTTTCTTCGGCTTTTTTCGCAATTCCGAAAATGCCCGGAATTGATAACAGTGATCCAAAAGCAGTTATGAGTTTATTAGACAAAGTCTATGGGATAAAAGTGGACAGTAATTACAAAGTTGATGATGGCTATGAATATATGTCAAAGTCTATGGTAAAAACCGGAAAATCGACTTTTGATTATACGATGACTTTGAATTTTGATAATGAATTGGCATCCGGGTCATTTACTGCTTATACACCAAAAGATCCGGATGGGATGATGCCTTATATTGCCGGTTTATTTGCTCCGGAAGGTTTGGAAGACGAAGTAGAGGATTTCATTAAAGAGGCAGTGAATTCTTCTGAAAAAGAATTGACTGAAACCTTTGGAGACGCCAAATATACGATTTACAATACGCCATATGTAACGCTTATGTATATAGAGGATAAAGATTTTGAAGCTTATTGTGAAAAAATATTGAATCTGAAATAGGAGCCAATTATGAAAAATCGTACCTCCATATTCCTTATGACAGTTTCTGTGATATTATGTCTTTTTGTCCCATTCATATCAGAAATCAAAACTGTGTCCGCAGATAATAATTCACAGGCTTTACGTCAGGCAAATAATTATTTAAACTTTATGGCTTTTTCACGGGAAGGATTGATCAAACAATTAAAGTTTGAAGGTTATTCACAGTCAGATGCTGAATACGCGGCGGATAACTGCGGCGCCGATTGGAACCAGCAGGCGGCGAAGGCAGCTGAAAATTATCTGAGCTTTATGAGTTTTTCGCAGGATGCTTTAATTAAACAGCTTGAATATGATGGATTTACACATGAACAAGCTGTGTATGGCGCAGGTTCAACAGGATCAGATGAAAATGAGCAAGCTGTCGGTTCCGCACAAAATTATTTAAAGGTCATGCCGTTTTCAAAAAAAGGGCTTATAAGACAATTGGAGTATGACGGCTATTCTCATGAAGATGCTGAGAAAGCTGTGGATTCACTAACAGTAGACTGGAATGAACAAGCTGTAACTTCTGCGAAAAATACTTTACAATTTATTTCTCTTTCAGACACAGAAATCGTTAACTGGTTGGTTCGGGATGGATATACTGAGGAAGAAGCAGCAAATGCTCTGGCAACAATAAAAGGCGATAAACCGAAAATCGGATCAAATGTTAGTTCAAATGCAAACAGTGAAGAAAACAGGGCAGTTGAAAAAGTAAAATCCTACCTTCGTTACAATTATTCTCGTTCACAAGTCATTGAAAAACTCGTTTCTGCCGGTTTTTCCAAAGAAACTGCCGAATATGCGGCGGATAATTGTGATGTTGACTGGAATCAACAGGCTGTGAATAAAGCCGCATCATATCTGAAATATGATTACTCTGCAGCAAAGATTTATAATAAGCTTCTCGAAGAGGGTTTCACATCTGAACAGGCACAATTTGGAATAATGAATTGCAATGCTGACTGGAATCAGCAGGCTGTTAATAAAGCCATTTCATATTTAAAATTCAATTATTCTGCAGGAAAGATTTATGATAAGCTTCTTGATGAAGAATTCACTTCTGAACAAGCACAATATGGAATAATGAATTGCAATGTTGACTGGTTCTATGTTGCATATAATAAAGCTCTTTCATATGTAAAATATAATTATTCTAATGAAAAAATATACAACAAACTTCTTGATGAAGGTTTTACCGTTGATCAGGCAGCCGGTGCGGTTTATTGTTTAAATGATTCAAATTGTGATGGAAAAAACATTGATATTTCATCTGCTAAAAAAGCAATTGCAACAGCAACGATGACGTCTACGGCAACATTTACGTCTACAGCAACCGAAACGCCAACTGCAACAGCAACGATGACTCCTACGGCAACATTAACGGCAACTGCAACCGAATCACCGACAACAACATCGACAATGCCTCCGACCGAAACGTTCACTGCAACAGCAACCGAGACAGAAATTCCAATAATAACGCCTACTGTTGCAACTATAGTAACTTCAACGCCAATTATTTTTGATCATGCCTCAATTATTGATATGAATGCTTATGAAACCTGTATTGGAACTGTAATCTCCAATGCAAGATCTGATCTAATGGAATCTTCATTCAATGATTCAAGATACACGATAGATTATATACTAAATGAAAAAGGAGATTATGCTGTAGCATTGGATATTGGATCTAATGATCAAAGCATTATTGATGTCGTCAGCCTAATTATGGATAAACAAACTTTTTCGATAGATAATCTGCTTGATGCTTTCAAGACAGGCGTTGAATATCTGGGTATAGATCCTGATTGGAATAAATTAGTTCAAAAAGATGACGAATGGGAATTACTCCTTTCAGATGGAAATATATGTATTGCCAATGAAATATTGGATGATACAGAAAAAGAAAAATTTGTTATTTCCTGTGGCACTCAAAATGGTATAAATCGATCAGATTTATTTTATTTCATACCTACAAGTGGTCCTGGTGATTCGGATTCGAAAAGTATTTTACCTGTTTCTGAAGTCAGCTTCAACATGGAAACTGAATATTATGGATTAACAAATGAATCATTGAAAAAAAAGAATTCATATGAAGTTTATATGGGAGTGTCAAAATCTGATATATTTTCCAATGAAATCATGATATCTCCGGAAAATTATACGTATTTAGTCGAAGAATATATAGATGAAGATAAAAGAAATTTGTCCTTGTTGATTGGCTTTAATTATGATAATGTTTGTGATAATGTAAGAATAGTATTTAGTAAAGCAACATCCGGAACATACAATCTAATAGATGCATTTAAAATTGGGTTGGATAAATTTGGCATTAGTCCAAATTGGGACAATTTAAAACATACACATGATTATTTCCCGTTTGAAATTTTGGAATTAGAGCTTTCAGATGGAAATAAATGTATTGCATCTGAGTCAACGGATAAAAATAATCAAGAAGAATTTATTGTGATTTGCGGAACACAAAAATATTTTTCCAAGATAAAAAAGTTTTCGGATAATTCAATTACCAACAATGCATGGAATGATTACATTGGAAAGAATAAGGAAGTTGTAAAACATATTGCACCATATTGGGATGAAGGTCCTGCAGATGTTATGGTTGATTTTGCAGTTTTGAATGACCATTTGTATTCGATTCATGTTCATTTTAATTCTGATAATTTTGTCGATGAAATAAGAGTTAGTATGGATAATATTTATGGAAATGATTTATCCCGTTATCTGAACTTAGGCTTAGATTTCATGGGACTTAAAAAAATTGAAATAATTAATATTATTGAAAATGATGATTATCTCATGGCAACATTTGAAGGTTTTTGGTGTGCTGCATTTCCAATGCCAGGTAATGCATATGAAATTCTTTGTGCTGATCCTTCTCTTGTGGATAAAAAATAATAAGAAAAACAACACATTTTCTTATCACTAATTACTTTGGAAAGGATAAATAATGAAGAAGTTAATATTTATATTTGTTGTTTATTGTTGTTCTCTGTTAATAGTGTTGAATTCCTATGCAGATGATGATCGAAATAAACCAATATTTAACTGGGATGATTATTCATACGAAGAGTTATTAATAATACAGGAAGATCTTAATTCAGTAGTTCAAGAAAAACAACGGGAATGGGCGATTGAAAATGGAAATCGTGTAATAGATTTTGATGTTACAGACATAACTCTTTATACGACACAAACAAAAGTGATAACTCCAACAGTTACCCGCGTTACTGATGACGCACCTGAAACGACACGTTTCGTATGGAAATCTTCCGATGATTCAATTGCACGCGTCAGTACAACTGGTGTTGTGACTGCAGTCAGCATGGGTGAAGCGGAAATCATATGTACAGCTGCGGATGATGAGTTTATTTTCAAAAACATTCCTGTTCATGTAATATTGCCTGTAACGACTGTTGCTGTCTCCGAACAACGAGTCACTCTTTTGCTTTCCGATAAACCGGAAGAAGGAGAAGCAACATTATCTGCTGTTATTTCTCCGGAAAACGCTTATTGCAAGGACGTCACATGGTCATCTTCAAATGAAACAGTCGCAGTAATTGACGAAACGGGGAAAATCACCGCAAAGGCTTCGGGAACCACGACCATCACAGTTTTCTCCTCTGATCCCTTCTCTGCATCTTACCCGAAACGTGCTTCTGCTACAGTAACTGTTCTACAGGCAGTTTCCGGAATAGAGCTGGATCAATCGGAAATGACGATGAATAAAAATGCTTATGCGGTTTTGAAAGCATCTATATTGCCGGAAAATGCCAGCCAAAAAGCACTCTCTTGGGAATCGTCTGATCCGGCAGTCGTTCGTGTATCCGGAGGTCAGTTGACAGCAGTTTCCACGGGAGAAGCTATCATCACATGTACAGCAACTGACGGCAGCGGAATCAAAGCTGAAAGCAGAATCACGGTCATTCAGATGGTAAACAATATTACTTTTCCGACAGTTTCCGGATCACAGGAAATTCTTATCGGCGAAAGTAAAGTTTTTACAGCGAATATTTTACCTGAAGATGCATCAAACAAAAGTCTAACCTGGTCAAGTTCTGATGAAACTGTTGTTTCTGTTAATTCTCTTGGTATCATAACTGCAAAAGGAAGTGGAAGAGCAACTGTCAATTGCACCGCTAATGATGGAAGCGGTAAATCAGCAGCAATTAATCTTTTTGTTCCTTCTATCGGTTTCAATGAAAAGAAGATTACGGTTACAGAAAGAGATGGTTTGATTATTGATGTGCCTTTTTATGGTGATCCAAAGGCATTTGAAGTACAGCCGGTTGTAGCGCCAACCTGGAATATTGTTACATCATGGGATGCTGAGAATCAAATATTCCATCTGACCATAGTTCCGAGTAAGTATGGCTCAGGAACTGTATATCTAAAAGACAATAATGATCATCAGAATGATCGATCATTTACTCTTATGATAGAACAAAGTGCTGCGTATGATACAACCTCTTTCCCCCGGCCTCAATACAATGATGCTATGCGTTATCCTGATAAATATAACGGAACTAATATATCTGTATACGGGAAAGTCGTTCAAAAGATGGTAAGCGGTGATTATGTAGCTTTAAGAGTTGCAACATCGTGGGGATGGGATGATGTGTTCTACGTTACATATAAACAATCCGAAATTGGTATTTCGGTAATCGAAGATGATTGGATCACGGTTTATGGAGAAAGCACAGGAACGTATACTTATACTGCAGTCAGAGGAAATGAAATAACAATTCCATCCATGGATGCAGAACGAATTTTTATGGGAAATAATTAAAAATCTTCAGCACGATTATAGTGAACTATTAGTAACAGGCGTAATAATTTATAAATACCTGAACAAACAGACGAAAAAACGGTCACAATATTTTGCGACCGTTTTTTCGTCTGTTTGTTGTGTGATTTGGATTATAATACTGTTGTAGAATACGAAAGAAACTGACGTTTAAATAATATTAATATGAGTAAAGTATTTCGGTATGGATAATGAAAAAAATGAGGTGTATGGCATGAGGGAAACCAGAAATCTTGAATATAAAGAATCCGTAACCAATACCTTCCTGAAGACTGTCAGCGCATACGCGAATTACGGGACGGGGAAGATCGTGTTTGGCATTTGTGATGACGGCACGGTGAAAGGGATCGCAGATCCGGAACAGGCGTGCCTTGATATCGAAAACCGGATCAACGACAATATTGATCCGGTCCCGGAATTTTCATTGACGATCGACCGGAAAACGTCTGTCATCACGCTGACGATCTTCGAAGGGTTGTTTAAGCCCTATCTGTATAAAGCAAAGGCTTATCGGCGGAATGATTCTGCCTCGGTTGCTGTGGACAGGCTGGAACTCACCCGGTTGATCCTGGAAGGTCAGAATCTGTCTTATGAAGAATTGCCCGCGGCAGATCAGAATTTATCCTTTACCTTTCTGGAGAAGAAATTGAAAGAAATAATGCGGTTGAGCGAAGTCACTCAGGACACGCTGAAGACGCTTGAACTTTATAAGGATGATGCAGGATATAACAAAGCCGCGGAGCTTTTGGCGGACCGGAACTCCTTTTACGGCATAGATATGGTACGTTTCGGGGACAGTATCAATATCATTCTTGACCATGAAACCTTTGCGGAAAGATCCATTTTGGAGCAGTACGACCAGGCATTGAATCTTTATCGGAAATATTATCAATACGAACAAATCAAAGGAAGCCTGCGGGAAACCATCAGCATGATACCGGAAGAAGCATTCCGTGAGGCTATCGCCAACGCGCTTGTACACAGAACATGGGATATTCAAACACATGTCAGCGTGGCGATGTTCCCGGACAAAATCGAAATCACATCTCCCGGCGGCCTGCCCGCGGGTATGAGCGAAGAGGAATATTTCAGAGGCGGGATCTCAATCCTGCGCAACCGAATCATCGCAAATATTTTTTTCCGCCTTCGTCTGATCGAACGTTTCGGGACGGGGATCCGGCGAATCAATGAGTCTTATAAAAACAGTTCCGTAAAGCCGGTCTATCATTTGACCGAGAACACGATTTGTATCGTCCTACCGGTGATGGAGCGAAAAAATTCACTGACTGAGGATGAAAGCACTGTGTTCAAGCTGCTTGCCGGCAGAAGCGAACCAAGCTCTGCTATTACCCAAAAAACCGGTTTCGGCAAGACAAGGGTACTGGAGATCCTCAAAAAGCTTACTGCCGAAGGCTACATCCGTTCAGAGGGGAGAGGCCGCGGGACCCGATACTCAGCCGGATAAAACGGAATACAGCACGCCTTTTGCTTTCGAACGGTAAGCGTGGGAAAAATCGCTGTATCTGCGGTGTTTCATTTCACGGGAAAGCCGGGTAATTGCAGCGGTGGTTCTGTTCGATTGGCGGCCGATATCGGAAAGTGTGCCGTATTCGTAAAAGCAGCGGTAAATTTTCCTGGAGTCTGTTCTGCAGACTCAGCGTGCTGGCTCAGTCAAAACAGCCCCCGGCCTGCTTGTGCGTCGTAACGATTCGTCGGGACAGGCTCGGAAATGTCCGGAAAAATTTTGGTCCCGGAGGTGAAAAATGATGTATAATAGAATATGTTGTTTTGCCGGGAAGACGGATGAGGATAGCTATAAATAGCTGCTTCACGAGGCGGATACAGGAAATAAAGGGTCACGTGTTCGCTCCGGGTTGATACCGGTAACGGATCGCTTTTTAAAACGAACAGGACATCCGAATGAAACAAATCATTACCTTCTCAACTTATTCTCCGGCAGCAGATATCGTTGTCATGGCGATCTGTCTGGTCATGTTCGTCCTGATCATTTTTTCGTATATCAGCCGGACGAGGAGTTCCAAGCTGTTTCTGACAACGGTGGGGCTGGTGTTTTCCGCGGCGATAACGGACATATCGTTTTATACGCTCGCCGTAATACCGAAGTATCGGATCCTCGCGAACTGGATGCGATGCGTTTATCACGCCTTCCTTCTGCTGATTTTTGTTTACTATATCGCGTATATTTGCGAGATCACCCGCTATGATAAACAGCGGTATTTTCTCCTTTCCGCCAACCTGATTTTTGCCGCCGCTATGGCAGCGGATATCATCGTGACGGCCCGGGGACTCACGTTTTTTGTTGAGGAAAAAGGGATCAGCTTCGTAAGGCGCGGCATATTTATCTATGCCTATTTAGGCAGTATGATCCTTTGCCTCGTCCTTCTGGCAAAGGTCCGGAAGCTCGTGTATCGCCTCGTCATGTTTGGTTTTTATGGCACGATCGACATTTCATTTGTTCTCCTGATCATGCAGGGCATAAACAATCAGACGTCTTTTACAGTTGCATCCCTGCTGCTGCCTCTGGTAGCCATGATGTATGTACTGCATTCCAATCCCTATGACGTGATGCTTGGGACAAACGACGCGAAGGCGATGCAGGACTTTGTTCATTATTACAGCGGGAAGAAACAGGATTTCATTTTCATGAGCCTGTACATGAGGGAATTTGCCGAGGAAGGAAAGGAGTTCCCTCTGAATATTCAGTCTGATATCAGACGCTATCGTTCCGTAAAGAAAGCCTGTTTGTTTAAAGTGGGTAAGGGCCATGTGGTCATGATATTCCTGGTCAAACATTATCCGGACTATGAGCAGAAGATCAAAGAGATTCTGAATTCGTTTTATCCGCTTTATGAAAAATACAGATACGATTATAAGATCGTTGTCGGCAGTTCCGTGGATGAGATCAGCAGAAAGAACGAGTATGTAAGCTACATCCGCAGCATTCACAGGGCTATGCCGGAATGTTCGGTCCACAAAGCTACTCCGGAGGATGTTGCCGAATTCAACCGCAGCGAGTATATCCTTCAGGAACTTGCGGATATCAACCGCTGCGGCGACCTTGATGATCCGCGCGTGCTCGTTTACTGCCAGCCTGTGCTGAATGTCCGGACAGGGAAGTTTGATACGGCGGAATCATTGATGCGGCTGGAACTGGAGAAAACCGGGATCGTTCCTCCGGTCCGGTTCATCCATCTGGCGGAGGAACACGGCTATATTCATATGCTGACCGAGATCATCCTCCACAAAACCTGCACCGCGGTCAGGCGGTTTACAGACGCGGGGTATGAGATCGATCGCATCTCCGTGAATGTCTCCATGACTGAACTGAAGGATGAAAGCTTTTCAGATGATATCATCCGTGTGATCAGCCAAAGCGGCATTCCTGATGAAAAAATTGCCATTGAGCTGACGGAATCCCAAAATAAAGGCGATTTTAAACTGACGAAGCAGAAGATCGGAGAACTGAAGGAGCATGGGATCCAATTCTATCTGGATGATTTCGGTACCGGTTTTTCCAGCATGGAAAGGATCATGGCGCTGCCCTTTGATATCATAAAATTTGACCGGTCGCTGGTGCTCGCGTCCGGTGAAGCGGAACGGTCCCGGAAAATGGTGTCGAATCTCGCCAATATGTTCGCCGATATGAATTATGACGTGCTGTATGAGGGGATCGAGAAGGACGAGGACGAATCCATGTGCAGGAATATGTCCGCGGCTTATATGCAGGGGTTCAAATACTCAAAGCCTGTTCCGATCGCGGAACTGGAGAATTATCTGAGCAGAAAAGACGGATAAAGGCATTCCGAACCCCTTCCACCGCAGCGGAACAGTCACCGGAGACACAAAATTTAGCCTCCGCCGACCGTCCCGTTTATCTATAAACTCTGAACTCTAAACCCCGAACTCTAAAATCTGATCCGTTTCCCGGTCTCGTTAATCCTGCTGCCTGAAAGCCAGTCCAAGGGGGGCGGCGGTGGAGTTGCTGTTTCCGTAAAGGCACAGATAGATCGTCTTATATTTCTTCCCGGATGGCAGATACAGGTCGTATACATCCACAGGCCCGTCGATCCCCTCGACCTGCATGGAACCGCGGCGATGGTTTTTCAGTTCAATTCCGTCGGCGGTGCACAGGGCGTCCAGATAAATATGATGAGGCCCGAATCCGTTGATAAATACAGGTTTATCGGGAACCAATCCATATTGCGGGTCATCAAGATATTTCGACTCAAGGCTTTTATTTTTTATGGCGTTTTCTTCAGTCAGTTCCATTAATGCAAGACGTCCCAGTATATGATCGGAAATCTTTTCGCTGCTCAGACAGATGAAAGCCAGTGATGCCGCTGTACAGTCAACAACCAGATCTTCGGGCATATAAGCGAAACGGTGAACCATGCTTTCCCTGATCTCGAACGGATCCATGACCAGGGTACGGGAGAATACGCTGACAAAGAACATATAGACTTTCTGCAAATGATCCATCCGGGAAAGACCTGCATCCGGGATCTTTTCCGAAAGGACAGACAGTATCCGTGCCATATCAGCATAGTTATCCGAAAACAGCATCTTTTTACTTTGGTCGGTTACATTGTTTTGATAAAAATCTTTCATTACGGCATCAGATTCCGCGCTGAAGTCCGCCGAAGCATCAAATTTTTCCAAATAGCTTTCAATTGTTTTTCGGAAGACAGTATCTTTTGCCGGATCATTATCGCGCATTGATGAGGGATACGGCGGAACGGCTGAAGATCGTTTGTTTCTTTTTCCGAACAGATTTGAGAATAGGTTATTCATATGACTTCCCTTTATGATAAACAAACTCCGGAACGGGACCGGTTTGGCAGTTTCCCCCGGACATTGCCGGTTGCAAGGAAATTGCCGGTCTGCCTGTTCCGGAATGTCTTATTCGATTTTTTACAATAACGTACCTGTTCAGGACCCGACGACAGGGACGGCAGCTATCCGGTGAATGGAACCGTCACCCTTATTTTCAGCTTCTCCCGGTAACAGTTCCGCTGAGACGCAGCCGCCCCTTTTTGAATTGAAACTGAATAACAATCTGCTTTCAATTCTTTCACCGGTCCGGGATCCGCCGAAATGATCCGCGGGAAATCGGATCTTTTTATCTGGTTTGAAGTCCGCTGAGTACTGAGGAAAGTATTCCGGTCATGTACAGGAAGACAATAATAATAATGTATATGATCAGACCGCAAAAGAATGAGCGCGCGTAGTTTCGAAGATTTTTATTTTTTGTCCCGCCAAAGGAGAAGACAAAAAGCATTATGATGCCAATAAGCGGTATTGAAAACAAAATATTATAACCAAAATATCCCCATGCACCGATCGGCTTAAATTCTTCCGGCAGATTATTCTCGGTGACCGGAGAATAGCCGGGATTATAAATGACAGACGGCTGTCCGGTATTATATGGCTGCATATACCCGGGATTTACAGGCTGCTGCAGGTTGTTTTCATTTCCCCGCTGCGGAGCCTGATAGGCCGGCGGGTTATTATACGATTGGTTATTATAGTTTTCCATGATTACCCCTTGAAACAATGATGGACCTTCAGCAGTTCGGAATGATCCGGTTTCTGCCAAAAGTCATTTATCGACAAGTATGTTGATAATTCAACAGTCAGATTTCAGTTATTTTAATAAATATGATATCAGGTGAAAGTGCGGATTATCATTACAATTATCCTGTAAAATCAGGATAATTGTAATGATAAGATCATATTTCCTTCCTGCTCAGAATTCAGGGCAGAGGATCCAGTAGAAGTTGATCTCGTTGTTCAGATAGAGGATATCGGCCTTCTCCTGCCAGACACTTTTTAATTTATCGATGTAGGCAATGAGGTCTTCATCGCTTTCGAAAGTGCGGTTCCTGCCGGTGACGGCGGAAATGATGTATACGGAATGCGGATCCAGGGGTTCCGTACCGTCTGCCAGCGCCTGCCTGAGCCGGGATCTTTCGGCTTCCGTCCGGTCCCAGTATGCATTGAGGTGGACAGGGGCGGTAACCATCAGGTCTGTTTTGAAGCTGTTTTCGCCAAGCCAGAAGGACAGATTACGGTCTTTGATCCGGTCGACGGTGCGGGCTGTATCATATTTTTCCGCCAGTTTCGTCCATTCTCCCGAAAGAAAAACGGGTTCGTACCGGGTCTCGAAAAAGGCATGAAGTTCTTTCAGTCCCGGGCTGATCTCAAGGACCTGGATGACGGCAGCGGCGGCACAGATGCACAGGGCAAGCCGCCGCCTGTTTTCACTGAAAAATACGTGTAGTGATACGAGAGTGAACAGTATGATGCAGTAATACGGGATGAAGAAGAAGCGGTCGGAGGCACGGAATATATTGCACAGCCTGAGGATTAAGGCAGGCAGCGGATATTCGAAAAGTATCCGGTCCCCAAGTGTGATGCGGTTGCTGATGGAAAACAGGGTCAGCCCCGCGCACAGGATCAAAAGTCCCGCGTTCTGTTTCATGCCGTTTTTGATCCGGGCGGATCTTAGCAGTGAAAAAAGGATGGCGGCGGCTGTCAGAATGAGCATGGGCAGACCGAGATAGCTCATGCCGTCGCCCTGATTCTCACTGAGCGGCAGGGGTTTGAGGACAGCGGACCAATGTTTGTGATTTTTGGAAAACGGGTTGATCAGGGCATTCAGGTTCAGGCTGAAATCTCCGAAGCCGGTCTCCGGGGCGACTTTTGTCCCGAACAGCCCGAGGACAAACCCGACAAGGAGCGCGCCCGCGGTACAGATGGTGAATGACAGAACAGCGGATAATTTCCCGCTCCGGCAGAAAAAGGTTTCCGCTGCCGAGAGCGTGAATACGCTGAATACCATCGCGAAAAGATAGGGATGGATGCCGAGGGAAAGGCTGAGCAGCAGCCACCAGAGAACGCTGAATTTTTTCCCTGCCGGGGATCTCCTTTGACAGAAGTACAGCAGCAGGGCTGCCAGCAGCAGCCAGTGTGAGGAAAGCGCCGCGTGCCGGATGCACCGTTCCACGAAGCAGGACGCGGTGATAAAGATCGTACTGCCCGCCGCGGAGAATATTTTGTCCCGGGTATGGAGGTGGATCAGCGCGGAGGCGAACAGTCCCTGCATCATGAAGCAGAAACAGGTGTAAATGCCGAAGTACTGGAAGGTTTTTGGCAGCAGCGGGGACAGCAGTTTGAAAAACAACGCCACAGCCGGGATCGAGTCCGTGTAGGAGATGACGGTCCCCTCCGGATACCCGAGGAACAGCGCTTTGCAGAGGGGAAAGGTCCAGGGGGAATTCCGGTAAAACATCCAGCCGCTTTGGTGGGATGTGATATCTTTGCCGTAAAACCCGTAGATCATCCAGTTGATCCCGGTGACCCGCAGCGGTTCCAGCCCGTAGATGCCGAGAAATATCACGATCCCAAGGAGGGCCGCAGCGATCAGATGCCAATGCTTCCACAATTTTTTCACGGGTGCCGGTCCTGTCTCAGAGAATAAATTCCATGGTGGTCTTCAGCGGCCTGAATCCCATCTTTTCATAGAATTTCCGGGCGCTTTCATTGCCTTCCCAGACATTCAGGGTCACGGTATAGCAGCCCAGTCGGATGGCTTCCTGACGGACAAATTCAAACAGTTCCGCGGCGATATGCTTCCCGCGGAAAGGCTCATCGACACACAGGTCGTCGATGTAAATATAACGGAAAGGAACCTGATTGTTGTTGGCGGGCTGTTCTTTGATCTCACAGAATATGTAGCCGGCGGCGTTATCCGCTTCATCAGCCGCGACATAGATCGGGTTCAGATCATCTTTGACCATCTCGATCAATTGAAATTTCGTGTATTTTGTTGTCCCGGGAATAAAATAATCCGGCCGGATCGCCGCGTGCAGTTCCAGAACCTGCGACAGCAGCTTCAGGATCATGTCAATATCTTTCTCTTTCGCTCTTCTGATGTTCATTTCACTCCTTGGCGGTGGTTGGTGGTTGGTGGTTGGTGGTTGGTGGTTGATGGTTGGTAGTTGTCCAATGTCTGATTTCTGCCATCTGAATCCTGCATCCTGAACTCTAAAACTCTGAACTTTCAACTCTCAACTCTGAACTCTGCTCCCTCTCCATCTCGTACAGGGTCAGGATCACGGCGGCGAGGGCGGCTGTTTCCATGCGGTAGATGCGCTTGCCGAGGGTGACCGGGGACCAGCCGGCGGTTCGGGCGAGGCTGGCTTCTTCTTCGGAGAAACCGCCTTCGGGGCCGACCATCAGGGAGATGGTCCCGGCGCTGTCTCGGACGGGATCGATCAGTTCCCGGAGGGTTTTCTGTTTTTCCTCTTCCCAGCAGAACAACGCGAGATCCGCAGACGCGCCGGCTTCAGCTGCCTGACGGAAAGACTGTGGCGGCAGCAGTTCCGGAATACGGCCCCGGCCGCATTGTTCGGCGGCTTCTTTGAGGATCTTCTGCCAGCGTTCCGTTTTGCCGGCGATGTCGGAGGCTTTGCGGATCAGCGACCTTTCCGTGATCATGGGGATGATCCGCGCCGCGCCCGCTTCCGTGCATTTCTGCAGGATCCATTCAAACTTCTCCCGCTGTGTCAGCCCGACATACAGGGATAAGCGGCAGGCGGATTCTCCCTCCGCAGGACGTTTCCTCTGTATCTCGGCGGTCAGGTGTTTTTCGTCGAGATAATGGATCGAACTTTCGTATAGATTACCGAGATCATCGAGAAAATGGACCCGGGTCCCTTCCTTCAGCCGCAGTACTTTCCGGATCTGCGCGGCGGTTTCATCCGGTATGCTGATGTTTGTCCCCTGTACCGCTTCCGGCGGAATAAAAAAACGGTTCATAAAACGATTGACTCCGCAAGAGGTTGATGTCTCAAATCTTTTATGGGTTTATTATACATCAGTATGAATTCCTGCCTGAAGAATATTGCTCCCGCGCGGAAAGGACGGTCCTGATTCTGGTTGATCGGAAAGTTAAGCCTGACTTTTATTTGCCGGGTGTAAATGTGAAGCCGGGTCGGGAACGATCAGCGTACGTGTGTTTGCCGCGGGAGGACCCTGCTGCGGAAGGTGTGAGCTTCGCTCCCCGGCCTTCGCCTCGGGCGAACCGTACCCGTATCAAATTGTCTGTTCTTTCGGGTCAAATTCGACTTTTGAACCTGCGGCGTTGATGACGATGCAGTATTCTCCGCGGGGTTCCTCGTTGGTAAACTTTTGGATCATGTCGGAGATCCTGCCGCGGTCGATGGTTTCGAATTTCTTGGTCAGGTCGTTGCAGACGGCGATGGAACGGTCGCCGTAGACCTCCAGCGCGTCTTTGAGAAAAGCCAGCAGCCGGTGCGGGCTTTCATAAAAGATCAGGGTATGGGGCGAGTCTTTGTCGACTTCGAAAAAATGCTGCCGCTGGCCGGATTTCCGGGGCGGGAATCCGCGGAAGGTAAAGGAATGGACCGGCAGGCCGGAGAGTGTCAGCGCGGTGATGAGCGCGGTGGGACCGGGAATGGCGGTGACATCGATGTTGTTGGCGAGGGCTTCCCGGACCAGGATAAACCCCGGGTCGGAGATGGAGGGGGAGCCCGCGTCGGTCACGATGGCGGCGTTTTCCCCTGCCAGCAGATGTTCCATGATCTTCGGCAGCGCCCGGGTCTCGTTATCTTCCCGGAAGGAAAGCAGCGGTTTTTTGATCTCAAAATGATGCAGCAGCATCCCGGTTTTCCGGGTGTCTTCACTGATAACGATATCCACCTCCCGCAGGGTCTCCAGGGCCCGCAGGCTGATATCGCCTAAATTTCCAATGGGAGTTGCAACGAGGTACAGCATGATTCAAGCCTCTTTTTCATAACTTCGATCGCCTCTGGATTGCAGTCGATGAGGATGCAGTCCCTGCCCAGTTCTTTGCATACGGCACCGGTGGTCCCGCTGCCGGCGAAGAAGTCCAGCACCAGGTCGCCGGGGTTGGATGAGGCGGAAATGATGCGGCGCAGGATCCCCATGGGTTTCTGGGTGGGGTAGCCGGTCTTCTCGCCGCCGTTCGTCGGGACGATGGTGTGCCACCAGGTATCCGTGGGGGTCTTGCCTCTGGCGGCTTTCTCCGGGCCTACCAGACCGGGAGCCATATAGGGGATGCGGTCGATGGCGTCATAATTGAACGTATAGTTTTTCGGATCTTTCGCGTAGAATAAAATGTTATCGTGCTTGGCGGGCCATTTTTTGCTGGTCCTGGCACCGTAATCATAAGCCCAGATGATCTCGTTGATGAATGATTCCCGCCCGAAGATCTGATCCAGCAGGACCTTGCAGTAATGGACTTCACGGTAATCGATGTGGAAATACAGGGAACCGTTGTCTTTCAGGACGCGGTATCCTTCCCGCAGCCGGGGTTCGAGAAATTCGAGATAATTATCAAAGGAATCCTGATAGCTTTTGTCGCTGACGGTCTCTGTCTGATAATGCTTCCCCTGGAACCCGACGCGGCTGCCGTCTTCACTCTGTACGGTTTTGATAGATGTCCTGCGCTGGGCATGCCCGGTGTTGAATGGCGGGTCAATATAGATCAGATCCACAGACGCGGATTCCATCTGACGGAGGATCTCCAGATTATCACCAAAACGAATATCGATCATAAGGCAATTATAACATTTCCGTCCGGAAAACCCGCGGAGGATCGGGAATTTCGGCTTTTTCTTATGATTCTCCTGTCGTTTCCGCTGGCGGGGACGGTTTCCGGAGGCTCTGCCTAGAGCCGGAGGGAACTGTCCCCCCGGCCTACCCATCCCT
>DAIMGK010000040.1:0-30684 GCA_036723985.1 Flexilinea sp.
CGACCGAGCCCGCGGATCCGACGCTGTTTTCATCATATATCTTCACCCGGTAGGTATTGCTGTCCTTATCGTAATCACAGCCGGTAACAAGGACCGCATGTCCGATATTCTCCGTGTCAAACCCTAAAAGCGCGGTATGGCCGTCCCGGCAGTGACTGACAAGCTTTTCCAGAAACTCAGCCAGGCTGTCATTCCCGGTAAACCAGTTATAAAGTCCTGACAGGACCCCGTTGTTGTATGACGTGGAGACAGCGGCGCTCGTTTTGCCGCCGTTTTTGAGATACTGTGACAGCTGATAATAGTTGATCACATTCATGAGCTTTGGATCGTTGCCGGGATAGTCCAGCTCATAATATGAGCCGGGGCGGGCCGAATCCGTGAGGTCATCAATACCGATGAACCCTTCATACAGCAGCCCCATGCTCATGGCGATCCCGTAGCAGGAACCGGTCCATTCGTCCTGCATATTCTTTTTGATCTGATTCTTCTCGCCCTTGCCGGAATTCCGGGTGAGCCGCTCATAATATTCATCATCAATAGCATAATTGCTGAGGCCCGCAAACCCGGCTCCTGCCCTGTCGGTTTCGGATGAATGGATGAAACTGTTGCTGTCACGGCCGAGTGTAAATTCGGAGGTGTATTCCCATTCACATATAAAGCCATCCTGTTCGGAGGTATTATTCTCGTTCAGATCATTCCAGAAAGACGGCCAGAGCGCGGCACGGTTTTCATTTGATATTACATTGCTTGAGTTATTTGGCTCCCCGTCATCCCAATTTGTATAATTCCACGTTTCACCGGTTATCCAATACCATCTGAAGAAACTGTCACGGAAACCGCCGATCCAGAGTTTGTTATCTGACGCGTTCAGTTCTTCAATAAAAGCCTGTTCCTGCCCCGTTGTTATTGTCACCAGATGGCCGCCGAGATTTTTACAATAGCTGCTGGCAGATGCCCAGTCCAGGTCAAATTCCGAACTCCCGGTATAAATTTTATACCAATGGCCATTAAATTCACTCGCGCCGTCCGGTACGGGAATGGATGCCGCCGAAAGATCTGCCGCCGCGGCTGCTTTCTCCGGAATTTCCGCGGCTTGGGCAGGTGCGGGTGCTTCTGCCGGCGGAACCTCCGCCGGGGCTGACATTCCGGTCAGATCGGCCCATACAGCGGGACGCACAGTGACGATATCGTAAAATCCATTGCTGCCAAATGTATTGACAGCGCCATCATCGAAAACGTCCGCGGCGTCTTTACTGCCTTTTCCCGGTGAGCGCAGCCACCATATGGAATACCCGCTGTCATTCGTCCACCCGCCGTTTTGTATCGCGTGATACGTCGGCATGCATTGCCGCGAGACATCATTCGGGAGATATTTCTTCACCTCATCGATACTGAGCAGGAAGACATTGTCATCCGTATCATTCCCTCCGCCGGTCCCGTGATCCGGATCATTCGGATTACTGTTCCGAACTGTCATTATGGAGGCTTTTTCAGCAGATGTAAAGGCGTTATTGAAAAAGGTGCTGTTCAGCCAGATCCGAAGAGCGGAATCTTCCCAGGAAGTGTCTTTCCAGGTGTCGAGATACGGTTTCGTCTCAAGGGCATACCGGCTGAGCAGCAGCGCGCGGCCGTTTTCCACCGTCAGCACCAGCCATTCGATCGGATCCGCTCCGAGGATCTCATCCTGTTCATAGCTGCCAAAGGAGAGGATATCTCCCGCCTGAAGGGCAGACGGTATCGATGAGACCGGAATGACCGGGCCCGAAAAGGCCAACAGGAGAATCACAAAGATAATTATTCTATGATTTTTCATTTCCTTTACCTGCAGTATTTCCGTCAAATACCCTTTATCACGATCAGGACACGTTCCCGATCCCTGTTTTCCGCACGGTCCTGTCCAAAAGCAGTCCGATCCCTGACTCCCGAAACCGGTTTTACCGATGCCTTCAGGGATGTCCGTACATTTCCGCGCCATCCCGAAAATCGGATCAGTAATGGCAATGGTAATAGTCCGGGTCTTGCTCTTTGCACCATTGCTCCGCGTAAGATCCCGGAGAAGAGATGATTTCGAGTGCTCTTTCCCCATGATCAAAAGCATCTTCACCCATCCAGGTCACACTGTCCGGGATCGTTACGGATGTCAAGGCTTCACAAGAAGCAAAAGCTTTCTTGCCAATCGCAATCACACTGTCCGGGATCGTTACGGAAATCAGACTGCTGCAGTCCTCAAAAGCAGAGTCACCAAGATAAGTGACACTTTCCGGGATCGTAACGGAAATCAGACTGCTGCAGTCCCCAAAAGCACCGTCTCCTATCGAGGTCACACTGTCCGGGATCGTTACGGAAATCAGACTGCTGCAGCCGTAAAAAGCACCGTCTCCTATCGAGGTCACACTGTCCGGGATCGTTACGGAAATCAGACTGCGGCAGTTCCAAAAAGCATGGGAACCTATCGAGGTCACACTGTCCGGGATCGTTACGGAAATCAGACTGCTGCAAAAGGCAAAAGCATATGAATCAATATACATGACTCCGTCAGTAAATTTTACAGAATTCAGCTTACCGCAGCCGCTGAACGCGTGTCCACCGATCATCATAACACTGTCGGGAATGATCACTGATGTCAGATCTTCACACCCGCTGAATGCCCGCGGCCCGATATAAATGACATCATCCGGAATGCTGACTTCAGGATCGCTGCCGTGGTATTTGATCAGGATATCATCCTTGATTTCCCATGTGTCATGCGGAACTGCTGCCGGCTGTGAAACGGTTACCGATTTGAATTCCGTATCGGTATATAAAAATATTCGTTTATTTTCGATGCACCATTTCTCAGCATAGGAATTTTCCGGAACGTGAAAAGTGATTTTATCACAGCCGTAAAAAGCAGCTAAATCTATCGAGGTCACACTTTCCGGGATCGTTACGGAAATCAGACTGCTGCAGTAAGCAAAAGCAGAGAAACCAAGATAAGAGACACTTTCCGGGATCGTTACGGAAGTCAGACTGTTGCAGCCCCAAAAAGCATGGGAACCTATCGAGGTCACACTGTCCGGGATCGTTACGGAAGTCAGACTGCTGCAGTCCTCAAAAGCAAATGCACTGATAAAAGCAACACTGTCCGGGATCGTTATTTGGGATAAGCCGCTGCAGCCGGAAAAGGCAGACTCCCCGATTATTTTTACGCTGTCCGGGAGTGTAACTGAGGTCAGATCTTCACGATCCATAAATGCCCCGTAACCGATCATCGCAACAGTGTCCGGGACCGAAACAACGGACCTGCCGCCATTGTATTTCACCAGAACACCGTCCCGGATATCCCATTCATCATATGATATCTCCGGTGTTGGTGTTGGCCCAGGTGTTTGCGGTACGAATCCGGACTTATAGCCTTTCATCCGCAGCCAGAAGGCGGGACGGACTGTCAGATAGTCAGCGTCCACGTCGAGTCCCGCCCCGTCGATGCTGCCGTCCGTGTCAACATAAGCCGACGTTCCCGCGCCAATTCCGGCTGTCCGCAGCCACCACATACCATACCCGCCGGAGGTGACAGCGCCCCGGGCTTCCGCGTAAGCGCTCACTCCTCCTGTGCGCTCCGCGTTCGAAGGCAGCCAGGCGGCGGCTTCATCCAGGCTCAGTAAAAAGACCCGGTCGTTGGTTTTGCGTCCGCTCCCGTCCCCGGTCTCCGGGTTTCCCGGATTGCTGTTAAGGCTTTGTACGATATAATCCGGCCCGGTGGATCCAAAAGCCTTTTCGTAGAATTCCCCGTTCAGCCAGGCCCGCAGGCTCGAATTTGACCAATCCGTATCCTTCAATTCCGAATGCCAAGGCCGGGCTTCCAGTCCTTTCACGCTGAGAAGCAGCGCGAAGTCGTCCTCTATGCGGATCACCTGCCATTCGATCGGTTCCGGACCGTTCGCGGGATCGTTATCCTGTTCCCAGGAGCCGAATTCGATGATCTGCCCCGCGGACGCTTCGATCTCAGGACGGGCATTCGCGGAGGCTGCCATTTCAGCAGCTGCCGGCTGCGGCGTGGCGGAGGCCGGAATACTGTCCATGGATCCCTGCGCCGCTGCCGGCGTACCCCTCAGCTTTTCTTCCGCTGACTGCGTCTGCATGGCATAAAAAGCGTCCATTGTCCGCGCGAATTCAGTCTGCTGTATTTCCAAAGCCAGAAGCTCTGATTCCTGCGTTTGTAACGGAACGTAAGCTGTCTGTGTAGCGGCAAACGCTGTCTGAAGGAACCTGAACGCCTGTTCGGTACTTTCATAAGCAGACAGAGACCGGTCCTCCGTCCCGCCCTGCTGTTCAGGCGGTATCGCGGCAGCCGCCAGAACCGCCCCCGCAAGCATGAGCAGGGAACTCAAGAGTATTATCATTTTCTGGATCTTCATTTTTCCACACTCCCAACACACAGCGCATCATCTCATATCTCTGTCACATTTTCTGGACCGTACCCCGGCGGACAGCTCCGGCATCATAGAAGGAACCGTCCGCCTTTCCGGGCAGATACCGGCAGAAATTCCGAATATCAAAAATTTACATCGGCGCCTGTTTTTTTCTTCAGCACATTTATAATATCTTCCCGTTCAACGGTATCAAAATCAGGCTTTTTCCCGGAATTCAGTATTTCCGCCAGCCTGGAATCATTCTCTTCCAGAACATCCTCCATAAGATTCCGCACACCGCGTCCGTTGCCGAAATTCGGTTCAGCGGACTGTTTCGTGATCAGCATACGCAGCGGTTCCTCCGCGTCTTTCGCCAGGGACAATCCTTTATCGCGCAGCATCATATGAAACATTTCGATCATCTCATCAACAGAATAATCCTCAAAAGTGATCCATGTGCGGAACCGGCTGTTCAGCCCGGGGTTCCCGTTCTCAATAAATTCCTTCATCAGATCCGTGTACCCCGCAAGAATGACGACCAGGTTATCCCGGTGATCCTCCATCCCCTTCACAAGCCCGGCTATAGCTTCATCCCCGAAATCGGATCCCGAACCTTCTTTATAAAGGGAATACGCCTCATCAATGAAGAGGACCCCGCCCAGTGCTTCATTGATTTTTTCTTTCATCAGCTGTGCCGTGTGTCCGACATATTTTCCGACCAGTCCGGAAC
This sequence comes from Flexilinea sp., assembly GCA_036723985.1. Classification (GTDB taxonomy): domain Bacteria; phylum Chloroflexota; class Anaerolineae; order Anaerolineales; family Anaerolineaceae; genus Flexilinea. The sequence continues at coordinate 5,122 of DAIMGK010000040.1, forward strand.
GGTCCGTTTCAACAAACTTATTCCCGTCTTCGATCACGCCGAGCGCGGCATAGATCTTTCCGATAAGGCGTGCGACCGTGGTCTTTCCCGTACCCGGGTTTCCGGAAAAGATCATATGCAGGGAGCCCCGGCTGACCTTTCTGGAGGAACCGGCTTCTTTGGCAGCCTGCTCGACCCGGATCGCGTCAATTCTTTTCTTTACCTGGCACTTTACTTCTTCCAGCCCGATGAGTGAATTCAGTTCTTCAAGCAATTCATCGAGGCTGGGTAAATTTTGATCTGTTTCAGGCTGCCTGTCCGCGTCAGAGCTTTTGGCGGCAGCAGAAGAAGAAGTGTCGGATATGTTCTTACCGTCAGCCGGAATCGAATCAGCCAACAAAGAGAGTTTTCCCGCCCTTTCCATGAGCTGCGCCTGTGTTTTTCCGGTGGTTTCTTTTGCCGCCATCAGAAGCGAATTGCTTGCCTCAAGGAACAGCTTTTTGCTTTCCTTGTATTTTCCCGAAGAATAGGCGGCTTTGGCTTTCCGGTAATATTCTTCAAACATCGTGTAATTTATGTTTTTAATTCCCGGCATCCGATATTACCCCGTCTATTCTTTGCCGGCTGCTTTCAGCCCGTTCTGAGCCAGCAGCGCGTCGATCTCCGAATCAATGGCGCCCTGCTGCGCGATCCTGGTCTCTTCGATCATGCGGTTGATCTGCGCCTGTGTTTCCTCATCAGCTTCCTGATCCTCACCGACGCTGAGCAGTTCATCCATTTCCTCGAACATGTCATTCATGCGGTCGATGACTTCTTCCATGTTGTCGATGGCGTTATCCGCGTTCAGTTTATCAGCGATTTTGACCGTTTCCTTACTGATCTTGTCAAGGGTGCTGAATGTTTTGGATGTCACTGCCGCGACGGAGCTCATCACGTCCAGCACATCCATTCGCAGACTCATCGCCTGAATGTAATGCCTGCATTTGATGATCGTTCCCAGGGACCTGGAAGCGTAATTGAACTCCCTGACGGAATTCGCTTCCTGGGCTTTCTGCGCCAGTGTCAGAACTTTTTCCTGATATTTTTCCAGCGCACGTATCTGCTTATTCAGGGCCCGCTGGGTTTCCTTGATCTTTCGCTTTCGTGCACGTTCTTTTTCCTTTGCGTTCATCAAAAAATAAGGTTTATCCATTTTCATTCTCCTTCATCATCAGTCGTTGGCTGAAATTGGTTCCTCTTCTCCCGGGGCCGCGGCATCACCCGCCTGGTCCGATACAGGACCGTCCGGTCCGTTTGTGATAGGAGCGGCAGATTCGGGGGATGACTGATCCGCGCTGTGTCCGGAAGCGTTATTTTTCGACCGGTGAGCGTTTACCAACGCGTCAAATTCATCAAAACCGGATCTGTCGGTTTCCGGCAGCAGCGCGTCCAATTCTTCGCTGAAATCCCTGAAAATATCCGTGAGTTCTTCCTGCTTTTCATTGAGTTCCTGCGCTATGTCGCTGATATTTTGCAGCAGTTTTTCCGCGGTCTCCGGATCCGGGAGCATAGCATTCAGTTTTGACAGGGACATCCCGTTTTCCAGCATGCTCTCGAATTTACGGTTCTTTTCCAGAACCGTATAGGCGGATCTCATGCCTTTTTCATATGCGTCAGCCTTCTGTTTGCAGGCTGCAGCCTGACGCCGCAGGGATTTGTATTCTGAAGAATTTTCATCCAACGCCGAGGCCTGAGCGACCAGTTCCCGCATTTTTTCTATTTCTCTGTCATAGCTGCGGGAAAGACGTTCAAACTCCCTTTGAGACTCGCGAACGGTCTTTTTTGTCTTTTCAAGTTCTTTATCAGAAACAGCCGGTTTTTTTGCGAACGGATTTTTGAATTCAATTTTCACGATATTGCCTTTCTTTGTTTCCCCGGTTTACATAAAAAATTACGCAGCTCCGGCAAGAAAACTGTCAATTTCTTCCTCTGTAACGCTGACGGTTTTGTCAGCCGAAGAAGCTTTTTCGGTATCGGACTGCGTATGATCGGGATCTGACGAAGCCTTTGAAACGGACCGCTGTTCAGACGGAACGGCAGGCGCATGCTGATCGATCTCATTGGCGAAGGCTTTATCGGACACGGGGACGGAAACGGTGCTGTCCATTTCGGCAAGCGCGTCTTCCAGCAGCGCGGTCATCTCGTCCTGCATATCCACCAGGTCTTCCGTTTTTTCCATAGCCTTATCCATCAGCTTCTCCGCCTTTTTGCTGTCCGGCATCATGCGCTCAAGCAGTTTAGTCGTCTCCAGGATGTCTACGGCATCGACCATTTTTGAATTGACCTTCAGCGTGTTAAACGCGAGTGTCATTTTCGTGCCGCAGGATTTGATCCGGTCCCGGGAAAGCTGCCATTCCCCCTGCAGCAGCTGATAACGCGGAGAATCTTTCGGTTCCTTCGATGCCTGCCCGATAATATCGGCGATTTTTTTCTTTTCTTCTTCCATGACAGTCAGATTTTTCTCAATGAGCTGTCTCGCGATAAAAATGTTCTTTTTCGCCTTCTCGGTTTCTTTGTTATCCGTTTCTGTCTTCTGACTTTTTCCCCGAAGCTTATCCAGGAATCCCATTATTTTTCCTCCCTCCTGTTTTTTATCCTGCTGTGAAAGGGCCTTCCTCACTTCCGCAGTGAAATTATCCATGATCCGAAGGTTTTCCGGATCGATAAAATCCCGGATATTTTCGCCAAGCCAGCCAAGATCAGACGCGGCGGCGGCACTGATCTCATTCAGGCGGTAATTTGTGATCTCGTCACCGATTTTCCGCAGACGGTCCCGCACAGCTTTGCTGATCCCTGCCGTATCCGCGAGATCATAAAACTGGTTCGCGATCTGGTTCCGGGTCTTGACAGCGTCTTTTTTCATACGTCATCGTCCTCATCAGCCTCGTCGTCCGGGAAAAACAGCGGTTCGACACCGAGCTCATAAACGGAAAGCCCTTTTTCTTCCATTTCTTCGGACAGCGCCTCAGAGACATTTTTCGCGATCAGCGCCGGTAATTCCGCGGCGGAGATATTCTCCTTTCCCAAAGCAGACACTTCCTTTCGAACCGCTTCGACTAATCTCCGGATCCACAGCGACGCGAGTTTTTCCGCCGTCAGGGGAAGCGGCTGTGAGGCATAGGCGAGCAGAAATTTCCGGGGTGAGACGACCCGCAGCCGCAGCGTGCCATTGATCCCGCAGAAGCGGCTGCCGCATTGTACATTTCCGAACCCCCAGCTGACAACTTTTGACGGCATCACATCGATCATATAAAGAGAAGCCTTTTTCGGTATGATACTGTTTCCCAGCGCCGGTCTGTCTCCCTCACGGTAAACATCTGAATAATCACCGTCCCGTGACAGGATCGCTGCCTTGCCGGCGGGGACACTTATGCTGTCCTGTTTACTGAAAGCTGTCTTTGTATGCCTGTCCAATAAAGCTTCTTCCGTTGTCCATTGCAGCATCATGAGCGTTTCCTCCTTCGTTCACCGGGATCAAAACCAATTGCCGGGCTTTTCCGGCAGGACGGTCAGGTATTCATTCTCATCAACGGAGAGTTCACCTCTCAGCGGGATATCTTCGATCAGCTGCGAGTCCTGCGGGACCGGTGTGTTCGTGGGTATTTTTATTTTCGTCGGCGTAATGGTTATTACCGGTAACTGTTCACCGGATCCCGGTCCGGTTTTGTTTTGAGACGCGGGATCGTTTGTCTTTTTTTCTTCGATGTAGGCTGAAACGGAATTCTGTACCGATGTGACGATCTTACCGCCTTCGTTGATCGGGTTCACACCTTCAAATTTGAATATCACCGCGTTGAGAAGGATACCGGCAGCAAAAAGGAACCACTTGACCCAGGTCCGTTTCGATCGTAACAGCCATGCCGAAAAGAAACATATTCCTTCGAGAATGAAGAAATAACCCAGCCTCTGCCGGTGCAGCAATTGAAGCCCCATCTGCTGCTGTTGTTTCGAAAACAGTCCTAATTCAAGGGCTCCGATGAGAAGTGACAGGAGTGCGGGAATCAGGAACAGGATCGTGCTTACAAGCTTCGAAGGAGGTTTTTTCTCTGTCCGGGTCTGCCGGTTATCACGCTCCTGAGGGATCCGGCTTTCACCGGGAAGGGATCCTTTCTCAATTTTTTCCGGCTGAATGGCAGGTTCCTGTTTATTGGGCTTATTTATACCGGTATCTTCCCCTCCAGCGGCCGTTTGCGGATGTTTCAGCTGAAAGACCCATTCCATTAATTCACTAAATGCACGGCCGGTATCCTTTGTGGCGTCGATCCAGTTTAAACCGTCAAAAAAATGTTTAAATAAGACTGTATGGGGCGTATTGTCCAGCTTCAGTTCCAAACGCTCGACATCGGATGATTCAGCAATACTGATCTCCCGCTGGACCGCGTCACTGTGCATGGCATTTCCGGAACAAAGGACCAGAAATATTGAGCAGTGCCGGATCGATTTCTCGATCTTTTCCCAATAATAACGACTGTCCGGGGGCATATTCCGTTCACTGATCCAGCATGTATTGCCGTCATTCTCCAGGACCTGCATTACATTCATGGCGATGTCAATGTCTTCACTGCTGTGGCATATAAATACATCCCGCGGAACATCGGCATAATCGTCGTTCTTCTTTTTGAGATACGCCATCTGATCGCTGATCTGCGCCTGCATCCTGCTCTTTGTCGGCGAGTCCGGAATACGTTTGGCTGATTCTTCAAGCAGCTTCAAAGCGCGGTAATCACAGTGATTCAAAATGACGGGGAATACTTCTTCGAATTCTTCCGTCGTACAATCTGATTCGGAAGACAGGAAATTATATAAAGGACGTTTGTTGCTGTCATTGGACTGCGCGATGCTGAGAACGGCTTTCGCACGAAAATCATTCGGAAGAATGGTTATGATATTTTCAGCATAACGCATCGCCAGATAACTGTCGAACGGCGATAAAGCCCTGTTCATTTCCCTGCGGTACTGTTCAATTTTTTCGGCTTCCCTTTTTTCGATGTAAGCGAATTTTGCGCCCTGGTCGACAATAAATGCAGCGCCGCAGCCCATACGTGTGCATTTGAATATCCGTTGATCCTGTTCCAGATCAACATTCTCAAAATCCGCCCCGCAATTAGGACAACGCAGTCTTGTAAGTTTCATTACCAGCCTCTGTTTTTTACTATGATAAGAGCTCAGTTTGTATTTGCTTTCTGTACACGGGACTGTATGCTTCCCGATGTTCTCACCCGCCCACTGTTTGATGTACACGAAACCGATACATTCTTTTACAATTATATCAAAAATAATTCAAATAGCATACTATTAAATCGGTAACAAACAGATATCCAGCAGGCTGCCGGACATAAAAGCACACGCCTGTTTTTACGCGGAACGGTGCGCTTCGCAGGGTGCGGACTTCGTCCGGTCAGATCCGGGACAGGAACTTCGCCCGGGAGACACGGGGCCGGAGCCGCGTCCTATTTTGTGAGTTCTGATGAAGGACGGCTTATTCAGTTTATGTCAAAATGTCAGGGATCTTATTATTGCAGGTGATTCAGCAGTCCCGTTTCAGTTATTTCGCAGCAATACCATAGTTTACATCCAGATCTGGTGTTCACTACTGACAGGTTTTCCGGTCTTTTCTGATGCTTTCATTAAAATCGCCATATATGCGTCCTGCAGGGCGTCTTTCAGCGGATACGGCGGTTTCGAAATACCTCTTGCATATTCAGCAGTTTTTTTCATCATCTGCGCGATGGCCGTTTCATCCTGTGACAGTCCGCAAAGGCCAAACGGAGGCTTATACAGCTGCTGCCCCTGAAAAAATATTCCTGTCACTTCCTCATAAAATTCAGGGTTCGGATTTTGAAAATCCCTTTCGATAAACCGGGTATCAACCTTCAGGTCAGACTCAGCAGCGTCATTCTCCTGATCCAGATACACAACACGGTTATCCAGTATCTCACCTCTTTCCCCTTCGATCTTATAAGAGTTTCTCCTGATTTTTGAATGGTACTGTTCCGAGTCAAAATCATAAAAAGCAGCCTGCCCGTTTTCGAATTCAAACGCGGAAACTGTCCGTTTTTTTACAGCGATCCTTCCGTCCTTTATCTCTTCCGTGCGGTTCCGTGTTTCCGTCACGGGGAATTCATAGGTTTTCGCGGAGACACGAAAAGCCGTATCCGGCGAAATGCCGAGAATTGCCCTCATAAGGCTTGCCCCATGATATTCATGCGCCAGGGAAATATTCAGGGAATTGACCCGGCCTATGATGCCGCTCTTTACCAGGCCGATCAGGGAACCGTAAACCGGATAAAGGGAATACTGCTCAGCGACAACGAATTTCCGGGCCTGTTGATCAAGCTCCCACAGTTTATTCAGTGTCTCCGTATCCTGTGCCGCGGGAGTTTTACACAGAACGGTAAAACCTTTTTTCATCCAGCGTATGGCAGTTTCCGGTCCGGCTGCCTTGCTGACCGCCGAGACAACGAAGTCAGGTTTTGCGGAAACGCATTCATCCTCCGAGGTCGTCACCGGGATACCGTGCAGAAAGCGCATGCTTTCCGCTTTTTCTTCACTTCGGCAATACATCATGCACAATTCAAACAGATCCGGCAGCGCTTTCGCAACCCTGATATAGTATTGCGCCCGCCACCCGGAGCCGATAATAACAAAACGGTATCTGCTCATTTTCCTGTCTTTCTCCGGAGAAATTTCTCAAATTTCCTTTCGAAGGAAAGCTCTTCGCCGCTTCCCGGTGCCGGAACATCGGCAATGCGCTTCTCCCTGATCCGGTTCCTTTCGTTTTCACAGCGGCCAAAGCCTCTTCCGGAGCGGTCTTCGTCCGGTCAGATTCGGGACAGCAGCTTCGCCCCCATACCCCCGCATATCAGGTATCCGGCTCTTTATAAGACTCACATACTTTCGTGTCTGTCACCTTTTTCCCCGGACGGTGAGAGCTCCTCCGCTGATTTCGACCCGGGATCGATACCGGGTTACCGCAAATCTTCGGCGCTCAGCAGCTAACGATTTCATTATCACTTGCGGAAGTATCGTTCGAATCAACTGAATGCCTTGATTATAAAACAAATCAAAAAAACAGTGCTCCCTTTACCTGAATCTTTTTGCAGATCCTCCTGAGAATTCAGTTTGGTATTGTCATCCGCGGCGTATGAAGTTTTTTCATATCAAAGATAAATGTATGGCATTGGATAATTAATTGGATGTATAATGAAAAAATCGTATTGAAATTACAAAGACAGATTGAAACCGAAACATTTTTCAATGTCATGCAGCTGTTGATATCAAGTTCTGAAAATATGCTCCGTATTTCCGGATCCTGATATAAAAGTTTACAAAACAGGAGATACCGTTGATGAAACCGATTATTGGTGTAATACCGCTGGTCGATAAAAAGAGAGAATCCTATTGGATGCTGCCCGGTTACATGACAGGCATCAGCGCCGCGGGCGGGATCCCGGTGATGCTTCCTCTTGAGATGGACCAGGATGACATTTATCAGACCGCCGAAGCACTGGATGGATTTATGTTTACAGGCGGCCATGATGTTTCCCCGGAACTCTACGGCGAAGAAAAGGATCCCCTGTGTCAGGAAGTATGCGAAGAAAGAGATTCCCTGGAAAGCGTCCTGTTTACGGCAGTCCGAAAACTTGACAAACCGATCCTTGGGATCTGCCGGGGGATCCAGCTTATCAACGTGCTGATGGGAGGAACTCTTTATCAGGATATTCCTTCACAGACCGTATCCACGGTTGAACATCATGGAAAACCGCCCTATGATCAGCCGGTCCATGAGATCACTGTGGTACCGGGAACTCCCTTGTTTGATCTTTGCGGCGCGAAACTGGATGTAAACAGTTACCACCATCAGGCGGTCAAAAAGCTTGGGAATGGCCTGACTATAATGGCATACGCGGATGACGGGATCGCTGAGGCTGTATTTGATAAAAACGCCCGTTTTCTCTGGGCTGTGCAGTTTCATCCGGAATTCTCCTGGCGGAAAGATCCCAATTGCCGAAAAATCTTTGAAGCGTTTGTCAGAGCCTGTGAAGGGGATATCAGAAGTTAGACGTAAGACGTATGACGAAAGCCGGCGGCCGGGGGTTTTTCGGATAGATCCGGCTGATCCGGATCCGGGATCAGAATTGCAAAAGGCTGCAGCTGCTCAGAATAAAATCAAAGGGACAGTCACCTCCGGTTCAGTGCCGGGCTGCCGGTGACAGCCCCGATTTTTTTGGATAACTGATCAAACCAAGACCGGAGGAATAATGAAAACATTCATGTTGGGAAATAAAAAAGTCTCCCGTATCGCACAGGGATGTATGCGTATCGGAGATATGAGTGATGCCGAGCTGGATCGTTTGGTCCGCACGGATCTGGATCTGGGCATAAATTTTTTCGATCACGCGGATATTTATGGCGGCGGCGTTTGCGAACAGCGTTTCGGAGATTTTATCAGGAAGAACCCGGACATCCGGGAACACCTGGTCATCCAGTCTAAATGCGGGATCCGCCAAGGGACCTATGATTTTTCAAAAAACCATATCATAAAGTCTGTCGAAGGCAGCCTTTCCCGTCTTGGGATCGAATGTCTGGATTTCCTGCTGCTGCATCGTCCGGATACGCTGATGGAACCGGAAGAAGTGGCGGAGGCATTTACGAAGTTAAAACAGGACGGAAAAGTATCCTGTTTCGGGGTGTCAAACCAGCATCCCATGCAGATCGAACTGCTGCAGCAGGCATTGGATGACATTCCCCTTATCATTGACCAGCTGCAGTTCAGCCTGACCAACACGACAATGATCGACGCGGGGATCAACGTGAACATGGAAAATATCGGCGCGATAAACAGGGATGGCATGGTGCTGGAGTATTGCCGCCTTCATCATATAACGATCCAGCCCTGGTCCCCGCTCCAGTATGGATTTTTTGAAGGCCCCTTTATCGGGAGCCCGAAATATCCCGAATTAAACAAAAAGCTGGAAGAAATCGCCGCGCGATATGAAATAACACAGACCGGCCTTGCCATCACCTGGATCCTGCGGCATCCTGCGTGCATGCAGCCCATCGTCGGCTCTGTACGTCCTGAGCGACTGGCGCAGATCGCAAAAGCAGCGGATATTACGATCAGTCATGATGAGTGGTACGAATTGTATAAAGCTTCCGGTAAGTCACTGCCCTGACCTGATATAAGCCCCGGAGAAAACAGGACCGGCAGCCCCGGCATCATATGTGGTACAATGAATAGGAAACGGTACGAAAACATCAGGGGTAAGATCAATGAAAATCAAACGAAAAAGAGCACTGATATTATTGAATGATTCCGCGGGTATCGGGAGAGCCGGTGTAAATACATGGGCGATCATAAAAAAATTTGCTGAGAGCGGTTATGAATCCATTGTGTATCCGATCATTCCCGGAACGGACCTTATCAGTGAGAATCTGATCGAAGAATACAGTGAGAAAACCGACCTGATATTATGCAGCGGCGGCGACGGGACTCTGAACCATGTTGTTCAAAAATTAATGACGATGATACAAAAACCCCGGCTGGCGTATATTCCGACCGGAAGTACCAATGACTTCGCGAGAACACTTGGGATCCCGTCAGAGTTTGACAGGGCATTGGACACGGCTGTTCAGGGGAACATATTCCATTATGATGTCGGAAACCTCAATGGGAAATATTTCAATTATGTGGCGGCTTTCGGCGCTTTTTCGGCGGTCAGCTACGCGACAGATCAGCAGCTGAAAAATATATTGGGCCATGCGGCATATATCGTAAACGCGGTTTCGGAACTGTATGAGAATATTCACTACAGCAGGCATATGAAGATCGAATCCGACGATTTTACGATCGAAGATGATTTTATTTTCGGCGCGGTCTGCAACTCCGCGTATGTGGCGGGTTTCAGTGTCTTCAAAAATCTGGACGTGAGCCTTGATGACGGGCAGATGGAAATACTGCTGATCAAAACACCGAAAACCGCGGCTGATCTGCAGGGGATCCTGAATGCCGTACAGAAAGGGATCCCTGACGACCCGTTTATCACGTTTAAACATATTAAAAACGTCCGTATCACATCATCGGAAGATACGGCCTGGACTGTGGACGGAGAATTTGGCGGATCCTATACAGAAGCGAACATTCAGGTGGAACAACAGGCAATGTCGATCATGAGGGGGAATCTGTAGGGCGGTGTAAGACGTTAGACGTTAGATGTTTGATGTTTGATATTAGACGTCAGATATCAGATGTTATGATCTCAAAGGTCCGGTGGTGGCTTCTTTGTTAAAAATTCGAACAGGAAGGATCTTTGTCCGGACCGGAAGTTCCGGGTTATTGATACGTTCCAGGAGAACTTTGACTCCTTCGCATGCCACATCACTTTCCGCGGCATAAACAGATGTCAGCGGCAGCAGGTTCGGATTCCCGCCGCTCAGGTTATCGAAACTGATCACGGAAACATCCCCCGGGACGGAAAGCCCCTGCGCCCGCAGCGCGTTCACTGCCGGATAAGCGAGCTCATCCCGAAAAGATACGATGGCGGTGTAATCTATCGGCTGCAGCAGATCGGCGATCTGCCCCCTGGCCAGAGCGTCTTCCGCGATTTCTCCGGGAATGATGCGTACATTATCATCAGATATGCCGAATTCAGCCATCGCCCGCCGGAATCCCGCCAGACGGTCGATCTGCGAACTGCTGAGATCCAGCCCTGAGAGATACAGATACTTCCTGTGTCCCAGCCCGGCCAGATGTTTTCCCGCAAGGTATCCGCCATTTTCATCATCACAGCGTACACAGTCAACGGTCATGTTCTGGATCCGTCTGTCGAGCAGGACAAACGGCATATGATTATTCAGCATACTTTCGATCTGTGTCTGTGACCTCATATGCGGAAAGTAAAGGATGCCGTCAACGGAAAGGGAGATCGCTGTATTGATAAGCTGCTCGGCAAGTTCCTCATTCAGCTGCATGCAGAGAATCAGAAGGCAGTAACCGGCATTCTGCAGCTCGGCATCCATTTTTCCGAGCATCTGACAGAAATGCTGGTTATGGAGATCGTTCACGATAACTGCCACCACATGACTTTTCCCGGAACGGAGCGAAGAAGCCATTTTATTGGGGATATAACCGAGGCGGTCCGCCGTCTCACGGATCAGTTTCCTGGTCTCAGGGGGAAGATGCGGGTCATTACGGATCGCGCGTGATACAGTGTTGGCTGTATATCCGCATTCATTTGCTACATCTTTTAATGTGACCCTGCTCCCATTCATATCACTGCGATCCCTCCCGGTCAAATTTCCTATTGATTATAGTATAACGACTTTCGATCGATCGATCCAAAACAAAATCAATAAAAATGTCAGGTTTTTTATATGACAGATATTCCTATTGACAATCAGGAAAGTTAACGATAACATGGATTATAAGGTTTAGGATAACGTTATCCTATGTCATTTTTCTCAGGAGGTATTCATATGAAGAAAATGCTCGTTGTATTGCTTGCCGCATTGATGCTCATCATGAGTGTGAGTGTTTATGCCGATGATGAACCCATCAAACTGACGCTCTGGACATTCCAGGAACTGCATCTTTCCCTCTACCGGGAAATGCTGGACAAATGGAATGCCGATCCGGCAAACCCGAAGCTTGAAATCGATATGCAGGTCATGGACTACGAAGACATGCATAACAAGCTCACCATCGCCCTCCAGACCGGCGAAGGCGCCCCGGATATTTCCGAAATCGAGATCAGCATGTACGCCAACTATCTGAAGGGCGACATCCAGCTCGCAGCGCTGAATGAATATGTTGAACCGATCGAAGACCATCTCGTAATGAGCCGTCTGAACAACTATGCCCGCAACGGCCAGTATTACGGCATTGACCATCACATCGGCGCCACCGTGATGTTCTACAACACCGAGATCCTCGAAGAAGCCGGCATTGATTACAAAGATATCAAGACATGGGATGACTTCCATGAAGCAGGCAAGGTCGTTCTGGAAAAGACCGGCAAACCGATGACTACATGGGAATCCACCGACTGCTGGAGCATCTACCCGATCGTCAGCCAGCACGGCGGCGACTGGCTCACCTGGGACAATGAAGTCGTTATGGACAGCCCCGTTGTTGCCGAAACCCTTCAGTTCATGAAGGACATGCTCGCTGACGGCACCGCAGTTCCTGCTCCGGGCGGCTCCCATCACACCGAAGAATACTGGGGATGGATGAACGGCGGCGGCTGTGCCACAGTCTCCATGCCTTTCTGGTATCTGAACCGCTTCACCGATTATATGCCTGACCTGGCCGGCAAGATGAAAGTCGTTCCGCTCCCGGCATGGTCTGACGGCGGACACAAGTCCTCCCAGATGGGCGGCACCGGTGTTTCCGTGATCGCCACCTCCCCGAACGCTGACGTTGCGAAAGACTACATCGCCTTCGCCACCCTCTCCTTCGACGGCTGTGTCAACACCTGGAAACTGCTGGGCTTCGACCCGATCCTGAAGGATGTCTATGGCGCGCCTGAAATGCAGGAATCCAACAAATTCTTCGATTACTATGGCGATGACATCTTCACCAACATGATGACCGTTCTCGATGACATTCCGGATACCGCCATCACCGATATGTATCCTGCCGCGGCCGACATTGTCAAGCAGCAGATGGCTTATGACCTCTGCTACAGCGACAAGACCGGCGAAGAGATCGCGAAGGAATGCGCTGAACAGCTCCGCTCTCAGATCGACTGATCTGCTCTGTCCTGATCCAGGAAATTGATTAAGAGACAGCCGGGAGGGTTTATTCCCCCGGCTGTCTTACAAAAAATACCGGACGGGAGCTTTGCAGTCAGAAGGATGTGCCTTCATCCCACCGGCACAAGGCCCCATCCGTTTTCTTACTTACAGGCCGCCGGCATCCGGCTGCTGAAATCAAATGATACGGGAGAGTTTCGATGCCTGCAGAAAAGAAGAGATCAATATTCGGACACAATGCAGCGCCTTATATGTTTATCGCGCCGTTTATCATCTTTTTCCTTATCGTCTATTTGTATCCTTTCATAAAGACGATCCTGATGAGTTTCCAGCGAATTGACGGTCCTAATCATGTTACCTGGATCGGACTTTCGAATTACCAGAAGCTGTTCAAAGACCGGAATTTCGCGCAGTCGCTGATGACGACATTCCGCTATGCGGTCTGGGATCTGCTCATACTCTGTACTGTCCCGTTGATTGTTGCCGTCATTCTGAATTCCGGCTATGTAAAATTTCCGGCTTTCTTCAAATCCGTTTTCTTCATCCCCGCGCTGACTTCGACGATCGTTGCCGGGATCGTGTTCCGGCTCGCTTTCGGGACACTTGATACATCTCTCGTCAACCGGATCCTGGGATTGTTTGGGAAAAAACCATATGACTGGCTGATGCATCCCGGCTCGGCGAACTTTGTCCTGATCGTGCTTACGCTGTGGCGATGGATGGGCGTCAACGTTGTTTACTATATTTCCGGTCTTCAGGCGATCCCGCCGGAACTTTATGAGGCGGCGGAGATCGACGGAGCCAGTTCGCTCCAGAAATTCTTCTATGTAACGCTGCCCGGCGTCCGGCCGGTCCTGATCTATGTCATCACCATCACGGTCCTTGGCGGGTTCGCGATGTTTACCGAATCCGTTGCGCTGTTCACGCAGAAATACGCCGGCGGCATCGGACGGACGATCGTCGGGTATATGTACCAGGTGGGTTTCTACAAGAGCAACCTGGGAATGGCTTCCGCGGTCGGCATTGTCCTGCTGATCCTTGTGTTCGGCGTCAACTTTATTCAGTTAGTCCTGATGGGATTTTTCAGAAAGGAGAACTGAAATGGGCGAAAAGACGAAAAAACGAATACTCACGGTGCTCGCGACCCTGCTGATGGTGATCCTCGCCGTTTTTACGCTTGCGCCGTTTTATTTTATGTTCCTCAGTTCTCTGAAACCGGGAACTGAAATGCTGAGGTACGGGCTCAGCTTCACTTTTGATCCGGGAATTTCCTCTTTCAAAAACTATGAAGCGCTGAACACCTATCGGGACGGGATCTACTGGGCCTGGTACAAATCCAGCCTGATCCTGATGGTCGTACAGACACTGATCGGGCTCATCCTTGGGTCCATGGTCGGTTATGGCCTGGCGATGTATGATTTCAAAGGCAAGAATATTGTCATTACCATCGTCCTGCTCCTGATGATGGTCCCGTTTGAGATCCTGCTGCTGCCGCTTTATCAGATGCTGATCAAAGCAAAAATGATCAACACCTACTTTGGTGTGATCCTGCCCTATCTGGTCCCGCCGTTCATGGTCTTTTTCTTCCGGCAGTATTGTATGAGCCTGCCGAAAGAAATGATGGAAGCGGCCCGTATGGACGGATGCAGTGATTTCGGGATCTTCCTCCGCATCATGGTCCCGAACATGATCCCGGCTTACGGGGCAATGACGATCCTTTCCTGCATGAACTGCTGGAACAACCTGCTCTGGCCGCTGATCGTCCTTTCCAATGACCGGAAATTCACGATCCCCATTGGGATGGCGACAACGATCACACCTTACGGCAATGCCTATGATGTGCTGATGCCCGGCGCCGTGATGGCGGTCGTGCCGATCGTTATTATTTACTTATTTGCTCAAAAAACGTTTATTGCCGGTCTGACTTCCGGCGCAGTGAAAGGATAAGCCATGAAAAAAGCATCTATGATCCTCGACAAAGATTATCGGATCAGCAGGATCGATCAACGTATTTACGGCTCTTTTATCGAGCATCTCGGCCGGGCTGTTTACGGCGGCATTTATGAGCCCGGGCATCCCGAGGCTGACGAATTGGGATTCCGCAAAGATGTCATGGCAGCCGTGAAAAAACTGGGCGTCCCGATCGTGCGCTATCCCGGCGGAAATTTTGTATCAGGTTTCAACTGGGAAGACAGCGTGGGACCGGCAGAAAAACGGCCGAAACGTCTTGATCTCGCCTGGTTCACCACTGAGACAAACGAGGTCGGCCTGCACGAGTTCGCCCGCTGGGCGGAGAAAGCCGGCAGCAGCCTGATGTATGCCATCAATCTCGGTACCCGCGGCCCTGAACAGGCCCGTGACGTTGTGGAATACGCGAACCACAAAGGCGGCAGTAAGTTTTCTGACATGCGGATCGCTAACGGAAAGGAAGAGCCTTTCGGCATCAAACTCTGGTGCCTTGGCAACGAAATGGATGGGCCCTGGCAGATGGGGCAGAAGACCGGATATGAATACGGACGCACCGCCAATGAGGCCGCGAAGATCATGAAATGGGTCGATCCATCCATTGAGCTCGTTGCCTGCGGTTCTTCCAATGACGGAATGCCCACCTTCGGTTCGTTTGAGCTGGATATGCTGGATCAGTGTTACGAAAATATCGATTATGTCTCACTGCATTCATATTACGGCAATCCGACACAGGACACCCCGGGCTTTCTCGCCCGCTCCATGAATATGGATGGTTTCATCCATACGGTGGCTTCCATCTGCGACGCGGTCAAAGGGAAAAAGCACAGCAAAAAGCAGGTCAACCTTTCGTTTGATGAATGGAATGTCTGGTATCACTCCAATGAACAGGATAAGGAGATCTGGAAACAGGATAAATGGAACCGGGCGCTGCCGCTGCTGGAAGATATCTATAATTTCGAGGATGCCCTTCTTGTCGGTTCCATGCTGATGACGCTGATCCGCAACTCCGACAGAGTCAAGATCGCCTGCCTTGCCCAGCTGGTGAATGTGATCGCTCCCATCATGACACGGAACGGCGGCGGATGCTGGGCGCAGACCACATATTATCCATTTATGCATGCTTCCCGTTACGGCCGCGGCACCGCGCTGCTGGCTCTGGTCAATTCACCTGTCTATGACTGTTCTGATTATGAAGGCGTCCCCTATATCGATGCCGCGGCAGTCCTGGATGATGACGGGAATATCAATGTTTTCTGTGTAAACCGTGATATGAAGGAAGATTATGAACTGACGATCGACCTTCGTTCTTTTGGCAAAATGAGCATAGCCGAACACATTCTGCTGCATCATGATGATGTAAAGGCAGTCAACACAGAAACGGATCCGGACAACGTCACCCCCACCGCGGGACCGGGCGGGACAATTGATGAAGGAAAGGCTTTGATACGGATCCCCGCGCTCAGCTGGAATGTGATCCGTATTGCGAATGAAACGGCCTGATCCAAACAGTTATCACTGATCATCGGATCGGTCATCTCAATTCTTTTATCTGAATAAATCTATACGTAAATATTCTTAATAAAAAACGGAACGGTTGAAAACATACATAACAGCCGTTCCGTATTTTTTTGCGTAAATATTAAGATCAGCAGCCGAACAATTCAGCCGTTTTTACCATCCGGTCAGCAACTTTCACCCCGAAAGGACATCTGGTTTCGCAGCCCTGACAGCCGATACAGGCTGAAGCGGTAGTTCCCAATTCCATGTAATGAGATCTTACACTCTCCGGAACTGCCGGCTGCTGGATCGCGAGATCATAGAATTTATTTACCATGGCGATATCAATATTGACCGGACAGGGTTTGCAGTGACCGCAATAGGTACACTGACCGCTGTACGCGTGAAGCGGAGCCGAAGCTATTACCGACGCATAGTCCTTTTCTTCATCGGTAGCAGATTCGTAGGAGACCGCCGCATCCACCTGTTCTTTAGTGTCATATCCGACAAGGATGGATGATACACCGGGCCGTGTCAGCGCGTAATGGATACACTGAAGCGGGGTAAAAGGCACACCGAAGGGTGATGTTTTTTTATCGAAAAGCCGTCCGCCGAAAAATCCCTTCATCACTGTGATGCCGACTTCTTTTTCTTCACACAGGTTATAGAATTCCGCCCGTTCCCTGTCGATGCCGGAAAGGCCGTTTTCATATTCACCGAACATATCGTCCAGGTCTTCCGTCGCCGGATGCATGTCAAAGGCAGGGTTTATGGAAAAAAGAATCATTTCGATGAAACCGGATCCCACTGCTTTCTTCGCGATCCTCGGGTTATGGGTAGAGATCCCGATATGCCGGATGGTACCCTGATCATGAAGCTGACGGACATATTTGATGTAATCCGAGTTCATGCATGCGTCCCAATCTTCTTCCATGTCAACATAATGGATCATTCCGAGATCGATATAATCGGTCTTCATCCGCACCAGGATATCTTCAAAAGCCGGAACCACATATTTCAGGTCCCTGGTTTTAACATATTGCCCATCCTGCCATGTGGAACCGATATGGCCCTGCACGATCCACTTGTCACGGTTTCCTTCCATGGCTTTGCCGATGATATCTCTGGATTTCGGGTCCGGCATCCAGCAATCAATAATGTTGATCCCCTTTTCTCCCGCGTAGCGGATCAATTCAACAGATTCGGCTTCATCATGGCGTTCAAGCCATTCCCCGCCGAATCCGATCTCACTTACCAATAATCCTGTCTTTCCAAGTTTTCTGTAATTCATAAAGTCCACTCCTGATTTAATTATTCATTTCCAGATATCCGGCCGGAACGCATTTTGTCAGCCAGACACCGTTTACGGAAAGGAAGAAACTCATCCCCGCTCTGTACATTTCGCCTGATTTCACGGTAAAAATGACCGGCTTTCCGTGCCTTTTCCCCACACTGACCGCCGTGGGTATATCTTTTGAGAGATGCACATACAATCGGTTTTTGGGGATCAGGCCCTGTTCCAGAATTGAAGGAACAGATTTCTCCCCTGTCCCATGGTATAAGATTTCCGGAGGTTCCAGTTCTTTGAGCTCCACATCTACATCAACGGAATGACCCTGATTGGCACGAATTTTCGTATGGTCGTCATTGAAGGAGAACCGCTGTTTATTATTCGTACGAACGATCTCCTCAAGCATATCCCTGTCGAACCTGCGGGACTTATTTATATTTGCGATCAATTCCGATACATCTGCCCATCCATGTTCATCCAATGTGATGCCTGCAGCCTCCGGTTTGTGCCGAAGGACCAATGCGATGAATTTACTGTATTTCGTTAATTCGTCCATAAGAATTGATCCGTTTTCATCCGTTTTCCGATGATACGCACCGCCGGTCCCTTTCCGCATCGAAACGGTCAAGGATCGAAAGCATATCCGCAGGGATCCGGGACCTGCATTCTGTTTTCAGAGATTCCGGAACACCGAAAAATGCCTCCGCGATCCCACCGGCAATACATGCCTGTGTATCGGAATCACCTCCGAGAGAAACGGCATTCCGGATCACATCCTCAAAATCCTCCCCATCCAGAAAAGCAATGATCGCTTCCGGGACGCTCTTTTGGCAGCTGACTTCGAACCGATAGCGGGGGCGGATCTCATCACAGGTCCGGGTCAGGCTATAACCGAATTCGCCGATGAGATATGACCTGATCTCATCCTTTGTTCTGCCATTCCGGGCAAGAAAGATCGCAGCTGCCGTTGATTCCGCGCCTTTGATCCCCTCGGGATGATTATGTGTGACTTCCGCAGTCAGACGAGCCATATGCCGGGTCTGTTCCAAGGTATCGAAAAGCCAGCCGGCTGAAGATACACGCATTGCGGATCCATTCCCATAACTGCCATAGGGAGCAGTTTCATTATTCCGCAGCCAGCTGACGAATCGTCCGCCATATCCCGCCCGGGGATATTCGTGCCCCCATTTCTGCATCGATCGTACGAGAGCTTCTTTGACAGCTCCATCTGTCTGCCCGTCTGCTCCGAGCAGCGCTTCGGCAACCGCGACCGTCATCACGGAATCATCCGTGAAAGAGGAATCGCGGCTGAAAAGAGGAAAGTCTTTCGTCTTCTTATTACCGAATTCATAGGGCGATCCAATGATATCACCTAATAACGCTCCATACATACTGTTTTTCCCCTGATTTCAGTTTTTTTTGAATACGCATCAGTATCCCAACAGTTCCTGGTCATATTCGAACAAAGCCGCATTGATCTGATAGATGTCATAAATCTTATGATCGACAAAATAGGAAACGATCAGATCGAATTTACTGCTTGGAGAGAACGCGATCTCTGCCCTTGAAAGGAGATCTTTCATCGTCGGCATGTCCAGTTCCAACGCTATGGCAAAAGCGACCGCGGTTTTCTTCTTCGGATGATAGTTTTCATTACACCGGATCTTTGAGAACACTTTCCGGTCAATATTCGCCTTTTTATAAACTTCCGGGTCCGACATATGCCGTTCATCGATCAGTTTGAACAGACGCTGCTGAAATGTATCTTCTTTCCTGCTCAATATTTCATCAAGATGACTTTTCCGGGGAAACGGGTAATCTGAATCTTTCCGCGGTACGATCCTTCGAAGGAAATTTTCAAATAATTCGATATTCTCCGGGCCTTCAGACGAACCTGAACGCATATCCTTTTCTCCGGCCTCGCGCCGTTCTTCAGAAATTCTTCTCAGACGATCTTTGATTGATTGGCGTTCATATTCTGCCTCCCGCAGCAAGCTGACAGAATGTTCGTCAATATATTCTTCGATATCACCAAGCAGGTTTTTTGACAGACGAAGTGCTTTCCGGTCAAATACGACCAGAATGACCTCCATTTCGTGTGTCAGAAGAAACTTTTGGATCTCAGCGAGAGCGATCTCCAGTGCTTCGTCTTTCGGAAACCCATAAGTCCCGGACGCGATCAGGGGAAAGGCGATGCTTTCACAGTTAAGCCCGGCTGCCAGGTTCAGTGATTTCTCGTAACATGAATGCAGTATCTCCCGTTCACCCTGGGTTCCATCGATCCATACCGGTCCGACAGTATGAATGATGTATTTCGCATTGAGATTAAAAGCAGGTGTCTGAACAGCATTACCCGGCGCAATATCTCCGATTTTTTCACGTTCCGCAAGAAGCTGTTCAGCTCCGGCTGCCTGATAGATCGCTGTATCAGTCCCACCGCCCACAACCGGTTTCGGGTTCGCGGTATTCACAATGGCATCCGCTGTTACTTTGGTTATATCGTTTCGAATGATTTGAAATGGCATGGCAACTCTCCCCCTGATCCGTGTAAATATCAAAATATCATAGATAAGTAAAATTATAACATTTCAAATCTTCTTTTATCCATAACTGATATGTGAAAATATCTGATGCACCTGAAAAATCGTCATCATTCACGGGGCAGCCGGACAGAGGACGGTCCAATGAAAGGACAATCCCCCTGAGCGGCAGGCATGTGGACTGTAAAGAAGGATCCGGAACTCACATTTCGATGGAACGATCACCCTTTTTTCCGGAAACAGAGAAGAAAATGATCAGGGATATGATCGTCGAAAGGATCAGGATCGTGGAAAGCGCCGCGGCGGTGCCGTAATTGCCTCTGACGACCTCGGTATAGATCGCAACGGACATGGTCCTGGTTTTTCCCGAGTATAAAATTACGGAAGATGACAGCTCATTGATCACGGTGATCCAGCTGAGAATGGCTCCGGACAAAACCCCGGGGAGCATCATGAATAAAGTGATCCTGAAAAAAGTCATCATCGGTTTGCACCCGAGGCTGATGGAGGCTTCCTCAATACGCGGATCGATCTGATACAGAATGGCTGAACTGGAACGAAGCGTATAAGGCAGCCGCCTGATCACAAGGGATATGATAATGATCAGTGCGGTACCGCTGAGAATGAGCGGTTTTTTATTGAAGGCTAAAAGAAGCGTGATACCCAGAACGGATCCGGGAATGATATAGGGGACCATCGTCACGGTGTCGATGATACCGGTCAGGAGATTCCTTCTTCTGACTGAAATGTAGGCGATCAATACTCCCAGGACAAGGATCAGCAGGATCGCCGCGGCACCGAATAAATAAGTATTCCTGATGGAAGCGCCCAGGGTCGAGAATATTTTCCTGTAGCTGCCGAGAGAATATCCGGGAAGGAAAATCGATCCGTTTGTGTTCTGGAAGGACGTGTACATGACCGTCAGCTGCGGGACAAAAGACAGAAGGACGATCAGGTAAATATAGACATGGACGAATACGGAGCGGATGCCCTTCAATTCCTTTTTCCGGATCGGGTTCAGGGAACTCATGGTATAGGATCTGCGGTTGATGTATGTTTTCTGCAGCGTGAACATGACCGCCGTGATAAATATCATGATATTCGCCATGGCAGCCGCGAAATGCGCTTCGCCGCCCATTTCACTGACAAATTCGGAATAAACCAGTACCGGCATCGTCACAAATCCCTCACCGATCAGCTGGGGCGTACCGAAATCGGCCAGCGAGTTCATAAATACCATAAGGCCGCCGGCAAAAATTGAGGGTGTGATCAGCGGCAGGACGACTCCGAATACCTTCCGCGGCCCGTGGCAACCGAGACTTTCCGCGGCTTCTTCCAGTGACACGTCGAATTTTTTCAAAGCGCCCGAAACATACATATAAATAAACGGATATAATTTCAGCGTAAAAACGAGCAGGATCCCGCCGAATCCGTAGATCGACGGCATTGTGATGCCGAAAAGTTCGGACATATACCGGGTGACCACACCGTTCCTGCCCAGCAGAAGGATCCATGAATAAGCCCCGATAAATGCCGGAGACATCATGGAAATAATGATGATGATCTCGAGAAATCCCCTGCCTTTGATGTGGTAATAACTCATAAAATAAGCGATGGGAACGCCTGTCAGAATGGCAAGGATCGTGACGGAAAAAGTGACCTTGAAGCTGTTGATCAGAGCACGGTAATAATAACGCTTATGAAAAAATTTCTGATAGTGCTTCAGCGTCCATTCCCCTGTCTGGGGGTCCTGGAATCCTTTGATAAACATGGATACCATGGGATAGACCAGAAACAGCAGAAATACCAGAAGGATAATGATCGTGACGATCTTCCAGAAATCAAGACGGCCGGATCTCATTCATTGCTCCTTCCCTGTGTATAATTTGTCATCCGGTCCGGGGAGAACAGATTGACCTTCGCTGCATTCGGTTTGAACATCACTTTCTCGCCGATCTCAAGCAGCCGTTCCGTATGCCCCAGATCCTGGGAATATTCACACGGCGGCATATCCGGAACTGTCATATCTTCGGGGAAAGCGATCTCGTACATTACGTATTTCCCGAGGAATGTCCTTGTTTTTACCTGCGCGGGAATGCCGGCTTCATCCCCGACGGACAATTCTTCCGGGCGGACGGAAACGATCACGCGGGATGTTTCGGGAGGAATGGCGGCATTCGCGAACCGTATCCGATATCCGCTGCTGAAAGCGATGGTATTCTCGTCGACACAGTCCGCGTAAAGCAGGTTTGAATGACCGATAAACGTGGAGACGAAAACATTGGAAGGCCGCGTATAGATCTCGATCGGTGTTCCGACCTGCTGGATCATACCGCTGCGCATCACAGCGATACGGTCGGAGATCGCCAGAGCCTCTTCCTGATCGTGTGTCACATAAACCGTGGTGATCCCGACATTCTGCTGGATATTCCGGATAACGCTCCGCATTTCTACACGAAGTTTCGCGTCAAGGTTTGAAAGCGGTTCGTCCATCAGCAGGACCTGCGGCTCGATCACGATCGCCCGCGCCAGCGCGACCCGCTGCTGCTGTCCGCCGGATAGCTTATCGGGCATCCTGTCGGCAAATTCTTCGATCCTGACGACGGAAAGGATCCTGTCGACCCGTTCATTGATCTCTTTCCGGGAGAGGTTCCGCATCGTCAGCCCGTACTCGATATTTTTCCGTACGGTCAGGTGCGGAAAAATGGCATAGTTCTGAAAGACCATGCCGATATCTCTCGCGTATGCCGGTACGTCATTTATCGGTTTCCCGTCAAAACAGATCTCGCCGCCTTCAATGGAATTAAAGCCGGCGATCATGCGGAGGAACGTGGTCTTGCAGCAGCCGGACGGTCCCAGCAGCGTAAACAGCTCTCCGTTTTTGATATCTACCGAAAGATCGGGGATCACTGTTGTCTTATCATATTTTTTAACGATGTGCCGGGCCTGTATTGAAACACTCATACCGTTCCTCCTGAAAATCCGCGGCTTCCGGCAGATGATCCGGAAGCCGCGTCATAATATTATGATTTACTGCATATCGATATAAATATCGGTGAAACGCTCCATCCATTCAGCTTTATGGGCGGAAGCTTCTTCTTCCGGGGCATCCAGGATATTCAGGGAGCCGGCGGCGGGAAGTGTGCTGCTGGCCGGTACATCGGAGCGTACGGAGCGGCAGTTCAGGTCATTGTTCATCATGACCTGGGTGTCATAGGACGTGCAGTAGTCCAGGAAAAGCTTCGCGTTCTCCGGGTTTTTGCAGTTCTTGATGATATACACACCGTCACCGCGGAAAATGATGCCTTCCTTCATGTAGATGATGGATACATCCGCGCCCGCGGACAGCTGGATGGCAGCGCTTCCCTCAGAGGTCAGGCCGACGGTATATTCACCGTCCACAACACCTTTATATACGGCAGAGGATCCGCCCAGGAGTTTTCCGTCAAGCTGTTCGCAGAATTTTTCGACATAATCCCATCCCTGTTCAGGATCACCATTGCCCATGGCGTAAAGCATGTTCACGACATGTTCCCAGGCGGAAGAAGCCTTGTTCGGATCAGCCATGGCGATCTTGCCTTTCAGTTCGGGCTTCAGCAGGTCTTCATATCCGGTGATCTCGATATCACCGATCAGTTTGTTGTTGACGATCAAAACACTGCCGATCACATCAAAACGGGTCAGCGGACCTTCCGTGTTTTTCATGTTGTCCAGGGCAAATTCTTCATTCGCGGTGATGTAATCCTCGAAAAGATCCATGGAATTGGTGACGTTGCTGATGGTACCGCTCATCATCACATCCCCGAGCGGATTTTCGGCTTCCGCCCTGATCCTGGTCAGCAGTTCACCGCCGGAGGCGACAACAGTCTCGACATTGATGCCGGTCTGTTCGGTAAATCCCGCGATGATCGTATCCGCCACGGTCAGCGGCATGGAGGTATAAACGATCAGGGAGTCGCTTTCAGCGGAAGACACACCGAAAGCCGCGCACAGAAGCAGCATAAGCGCTAAAAAGAACGACATATTTTTCATAATAATTCCTCTTTCAGGTTTGAGCAGGGGCTTCTTTCATTCCGCCCCTGTTTTTATAATTGACATCCTCCGATGCCAATTTATTCCGCTCAGGAGATGGCATCCTTCATTGATTTGATATAAGCCCCGACAGGTTCGGCAGCGTCCCTGCCGTATTTCCCGATCAGTTTGATGATCGCTGAACCTACGATGGCGCCATCCGATATGGATGCCATTTTCTTTGCCTGTTCCGGCGTTGAGATCCCGAAACCGATCGCGCAGGGAATATTCGTGTTCGCCCGGACTGCCTTGACGATTGAAGGAAGGTCGGTCGTGATCTCGCTTCGCGTCCCGGTGACCCCGAGGCTTGACACGATGTATAAAAATCCCTCCGCTTCCCGCGCGATCATCGCGATCCGGTTTTCAGAGGTCGGGGCGATGAGTGAGATCAGGTCTACGTCATATTTGCGGCAAATGTCAAGGAATTCTCCTTTTTCCTCAAAAGGAAGATCAGGGAGGATCAGTCCGTCGATCCCGATCTCATTGCAGGTGGAAATAAATTTATCCGCGCCATAGGAAAAGATCACGTTGGCGTAAGTCATAAATACCATCGGGACCTTTACGTCTTTACGGATCTCACGGACAAAAGAAAAGATCTTATCCGTATTGATCCCGCCTTTGAGCGCCTCCATATTTGCCGCCTGAATGACAGGACCTTCCGCTGTAGGATCTGAAAATGGGATCCCGAGTTCGATCAGATCCGCTCCGTTCTGTGACGCGGCCCTGACAACGGCAGCTGTCGTCTCAAGGTCCGGATACCCGCAGGTTATGAACGGGATGAACGCTTTTCCGTTTGCAAATGCTTTTTTGATATTACTCATGAAGGTCCTCCCCTCTGTATCTCGCTATCGCCGCGCAGTCTTTATCCCCTCTGCCGGAGATCGTGATCACGATCAGTTTATCTTTGCCCATTGCCGGGGCGATCTTCATCGCGTGAGCGACAGCATGCGCGGATTCAACAGCCGGGATGATCCCTTCCGTCCGGGAAAGATATTCAAAGGCGCAAACCGCTTCTTCGTCAGTGACCGGGACATATTCAGCCCGTCCGATATCATGCAGATAAGCGTGTTCCGGGCCGATCCCGGGGTAATCCAATCCGGCGGATATGGAGTAGACCGGCGCGATCTGACCGTATTCATCCTGGCAGAAGTAGGACTTCATTCCATGGAAGATGCCCGGTTTCCCGACAGCGATGGTTGCCGCGGTTTCAAAGGTATCGATGCCCCTGCCCGCCGCTTCGCAGCCGATCAGCCGGACCTCAGGATCACCGATAAAGTGATAAAAGCTTCCGATAGCGTTGGAACCGCCGCCGACACAGGCAAGCACCGCGTCCGGCAGACGGCCTTCCTTTTCCATGAACTGCGTCTTGATCTCTTTTGAGATGACCGATTGAAAATCCCGGACGATGGTCGGAAACGGATGCGG
>DAIMGK010000041.1:0-30234 GCA_036723985.1 Flexilinea sp.
CCTTTATCCATTATCAAATAAAGTGGTGTTTTGACACCCAAACCAATTCTGAGTCAAACAAGAAACGTCCCCATTGACTCATGAAAGGAGAGCGCGATATGCTGAACTATATCATCAGAAAGCTGCTGAGCATGATCCCGATGCTGCTCATCATCACCTTTCTGATCTACCTCGGTGTGGAACTGATGCCGGGAGATGTAATGGATTTCCTGATCCCGATGGACCAGCTCGCTGAGATGACACCGGAAGAAGTGGCGGCATTCAAAGCTGCCAAGGGACTGGACGGGCCGATGATCGTCCGTTATTTCAGCTGGCTGAAAGATATCTGCAGGGGCGATCTGGGGTATTCACTGCAAAACAACATGCCTGTCGGGGAGCTGATGATGCAGAAACTGCCTGCCACGATCGAACTTTCCCTGGCTGCCCTTCTGATCTCGACGGTGCTGGGGATCTTCCTCGGCGTCATTTCCGCTTTGCACAAAGGCGGTCTGGCGGATAACCTGCTGACGGTCGCGGGTATGATCGGTGTTGCGATCCCCCAGTTCCTTTTCGGCGTGTTCTGCATCATTATCTTTTGTCTGAACCTGAAATGGTTCCCGGTCGGGCAGCGCGGTACAGCCGGCCTGCTGGACGAACTGCATCACCTTTTCCTGCCTGCCTTTGTTCTCGGAATTTCCATGACGGCAGGGGTGATGCGCTACTCCCGTTCTTCCATGCTGGATTCCATGAACAGGGATTATGTCAAAACAGCCCGGGCGAAAGGTCTGCCGGAGTGGAAGGTCAACCTCCTGCACGGCTTTCGTGTCGCCTGTACACCGGTGATGGTGCTGATCGGTTTTCGTCTGCCGATGCTGATCAGCGGTTCCATCGTCATTGAGAATATTTTCCAGTGGCCGGGAGTCGGCCGCTGGTTTACCGACGCGGTAAAGACCCAGAACACGCCCATCATTATGTCTGTCGGGCTCTTTATGGTCCTGCTGGTCCTGCTGTCTTCACTGCTGGTGGATATCCTCACCGCAGTTCTGGATCCGAGGGTGAAGCTGTCATGAGTACGATAACGAAATCAATCAAAAAGACGGCACTTGACCGGAAAATGGACCGGATCCGGGATCTGGAAGAGGCCGGAAAGCTTGGAACAAAGCTGACGAACCGCACAGTGCGGAAACTGATGTCCAACAAGCTGGCGGTGTTCGGCGCGGTGATGTTTGTGGTGATCTGCATCCTGTGTTTTGCCGCACCCCTGTTTACCAAATATTCTCCGACGACCATTGACCTGAGATCCAGAATGGCGGAACCCGGCGGAGATCATTTTCTCGGCGCTGATCAGATGGGCCGTGATATCTGGGCCCGTATGCTCTACGGCGGGCGGATCTCCATCATCGTCGGGCTCGGCAGTGCGCTGGGCGCGGCGCTGATCGGTGTTTCCCTGGGGATGTTTGTCGGTTATAAAGGCGGATGGCTGGATTCCATCATCCTGAAGATCTCGGATGTCTTCCTGTCCTTCCCGCAGATGGTGCTGATCATCATCATTGTGGCGCTGGTAGGGCAGAAGCTGGAAAACATGATCCTGATCTTTATTCTCACCGGCTGGCCGAGCATGTACCGTATGGCGCGTTCCAAGGTCCTTTCCCTGAAAGAAGAGGAATTTGTCCAGGCGCTGCGGGCATTCGGCATTTCGGACCTGAAGATCGCGTTCAAGCACATGCTGCCCAACTGCGTGGGCCCGATCGTCGTGAACATCACGCTCTCCACCGCGATGTTCATCCTGCAGGAGGCATCCCTGTCCGTGCTGGGTTACGGTGTGCCGCAGGAGATCGCTACCTGGGGCAACATCATCAACGTCATCACGAACGCCGGTGTGATCCGCTATGACTGGCTCGGTTACTGGTGGATGTGGCTGCCCTGCGCGGTCATGCTGATCCTGTTTGTTTTAGCCATTAACTTTATCGGTGACGGGCTCCGCGACGCCAGTGACCCGACCCAGATCGGCTGAGGAGGCGCAATATGTCAGAAAAAAATCACAATGATGTTGTGCTGAGCGTCAAGGATCTGCATGTCAATTTTTATACCAATCAGCGCTGCAACAAGGTGCTGCGGGGCGTCAGTTTCGATATCCGCCGGGGCAGGACATTGTGCGTTGTGGGTGAATCCGGCTGCGGCAAGTCCGTGACAGCCAATTCCATCCTGCGCCTGCTGCCGGACCTTTCCCGCATTGAATCCGGTTCCATCACCTATTATAAGGAGGACGGGACGGAAGTACGGCTGGATCAGCTGGAGAAAAACGGCAAAGAAATGCGTTCTCTGCGCGGCAAGGATATCGCCATCATTTTCCAGGACCCGATGACCGCCCTGAACCCTGTTTATACCGTCGGTTACCAGATCCGGGAGATCATCCATGAACACAAACCGGAGCTGAGCAAAGCCCAGCTGAAGAAGGAGTCCATCGAAGACCTCGGTGACATGGGCATTCCCGCTCCGGAGATCCGTGACGGGGAATACCCGCACCAGTTTTCCGGCGGGATGCGCCAGCGAGCGATGATCGCCATGGGCATGTCCTGCGAACCGAAGATCCTGCTGGCGGATGAACCGACCACCGCTTTGGATGTGACCATCAGCGCCCAGATCTTTGATCTGATGAACCGGCTGAAAGCCGAGCACGGGACCGCCATCATGATGATCACCCACAATATGGGTGTGGTCGCGGAAATGGCGGATGAAGTGGCTGTGATGTACATGGGCAATATCGTGGAATACGGCGGCGTGGAAGATGTGTTTGCCAATCCCACTCATCCATACACCAAAGCGCTCCTGGCTTCGATCCCGGTGCTCGGAAAAGGCCGGAATCAGCAGCTGGAGCCTATCCGCGGCGTTACGCCGGATCCTTTCAACCGGCCGAAAGGCTGCCAGTTCTGTCCGCGCTGCGATTACGCATCCGAACGGTGCGAAACAGAGATGCCGGACGAGGAATGGGTAAAGGAAGGTCATTATACGCGTTGTTTCAACTACAGAAAGGTGATGGCAAATGGAAAATAAAGAAGTATTGCTCAGGGTCAGAAACGCCAAAACCTGGTTCCCGATCAAAAAGGGAATTCTGAAAAAAACTGTCGGTTATGTGAAGGCGGTGGACGACATCAGCCTGGATGTTTACCGCGGAGAAACACTGGGCCTGGTCGGTGAATCCGGCTGCGGAAAGTCCACACTGGGAAAGTCCATCCTGCAGCTGGTACAGGTTACCGATGGGAGCATGGAGTATAAGTTTGAGGGCGGCTATAAGGATCTGCGGACGCTTTCCCGCGCGGAGCTGGATAACGCGCGGCAGAAAATCCAGATCGTCTTCCAGGATCCGTACTCTTCGCTGAATCCTGCCTTTACGATCTACGGTTCCCTTGAAGACCCGCTGATCAAATTCGGCATGAAGAATAAGAAGGACCGTGTCGAGAAGATCGGACAGCTGCTTGAGGATGTGAACCTTCCCCGTGATTATATGACCCGGTACCCCAATGAGTTTTCCGGCGGTCAGCGGCAGCGCATCGGTATTGCCCGCGCGCTCTCGGTGGATCCGGAGCTGATCATCTGCGATGAAGCGGTTTCCGCGCTGGATGTCTCGATCCAGGCGCAGGTGCTGAAGCTTCTGAACAAGCTGAAGGAAGAACGGAATCTGACTTACATCTTCATCACGCATGATCTGTCTGTTGTGGAATATCTGGCCGACCGGATCGCGGTGATGTATCTGGGCCGTATCGTGGAGCTGACGGAGTCGGAGGAACTTTTTGCCAATACGCTGCACCCGTATACGAAAGCGCTTCTGAGCGCGATCCCGATCGCGGATCCGACGAAAAAGCGGAAACGCATCCCGCTCCAGGGCGACGTCCCTTCGCCGGCTGATCCGCCTTCCGGCTGCACATTCCATCCGCGCTGTCCCGAGTGCATGGAGATATGTAAAAAAGAACGTCCGATGCTGGAAGAATACATGATCAACGGCGTCAGGCATCTGGTCTCCTGTCACAAAGTGAAGGAAGAGATTGGAAACAAGAAATAAAAAAATCTGTTGTTTCAGGTCTTGGATATCAGGTATCTGATCAATATGCCGGAGGAAATGCTCTTCCGGCATATTCCTGTTGATAATTGCAGGCCTTTTTGTTATACTATATATGAATTCTGATCAGTCAGGGAAAAAGGCAAGGTATTATAAAGAAGATAAGGTACCAGTGATCATGTTCGGACACTTTCACAAAGAATATCAGCTGGAACTTATGCGTGAAAGGAAACGTGAAGAGGGTCGTGCAGAAGGACAGATATCTTAAATAAAAAGTTTGATGGGGAATATGAAAATTACTGCCCGACAGGCTATGGATACATTGGGCATTTCAGGAACTGAACGCCGGCAGTATCTTTCGATGTTACAGGAAAATTAGCTCCGGCTTTTCTCTGTAAAGAAAAATTATTGCTGTATATTAACTCGCGTCATTGTACATAAAGGTTTTCGATGAGCTAATGGGACTTATGGAAAAACAGACAATTGGAAATTTTAAAGGCGTCATTCCCGCGGCACTGTCTGTGTTTGACAGGGATGAGGAATTCGACGAGAATGGTATGCGTGCCTATATCCGGCATATGCTGGGTTGGGTCACAGGCGGTTTGTATATCACGGGGTCAACCGGAGAATCTTTCCTGATGACCTCTGAGGAAAGAAAACGGCAGGCTGAGATCGTTATGGAAGAAGCCGGGGAAAAAATTCCCGTCGTGGTCCATATCGGCGCTATGTCCACCCGGGAATCCATCGCGCTTGCCCGGCATGCAGAACGTATTGGTGCCGCCGGTATTTCCAGCGTTCCGCCGTTTTACTTCAGATACAATGAAGAGCAGATCATCGGATATTACCGGGATATTGCCGAGTCGACAAACCTGCCGCTGATCGTCTATAATGTTCCCCTGGCGGGTATGCTGACCGTAGATATGATCCAAAAGCTTTCGGAAATCGAAAATGTATGGGGCGTGAAATATACCGGTACGGCACTGTATGAAGTGACCAGGATCCGGGATGCCTGCAAGCAGGGTTTCCGTATCTATGGCGGCTGTGATGAACTCGGATCGTCAAATATCGCGCTCGGTGTGGATGGGATCATCGGGACGTTTTATAACTGTATCCCGGATCTGTATCAGCGTATCTGGAACGCGGTGAAAAGTTCCGATGTAAAAACCGCTGCCGAACTGCAGCAAAAAGCGCTGCATGTGATAAGCCTTGGTGTGGATAGCGGCAGTATGATGGCATGTATGAAGCTTTGGCTCCGGGCCGCGGGAGTCCCTGCCGGTTACGCCCGCCGTCCGTTCACCAATTTCACTCCGGAAGAAGCAGATCTCCTTGTTTCCCGGCTGATCGGGCTCGACGAAAAGGAATCCATCGGTCTTGATATCGTAAAGCGGATGAAAGAGAATCGTAATTAGTCGTTAGTTTTTTTGATAACAGGTATTGTGTATTCATCAGTGTAATGGGATTTGTACGCAATCGTGCTAAAATATAGGCATGAGTGAAAAAATTGTTGCTACCAACCGCAAAGCGCGGTTTGAGTATTTTATTCTGGAAACCTATGAGGCAGGGATCTCGCTGCAGGGCAGTGAGATCAAGTCGATCCGTGCCGGGCAGATGAGCCTGGGAGAGTCTTACGTTAAAGTCGAAGACGGGAAGGAAGCCTGGCTTGTCGGTGCGCATATCGCGCCTTATGATCCGGCCAGCCGTTATAATCATAATCCAACCCGTTCCCGCCGTCTGCTGCTGAATAAACGTGAGATCCGAAAGATATGGAATGAAGTCCGCCTGAAGGGCGTTACTGTCATTCCGCTGCGGGTCTATCTGACACATGGATTGGCGAAGGTCGAGATCGGCCTGGCAAAAGGGAAGAAACTGTACGACAAGCGCAATGAGATCGCGAAACGCGATTTTCAGCGTAATAAAGACCGTATGAGGGATTGAGATATTCGGAAGATGATCAGGATCTGTTCCGGAACCGAATGCTTGCATACGCAGAAAGTAATGTATGTCGGAATATAAACTGTCAAGAAGAGATTTTTTGAAAACCGCCGCGGCTGCCGCAGGCGTCCTGTTTTTGCCAAAAGACGTGGAGGCATCGATCTTTCGAAGCCATCTGGCCGGTGCGGCTGCATTGGATAATTTCCCGGATGCGGAATTTTTGGGCAGAAACTGTTCCTCCGGCATTCTGAACTTCCGCTCCCGTCCGTCTGCGGATGCGCCGATCGTCAAGATCGTTTATGAAGATACGCTTTTCCCGATTTACCGTGAAGTAGTGGGGGAAGCTCCCGCGGGGACGCCGATCGCAACATGGTATGAGACGCCCTACGGTTATGCTTTTTCTCCGAATGTGCAGGAAGTGAAGAACGAGCCGAACACATTGGAAACGGATCTGCCGCAGACCAGTGTGGGAAGGGGATTCTGGGCTGAGGTGACGGTCCCTTATGTCGGGCTGACATTTGACAACGATCCGATTTCACCCTGGTACCAGCAGATCTATAACCACAATCCGAGGGTCTATTACGGTCAGGTATTCTGGATCGACGATATCCGGACCAGTTACAGCGGAACGGTCATGTACCGTGTGAATGAGCTTTACGGGACCTATGGAGATATCGTGTACGCGGATGGCCGTGCCTTTCGCAGGATCAGGAATGAAGATATCGCGCAGATCCACCCGGAGGCGGAAGAAAAGCGGATCCTCGCGAACCTGACCTATCAGACACTGACCTGTTTTGAAGGGAAAGATGAAGTTTATTTCTGCCGCATGTCTTCCGGACGGATCTATGGCGATGACGGTACCATTACCGAGAGTTATAAAACGCCTGTGGGAAATCATTCTCCGCACCGGAAACTGATTTCCCTGCATATGGCCGGTTCTCAATCCGGAGGCGGATGGGATACGCCGGGCGTTCCCTGGAATTATATGTTTGCCAAGGGGGGAGCGGCAATTCACGGGGTCTTCTGGCATAACAGTTTTGGTGTGGCACGTTCTCACGGCTGCATCAACTGCCGTAATGAAGACGCGAAATGGATCTACCGCTGGACGAATCCGTTTGTCGGTCTGGATCCCGGTGATCTGGATATCGTGGCAGCCGGACTGCAGGGAACGAAGGTCGAGGTGACAGACTGACGTGAAATGGACAAACGGACGGTTCAACGGATTCCTACGGCGCGGATATGCTTTGATATTCGCGTTTGTTTTTATCCTGCATATTGCGCTGGCTCTGCTTCCGGCGGTACTGATGAACCGGGGGATGGAAAGACCTGCGGGATGGGTCTATAAATATTTCCGTATCCTGTGTCATCAGATGCCGCAGCGCTCCTGGTTTTTATTCGGGAAACAGGCCTGGTATCCCGCGGTGGTCCCGGAAGGAAGCGATATGCTCAGCTTTACCGGGGCATCGGGTTCAACGATGGATTTTTTAGCCGGACGAAATTTTTACGGGACGCCGGAGATGGGATATAAGATGGCGATCTGCCAGAGGGATACCGCAATTTACGCCGCTATGGCGGTTTTCTGCGTCATCTTTTCCCTGAGCGGCTGCCGTATTCCCAGGCCGCGTTGGGTCCTGCCTTTTGTTATCGGAGTATTGCCTGTCGCGGCAGACGGTATTACACAGCTTTTGGGAAATGCTCTCCCCGCGGTTTTCCCCTATCGGGAAAGCACGCCGCTGCTGCGTACCGTGACCGGAGCTTTATTTGGTTTTTGTCTCTGTTGGTATCTTCTGCCTGCCCTGGAGGAATCCCTTCGGCAGGATCAGAAAACAGATCACAATGAACAGGCCTTGTGATAGAAATGGATGAAATAAGCAAATGATCGTCAGAGAAGAAAACGGACTGCGGTATTATCAGTTTGAGTCATTTTGTGAATTGGGTATCAAACACGGTTTTTTTACCCGGCTGGGCGGAGTCAGTCCGGAACCTTTCGCATCGCTCAACATGGCTACGACGGGAGGGGATTCAGCTGAGAACGTGATCGAAAATCTTTCCCGCATGTTCTCTGTTTTCGGCCTGGATCTGAAGACCCGCTATGACGGCTGGCAGCATCATGGCACGACTGTGATCGCAGCGGATGTGCCGCGGGATATGTCTCAGGAACGGCCGCTGCGGGCGGATGGATTGATGACTGACAAACCGGATGTTACACTGGTCCAGCGGTTCGGAGATTGTGTTCCTGTCATCCTTTATGATCCGAAATCTAAGGCCGTGGCGGTGTATCATTCGGGATGGCCCGGTACTGTGGCGAATATCTGCGCGGTGATGATTCGGAATATGCGGAAACTTTATGGCACGGATCCGAATGACCTGATA
The DNA here is from genome assembly GCA_036723985.1 of Flexilinea sp. GTDB lineage: Bacteria > Chloroflexota > Anaerolineae > Anaerolineales > Anaerolineaceae > Flexilinea. The sequence continues at coordinate 8,342 of DAIMGK010000041.1, forward strand.
GCGGGTATTGGGCCTTCCATCGGTCCGGATCATTTCGAAGTTAAAGAAGATGTGGCAGGAAAATTCCGGAAAGCATTCGGTGATCGGTATCCGGAGATCAGTGATAACAGTGAAAACCGGATCCGTCTCGACCTGTGGAAAGCAAACAGGATACAGCTGCAGGAGCAGGGTGTAAAGAAAATCGATACCGCCGGGATTTGTACTGTCTGTCATAAAGATGAATGGTTTTCACATCGGGGCGACCATGGAAAAACAGGGCGTTTCGGTGTTTTGATCACGTTGGGATAGTGTGTACCCGGAATTCGGATGGGTGTATGGTTAATGTGAATGTGATTCTTAAAAATATCGAGGATATTCGGGAAAAACTGGACCATGCCGCACAGCGCAGCGGACGAAATGGATCCGATGTGCGGCTTATGGCGGTTACGAAAACAAAACCGGCTGAAGTTGTGGCATGCCTGATGGAAGCCGGTATCCGTTGTTTTGGGGAGAATTATCCGGATGAAACGGTGGGCAAGATATCCGCTTTCCGTACGGAAAAAGCAACCCTTGCGATGATCGGCCATCTGCAGAGCCGAAAGGCGAAAATCGTTGCGGATCTGTTTGATGCGTACCATTCGCTGGACCGTCCGGAGATCGCGGAAAAAATGGAAAGCCTGTGCGCGGAACGGGGCAGGATCATGCCGGTTCTGGTCGAATGCAATGTCGGTGATGAGTCTTCGAAGAGCGGCTGGCATTTTCCGGATGAATCAGTGCCTGATAGTTTTTTGCGTGACTTTGAAATACTCCTTTCTTACCCGCATCTGAATGTTCAGGGACTGATGATCCTGCCGCCATATGCGGAGGATGGGGAAGAAAACCGGAAGTATTTTGTCCGGACACGGAAGATACTTGAATATCTGAACGCCAACCTCCATGCGGGACTTACAGAACTCTCCATGGGAACCAGCAGTGATTATCCCGCCGCTGTGGAAGAAGGAGCGACGATCGTCCGTATCGGGACAGCTCTTGTCGGTCCCCGCGAATATAAAAAGGCCGGTAACTGACCGGCAGTGATTTGGACATTCACAAAACAGCTGCTGCCTTTGATCTGCAGCGGACCGGTATGTGAAAATCTAACGTCTAACGTTTGTTACCGGAGTCTCTATGGGTTTTATCAGGTTATTTCTTTCTGTGCTGATCAATGTAACCTCTACATTGCTTGTGATCTATTGTGTCATGTCCTGGTTTGTACCGCCGGATTTCCCCCCGCGGCAGTGGCTTGATGGGCTGATGAATCAGATCCTCGATCCGATCCGGAGAATTATGCCGGGATTTGGAATGTTCGATTTGAGTCCGATCATACTGATGCTTATCCTGCAGTTTATTCAGCGGATACTGAATCAGATCTGATTTTTTGATATGTTTAAAATATGCAAAGAAGGCGCATTTGCGCCTTCTTTTATCATGTTTGGTTTATGGGGTTGGGATAATTTCCGTATAACGGTTACATTCCGCCCAGCAGACAGGCGAGAACACCTTTCTGAGCGTGTAGACGGTTATGAGCCTCAGGGAAGACCCGGGAGTGCGGACCATCCTGGACTTCATCCGTGATCTCCTGTCCGCGGTGGGAAGGCAGACAATGCATAACGATAGCGTCTTTATCAGCCAGGTCAACAAGAGCCTGATTCACCTGATAAGGGCGGAAGACCTGTTCGCGGACAGCCTTTTCAGCTTCCTGTCCCATGCTTACCCAGGTATCGGTATAGAGTACCTGAGCGCCATGGGCTGCTTCCTTCGGGTCGCGGAGGAAAGTGAGTTTGCTTCCGGATTCAGCGGCAAATTTTTCGGCTAATTCGATGGCTTCTTTCGGCATATCATAGCCTTCAGGGTTGGCGATGGTGAAGTTGGCTCCCATGCGGGCACAGATGTGCATCAGTGAGACCGCAACGTTATTGCCGTCGCCGATAAAACTGACATTGATGCCCTTCAGCTGACCGAATTCTTCAATAATAGTCATGGCATCTGCCATCCCCTGACAGGGGTGGTTGTAATCAGAAAGACCGTTGATGACGGGAATACCGGCATACTGTGCCAGTTCAACGATGTGCTGATGCTGGAATACGCGGGCCATGATGGCATCGACATATCCACCCAGAACCTGAGCGACGTCTTTCACGGCTTCCCGTTTCCCGAGACCGATCTCATCCGGAGAAAGGTAGAAGGCATATCCGCCCAGTTGGTGCATGCCGATCTCAAAGCTGACACGGGTGCGCAGGCTGGCTTTCTGGAAAACCAGAGCGAGTGTCTTTCCTGCAAGGATGGGCTGATTGCCGCCTGCTTTCAATTCGGCTTTTAACTGCTTTGCAACATCCAGAATGTGCATTAATTCCGGTTCGCTGTAATCAGCAACAGACAAAAAATGATTCATTTTCATAATAACTATCCTTGGATGCAGCCGATGGCTTGCGGCTTGTCCTGATTTTTGGAAAAATGCTGCTATACCCTTCCGGCTGCTGGTTTTTGATTTAAATGTTTATGAATGGCAGTGGGAGCAGTTTCCACCGGAGCATCCGGAACAACCGCCGCCGACAGTTGTTGAAACGGTGATACCGTCACCTTTGCTGAAACATTTTGATACCGTTCGGAATGTATCCTGACTGCCGCAATGGTCACAGGCGATTGGGTCATCTGCCTGACTGAAACTGCGCATCGCTTCAAATTTATTGCTGCATTGTCTGCAAATGTATTCGTAAATAGGCATTTTTTTACTCCTTGCAGCGGTAATTATACACTTTGCCCGGAGGATTGAATGAAAATTAAGACATTAAATACAGAATTTTTCTGCAGCAGAGTGGATGGAGAGGCAGAAAGCGGTCTTATGATCGGCGATAGCTTCGTTTCATTCGTTCAGTATATGTCAATTCCGTTCACAAATTCGCTTTCGGATTCACGGATCAGCTCTTCCGCCATCAGGCTGATATCACGCGCGGCGTTTGGTTTACCAATTTGTCTGGCCTTCTGCTGCATGGTTTTCATCTTTGCGCCATTGTCCATCAGCATATGGCAGAGTGTTTCCAGCATATCCAGCTGACTTCTCAGCTGTTTTCCGGCCCCGCCTTCTTCTACAACTTTTGCATTTCCCTCTTCCTGTCCCGGAAGAACATCACAAAGCAGCATGGGAAGCCCTGCAGCCAGGCTCTCACTGGTGATCAGCCCGCCTGCTTTTGTAAGGATCATGTCGGAAGTAAGCATCAGTTCGCTGAGCGTGTTGCAATAGTTATAGATCTTTACAGGAACATGCCATTCGATTTCTTTCATCTGCCGGTAAAGATTGTCATCACCGCCAGCAGCCATGACGATCTGGAGCGGGAAACCGCTGTGATTTGCGACATTGAGATAGTCGATCATCCCGGTTACACGTTTGCTCCCTACTGCCAGCATCAGCGGAAGATTCGAATCAAGCCCGTAAAATGACCGCAGTTTTGCCTTAGCTATAGTTATTTCGGTCAGATCCGGACGGACAGGAATGCCGGTGCAGATGACATGTCCCGGTGGGCATCCGAACTGGATCGCATCCATCCGTACTTTGTCAGTCGCAACACATATTCGATCGGGTGAATAACTGAACCAAATAGAGTGGACTGAGTAAAGATCGGTAACGACCTGAATGTAAGGCGTATGTTTTTTCTTCGGTTCGTTACTCAGATATTGTTCACCATCTTTTGTCCGCATGAGAGATTCATTACGCATATACCATGCATAGACCGGGCCGCTGTAAAGCGGATAGGTGCTGATGATCACGTCCGGCTCAACGTCTTTCATTGTTTTGCTGAAAGCGTTATAGAGAATTGCCGCAAGTCCCAAATGTGCAATAGTTGTCGGACCGGGTTTATCGCTTCGGTCATAGGCTGCTTCATATACGCCGGGTATATCCCGAACGATCTTGTCAAAATCAGATTGTGTGTTCCTCAGCCATTGCGGTGTAGATGGGTCGTCGAGCAGATTAATGATATAGGGTTCAATTTGAGGATCCGGATAGCGTTTCAGAGCATCAGCGATGGCGTTCGCCGCTGCGCGGTGACCAAACCCTGCGTCAGCGGTCAATATCAAAGCTTTTTTCATAATTTCCTCATCATTCTCAGACGGGACGGACGGTTTGTTTTTCCGACCGGTCTGATATCTGACTTTTTTATTATCTTAGAATTAGTTTATCACAATTTAAATTTACACAGTTTGAAAACATTTGAAAAATGGTTTAAAGTTTTCATAAATTTTCAATGAAGGCATCCAGTGATTCGAATCGTTTGTGAACATAGGTTCTGAACCTGGACAAAGCTATATCCGGATCCTGATATCCTCCATGCGGCCAACGTTCCGCATCCCGGACATATGCGCCCGAGCCATAGATATCCTGTTCAAATCCGTCAAGCATTGCGTCAACAGCCTGGTCTGACCAGCTTTCCTGCCTCAATTCTGTATACCGCTGTTTGATTTTTTTTGAAAGCCCCAATTGGTTGTCATTATTCAACAAAACCGAAACCGGATTTAGAGTCATTTCAAGACTGTTGTCGGATGGGTCAATTCTGTAATCTATGAATTGGAAACCGCTTTCGTTTCCCCAGGTGGCGTCCATATCCCACGGGGTGTATATCAGTTTTCTTTCCCCATCTATCGATTTGATCGAATAAATCATGTTATTTATTTTTCCCGGTTGGTCAATACTGTCCATTGCCTGAATTAATTTCAAGAATAACCAAACATCTATGGCATTTTTTACATCATAGTTATACATCCCGTTAGGACAATCGGTGTAAATATGCTCGAAAAACATTTCCATGACAGAGAGTCCATAATCCTCATCTGCTTTGAGCATAATGATCTGAGAAATCAAATATTCTCTGATGTCAGAATAATCCCGGCTTGTAGGCCCCCAGCTTTTTTGTTTAAATAAGAATTCTTCATAATGGCCGTTTTTCTCCGGTTGAATTCCCATTTGTTTTGCGTCAATCGGAAAGCCTACTGCATATAACCCCCAGTATTGATGATTCAGCAGCAGCTCGACATAGCGATATTCCATACCATTTTTCATGCCAAAGCTATTATCTCCGGCACAGGAATTGAACCAGAGATTGGAAGAAAAAACATTTCTGATTTTTTCCTGATCGTTGTAAGCCGGATATAAGATCCAATCATCATCCTTGCGCATTCCTAAAATGGATATCTGGTTTTCTTTTTGGACCCCTCCAATCGATTTGGTTGTGAGCGAGATCCGATACGGTTTCTTGGGATGTAACTGTGCTGTATTTCCCCTTACATGGATGGTTCCTTCTGATTTGATGACAGGTTGTCTGTTTTCGTTCCGATTGTCAATAAGTGTAAATTGCATCGGGATTGAATTTATCCATATTTCTGTGGTTTCGCAGTCAATCTGCATGATAGGAATTGTTGTAATTACGATCGCTGAGACTTCATATTCATCTTCTGTGTATACGATCATAGGAACAGTATGGCCGGGGACGATCTCCCGGGTAAATGCAATTCCGATGTTTTTTTTGTATGCGGAATAGCTTACTGTGATATCATGCAACTGTGTATCACTGGGCGCGGTGTAAAACCAACGGTTTCCTGTTTTATCATATGCCAAAGGCAGATCGTTGAATGAAATCCTGTTTAACAGCGGACTGGTACTTACCGTCCGTCCGGAAATCAGCTGCTGAAAGTCATCCTCGGATATCATGAGCTTTTCGTAATTGCTTTGATCTATTGTTTGAACTGAATATTTAAATAGAAAAATAATGCTGAGTGATAATAAAATCACCGACAGCAATGTTTTCTTTGAATTATTCAGAAAAAATGTTATCTTCGATCTGTCTTTTGAACTGAACAATTTGTCAAAGCCTTTCAATATAATCATCCATAGATAGAAGACGTTTATGGACATATGTTTTGAAAACTGACAGGCCAAGATATGGATCCTGATATGCTCCGCCTGGCCAGCGTTCCATATCCCGGACATATGCTCCGGAATTGTAAATCTCATTTTCAAATTCATCCAGCATTTCGTCGATCACTTCATTGGACCATCTGTATGACCGCAGTTCCTCATAACGCTGTCTGATTTTTTGGATTATCTTAGAATTGTTTTCCTGATGTAACAACACAGAAACCGGATTTAATGTCATTTCCAAAGTGTTGTCAGATGGATCTAATTGATAAATGATGTCTTTACCATACAGGCCAAAATTAAAACTGTTCCCCCATGTGGCGTCCATATCCCAGGGTGTGTAAATTATTTTCCTTTCTCCGTCCAAAATTTTTATCGTATAGATAATGTTGTTCATTTTTCCGGGAAAAGAGATGCTGTCCATCGCCTGGATCAGTTTCGTAAAAAGCCATATGTCTATTGCATTTTTCTCATCATTGTTGTACAACCCGTTGCGTGCATTGGAATCAACATTCTCCAGATACAATTTCAATATAGAAAATCCATAATCCTCATTTGCTTCGCTGGTCGAAAACTGGAGCGGAAGGTATTCTTTCAGGTCAGAATAGTCCGGGTTTACAGGTCCCCAATATTTCTGTTTAAATAAAAACTCTTCATATTCTCCGTTGGATTTGGGATAGATATCCATCTGTTTTACGTCGATCGGATAGCTTATCGCGTACAATCCCCAATATTGATGGTTCAGGAATAATTCAACAAAGTGATATTCCATACCATTTTTGATTCCAAAAATATTGTCTCCGGCACAGGAATTGAACCAAAGGTTTGAAGAGAAAACGTTCCTGATTTTCTCCTGGTCAACATAAGCAGGATGTAACAGCCAGTCTCCATCCTGACGCATACCTAACAGCGATGAGTCATTTTCCTTAAACTCATTTCCGGCCGGTTGTGTTGTTAGCGTAATTCGAAAAGGTTTTTTTGAATATTTTCGTGTTCCGTTTCCCCGTAAGTGAATGATCCCGTCTGAAAATATTATCGGTTGTCTGGTTTTTGCACTGTTCTCAAATAAGGTAAATCTGACAGGTATTGATGGACGGTAAGGTATGTCTGTTGTTTCACATTCAAGATGTATTAAAGGCAGACTTGTATAAATCAGAGAATATGTTTTGTATTCTTCATCTGTGTACGCGATCAGCGGAACGGTTCCGCCGGGATGTAATTCTTCTGAAAAAGCAATTTTTACATTACTTACGGTCGAATCAAAATTTAGCGGAAAGTCAGAATACCGCTTGTCATCGGATCGTGTGTAAAACCATCTGCTTTCCGTTTCATCGTAAATCAGCGGAAAATTGTTGATCGAGAAACCGCTCAGCAATTCCTTTTTGCTTTCTTTTCTGCCGGTTTTTATTTGCTGAAAATCTGCTTCAGAAAGAAGGAATTGCGAATAATAATTCCTGTCAGAGATTTGTCTGATCGAAATGCAAAGCAAAACAATCGAAATGGCAAAAAAGAACCTGTTCAGATTCCTTCTCATTCTATCAGCTTTCAGAGAATGTCTTCAGCATCGTATTGGATAACAGAAAACCGATCTATGAAATTCATGCTTTGGAACTTGTCTGTCAGGGTTTGAGGATCTTTGACGGATAACTCTATCACATAATCAATCCCGTTCTGGCTGAAGTTTCGGCTTTTGATTTTATATGATTTGGTGTAATCCTTAAGCACCGCTGTGACCTCATTTTCAGCGTTCTCCCTGGTGTGTATCACCAGAATATAAGGTTTTCTGCCGAAGTTGATATTTTCAAGGATCAACAGAACGATCGTTACGACCAGAGAAGTCAGGACAGCTACTTCATATAATTGGCATCCGCAGATGATGCCGGTATGAATCGACCATAAAATATAGAGCATATCGACCGGATCTTTGACCGCGGTGCGGTAGCGGATAATGGCAAGTGCGCCGATGGTACCCAGTGTTATGACTAAATTGGACTGAAGACACAGGATGATCGTGGCAATGAAAAAGGGGAGAGCTGTGATCGAGATATTAAAAGATTTGTTATAAAACGATCTGTGCGATACCAGCCGGTAAACAATATTTTCGTAAACCGAGAGTATCAGGACCATTGCCAGAACGGAAAGGATAATTTTCGTGCTGACTGCATCATTGCCATATGTGGCAGCAATATGTTCAAAAACGTTGCGGATCATGTTCATCGCAGAATTGCCTCCAATTGTTTTCTTCCAAGGTAATATTTTGAGAAAGTTGTCTGTTGGATGTTCAGGCTTTCCAGCATTTGCCTGAGCCATCCCGGCAGGATCTCATCGAATTTGACTTCCAGAATATTCTGATGGATATCCTGCAGCGGAATACAGCAGTAGGAACCGTTTATAAATGACATATAATCTTGGGCGGCGGAAATATTTTTGTCCAGCGTGATCCGAATATTTGTGATCGGTTCGACAAATGCTGTCCGTTCATAATCGATGATCGCTTTCGGAGAAAACAAACGTGTCATCGACAGAACACAAAACTCCTGCAGTAATGGTTTCTCTGTCTGCCAGTACAGGCCGGAGAAATTCCCGTCCAATAACATATTGCATTCATCCATCGTCAGCGGACAGCTTTTTTTATGCCCAAGCCCGTACCGTTTTGCTTTCCGTTCCAGATGCAGAGCGGAAGTGTCGTCACTGTAATAGCGGACACGGTATTTATACCGGATACCGTCGCCGGACTCATTTCCGAGAGCACATGTATCACGGTAATCATCGAAATAAAGGCTGCGGACCCTGTAAGACCCGTCGGGACCGGAATGATCGTCGTGAGCGAGTATTCCGCTGATCCGTGATCTGATCATTTCCAGCTGCCCGTCTGTACAAATATATTTCCATTCACTTCGTAATTGCGCCATATGTTGCAAAAACCTTCTGCATAATTATATCGCATGTTTCAATATATGAATTTATTTATGAAACATCAACAAATTTAATCGGTACAGACTGTCGTCATTCAAATGAAAATGGAAAATATGACAAAAGTATCATAAAATTAAGACGTATTTCAGCCGAAAGTGCGGAAATTCGATATAATCCATTTGCAATTTTAATGATTTTTGCCATCAGGCTTTTTTGGAAAAAACGAAACAGAAAAGATTGGATTCAGATGATTACAGAAAGAAAAGATATTCGGAATGTTGCCATTATTGCCCATGTCGACCATGGTAAAACGACGCTTGTCGATCAGCTGCTGCGGCAGGCAAAAGTGTTCCGGGAAAATCAGCAGCTTACGGAACGGGTGATGGACTCTAATGATCTGGAAAGGGAACGTGGGATCACGATCCTTTCCAAGAATACGGCAATAACCATTCCGGATCCCAAAACCGGCGATCTGGTCAAGATCAATATCGTGGATACTCCGGGGCATGCGGATTTCGGTGGTGAAGTCGAACGTGTGATGAATATGGTCGATGGGGCTCTGCTGTTGGTAGATGCCGCTGAAGGGCCGATGGCCCAGACCCGGTTTGTGCTGAAAAAAGCATTGGCTATGGGCCATAAGGTCATTGTTGTGATCAATAAAATGGACCGCCGTGACGCTGATCCGGATACAACACTGAACAAAACATTTGACCTTTTTATTGAGCTGGGCGCGACTGATGAACAGGCGGACTTCCCTATTGTTTACGCAAATGGTATTGATGGCAGGGCAGGCCTGACACCTGATCTCGGTCCAAATCTTCAGCCTCTTTTTGATGTGATCCTTGAAAATATTAATCCGCCGAAGGTGGATTTGGATGCGCCGTTCCAGCTCCTTGTGACGAATATCGCCTATGATGATTACCGCGGGCTTTCGGCTATCGGCAGGATCAACCGCGGCAAGATCCACGCGGGGGAAATGATGGCCCGGTTATGCCCGGATGGAACGGTGACCAAAGAGCAGGCCCGTTATCTTTATACCTATAGCGGGTTGACAAAGACCGAAACTACGGAAGCGACCGCAGGAGATATTGTTGTGATCGCCGGGCTTGAAGGCATATCTATTGGGGATACGCTTTCCGATCCGGAACATCAGGATGCCTTACCGGCAATTTATGTGGAAGAACCGACTGTCAAAATGACATTCGGAGTGAATACATCTCCTTTTGCCGGGAATGAAGGCAAATGGGGAACGTCCCGGAAACTTCGGCAGCGCCTGTATGATGAACTTCGTAATAATGTCGCGCTTCGTGTAGAAGATACTGACAGCGCGGATCAGTTTGTGGTTTCCGGACGCGGTGAACTTCATCTGGCGATCCTGATCGAAACGATGCGCCGAGAGGGTTATGAATTTCAGGTTTCCCGGCCGGAAGTTATCTTCATGAAAGGCGCCGCGGGCGAAACGCTGGAACCGTATGAAGAGGTCGATATTGATACCAGCCCGGATACGGTCGGTACTGTTGTCGAAATGCTCGGAACTCGCCGGGGCCGGATGCAGAACATGGTGGATAATAAAGACGGTTCGACCCATCTGAGTTATGTTGTCCCGACACGCGGCCTGCTCGGTTTCCGCTATCAGTTCTTAACAGCTACTCATGGTATGGGGGTATTGAACGAGAATTTTCTGGAGTATGCTCCCTATGCAGGTCCCATCAGCGGACGTGTCACGAATTCCATTGTTGCCTGGGAAAACGGGACGACCTCGACTTATGGCCTGAAAAATGCTGAAGAACGCGGCATGCTTTTCATTGGCCCCGGGGTGGATGTTTATGAAGGCATGGTTGTGGGTGAATCACTTCGTGACAGCGATCTTGCGGTAAATGTCTGTAAGAAAAAGCATCTGACCAATATGCGGCAATCCAACAAGGATATCGAGGTGCGTTTGAACGGGATCCGTCAAATGAGCCTGGATGAAGCAATTGAATATCTGGCGGAAGATGAATTGCTGGAAGTGACACCGCTGAATTTCCGTATCCGGAAACGGATCCTTGATACAGAAGAACGCGGCAAGGTCCAGCATAAAAATAAAATGGAAATGATGCAGTAATGAAAAAGCCGGAATTTTCCGGCTTTTCAGCATTTATTCATGAATTCTTTCGAAATGCCGGACACCGGTACAAAAGCTGAAGAATTCGCAGAGGAAACAGGTTATCAGATAAAGCACTATAACGATGAAATTTGACGTATTCTCATTGATCCCGCAGGTCTTCAGCGGATATCTTGGCTGTTCGATCCTGAACAAAGCGATTGAAAACGGGTTAATTTCGGTTGATGTTCATGATATCCGGAACTGGGCGGAAGGCAGGCATCATATCACTGATGAACCCCCTTACGGAGGCGGCGGGGGGATGGTTATGAAACCGGATCCGGTCTTCGCAGCGGTGGAAGCGGTAGTCGGTACGCCGCCGGACTGTCCGGTGATACTCCTGACGCCGCAGGGACGTATCTTCACACAGCAGGACGCACAGAAATTTGCGGAATATCCCCGGCTGGCGATGATCTGCGGGCGATATGAGGGCTTTGATGAGCGGATCCGGGAGCATCTGGTAACGGATGAAATATCCATTGGGGATTATGTACTGACCGGAGGTGAGCTTCCGGCGCTTATCCTGATCGATGCCATCAGCCGTAACTTAAACGGTGTACTGGGGGATCCGGATGGCGCGTTTGATGATTCTCATGCATCCTATTTGTTGGAATATCCCCACTATACCCGTCCGCCTGAATTTCGCGGCTGGACGGTTCCGGATGTCCTGCTCTCAGGAAATCATGCGAAAATCAATGAATGGCGCCGCCAGCAGAGCCTGCTGCGGACGGCGCAGCGGCGTCCTGACCTGCTCCAAAAAGCGGAACTGACACCAAAAGACCTGAAATTTCTGAAAGAACAGGGCCTGGTATCGGAATGAAAAAAAGCCGGAATAACCGGCTTTTTTCATTATTCGTGAATAGTTCACAAACGGCTGAAGCCGTATGGCTATCGGTCTGACTTTTCTTTCCCTTTCATGTGCCCGATATAAATTCCGAATTTCGGCAGGATCACTCCGGTAAAGAGCAGGATGATACAGGTGGCTGCGATCGCCGCACCGAAGACGATCAGTGTACTGCTGAGACTATTCATTAAAGCGGGTTTGAAGATCATTACGACGGAAAGAGCGATCATGAGACAGCCGCTGAAAAGCTTCAGCACCTGGCCGTGCTTTTCCTCCATCTTTTGGGATTTCATTGTGATAACGACCGCCAGGAAGATCAGCATTTCATCCAGTTGATAGAGCAGCATATACAGCACCAGATGCAGTGCGAATTCCAGTTTGGTCACGCCGTGAGCGGAAAGAATATTGGACCAGATCACCGGAAATGCGGCCGTACAGGAAAACTCTACCAGGCTTACCCCGGCTGCCAGAACGATGGTGGCGCCGATCATGGCCCAGGTGTTATCGGTGTTTTTCAGAACATTCCGCATTTTCTTGTATAATCCCGGTTTCTTTTCGTCATCAATCGTCAGCGAAACACCCTGTTTGAAGAAGAAATAATCTTTAAGATTGATCAATCCGAGAACAAGTGTGATGCAGGCTACGACTACCTGGATCCATTTCATATACTTTACGTAATTGAGCAGGGAGAAAACGCCCAAAATGAACAGTGCGTAAATGAGTGCGGTTACGAAAAGATAGACCAGACCGATGATCAGTGTCTTTTTGCGGGAATCCGTATGTACGACCATGGCCAGCAGCATTGTCAGAACCCAGAGGGAACATGGATTTACGCCATCGACGATCGCGATAATGATCGTTGTTAAAAGCAGGCTCTTGTTTTGGAGATCCACTTTCCCGATAAATGGGACAGTGATCGTTGTGATCTGTTCTTCCGGCTTGGCGGTGCGGGCTTGTTCGACCTGTTCAATGGTAAGCGTTCCGTTATATATATCTATCGGGTCGATAGGTTTGCTGGCAAGTTCAAATTCGATCAAATCCCGGATCTGCTGCTGTGTATTTTCATTGAATCCGGTTATTGCCTGTGTACCGATAAATGTCAGCGGAACACCTGTGAATTCACCGCCGTATGCGGCAGCAAACTGCTCCGCCATTTCCGCATTGTCATGGTCATGCCATAGTTCGTATTCATGGATCCTGATGTGTTCTTTAAATACTTCATCTTTCAGATACTGCAGATACGGTTCTTCTTCGGCGCAATGGGGACATCCGTCACCATGGAAAAAATAAATATTTACGACTTCATCTGTAGGAATACGATCCAGTGTGATCTTCTTGTCAACGATATCTTTGGGATTTACCGGACCGTTCGCCAGTTCATCATCAATGGCCTCACGGAAGGCCATCCGGAGATCATCCGAAAAACCTGAAATATAATGTGTACCGATAAAAGTCATCGGTACGCCGTTGTTGGTCTCTTCATATGCTTCCAGAAAAGTTCTGGCCATATCGGCATTTTCTTCGTTATACCATATCTCAAATTCGTGGATGTTGAGTTGCCCTTTATAGACATCATCCTGCAGGTATTTCAGATATGGTTCTTCTGCGGCACAATGCGAACAGCCTTCACCACGGAAAAAGTATATATCTACAACATTATTATCGGCATTTACCGCAAGCGTACAGGATAACAGGGCCAATAACAGCAGAAGTAAAGAAAACCAGCTTTTTATTTTTACCATACGCTCTCTCCCAATCAAACCGTGATTATTATTATTCTACCTTAAAAAATGATAAAGATTAAAAATAAATACCGCTTATTTCCGTGTTTCCCTGATGGTCGATCATGATCTCATTCAGAGGAAGGTCCCGAAAATCTTCAGTATGATAACGATCCGAGAGGATAACAAGTTTCTGATTTCCGGATGAACAGAACCGTTCAAAGGCAGGCGGAATATTCCGGCGATATGGTCCGCATATCAGCGCGTCTATAAGACTGAGGCAGGGTGAGAAATGTTTATTCCTGCGCAAAACAGATTCCGTATAACCGCTGAAAACAAGGATCGGAGGCGAATCCATTTCGCGCAGCATTTTCAGAAGGGAAAGGAGCCCGGCAGCCTGCTGAAACGGCTCGCCGCCGCTGATCGTAATACCGTTACAGGGAAAAGATGGATCGAGAAGTATACGGCACAATGTTCCTGTCTGTATCTTTTCACCCTGAAGCGGGTCATGTGTCAGCGGATTAAAACATCCGGGACAGTTAAGCGAACAGCCCTGGAACCAAACAACATTCCTGATCCCGGGGCCGTTCGCCCGACTGCCCTTTACGATTTTGTGAATCTGGATATCCATCTCAGTGACGGATCTTCAGTTTTTCCGCTGTCCGGTTGACAGCCGGATCGTAAAAATCAGCTGTCATCTCACGTTCAATGACTTTATTGCCGAGAAGCTCTTCCAATTCTTTTGTCGCTTCAAGGCACAGGCTTCCGGAAAAACCCGCAGTTTGCAAACGGATCTTACCATCTGTTCCAATGGTCACATCGATTTGTTCCAGCTTCATCATTAGTTTTCAAACCATCTTTTTTGAAATGATACGAGGTGGAATTTCCGGTTCATGTGATCGATCTGATGATCAATCGAGAGGTAAAATCCGTTTTGCCTGACGATATTCGGCGCTGACCATCTGCCCCGGATGAATAAGGCAGACCTGATCAGCAGTCATCCGAATTAATTATAATCGTCTTCGTCGTCTTCTTCATCCATCCAGGGATCATCATCATCAGTTTCGTCATCGATTTCGTCATCATTCACTTCTTCCCAATCATTGATGTTTTCCAGATCATCGAGGGCTTCATCAATGGGAAGTTCATCGTTGGATTGATATGTCTGGCAGCCTTTGTCAGAATCCAAATCGATCTGAGCTGAAATACAGTAACCTTCATCCAAAAAAGCACAATCTAAATATTTGCATCGAATTTTTGTAGCCATTTATACACTCCATATAATTTGGCCGGGATCGAGATAAAACCGGTCAATGGGATATCATCGTCCTGATAGACTTGCAACATTTTACAACAAAGTTGTACATATGTAAAGCAGAAGGGTGAAAATAAAAAACAGAAGACAGTGCGCTGAAGATACGGTGCAGGACGCCCTGATCAGAATTCTTCTGAACGGGGTGACATGTGAGGAATACGGTCAGCAGGACAAAGAAACTTCAGGCTGAATATCTGTATGATAAGATGGATCGCTGAAGGTCCGCGTGGAATGCCGTGCGGCGGCAGTTACGGATGACGGGATCATGCCGAACAGCGGGAGTGTAGGACGGTGAGGTACGTTTTTTCTGCATGGCACAGCCTTTCTCCCGAATCTGATATTTATTCTTCAATTGTTTTTATCCCGGTTTTTTCCGGTAAGCATCAACAACATTCGGAAGCGTTTCAAGCTTGTTCAGCAGCCTGCTCAGCTGGGCGATATCCTGAACATCGACCACAATGTCCACGTTGACAAAATTGTGATTCGTCTTGACATTGATGTTTTCCAGGTTGATGGATTCACTGACCAGCAGATTTGTGATATCGTTGATCAGTCCCTGCCGGTCATAGGCTTTGATCATTATCGGGACGGAATAGATCTGCGTCGGCGCACCCCAGGATACATTGATGAGCCTTTCCGTATTTTTGATGCGCAGGATATTGGGACAGTTGGATTTATGAATCGTACAGCCTCTTCCCATTGTGATATAGCCGATGATCGCATCGCCCGGGGCGGGGTTGCAGCATTTCCCAAAGGTGGTATAAATATTCCCTACACCCAGAACGGTAACATCTGAGTCAGTGTGCTGAGGGCGCGGGCGCGGTGCCAGCACCGGGGGCAGGTTCATCGCTTTGATCTCTTCATTGATCTTATTGATCACGCGGATCGGGGAAAGATCACCGCAGCCAATGGCAACATACATATCGTCTAAAGATTTGTAATCGATTTTCGGCGCAATTTCGCTGAGATCAGTATCTGTCAGGCCCAAACGCACCAGCTCATGTTTCAATGTTTCTTTCCCCTGGGCGAGGTTCTGTTCTCTGTCCTGCCACTTGAACCAGGCTCTGATCTTGGATCTGGCCTTCTGTGTATGGACCAATCCTGTATTGGGGTTCAGCCAATCCCGGCTCGGGCCGCCCTGCTTGGCCGTGGTAACGGATACCTGATCGCCTTCCTTCAGTACATAATTCAGCGGAACGATCTTGCCGTTGACCTTCGCGCCGCGGCAGCGGTGTCCGACTTCCGTGTGGACCGCGTAGGCGAAGTCGATAGGGGTGGAACCTGCCGGAAGGTCGATAATGTCGCGATGCGGGGTAAAGACATAGACCCGGTTTTCAAATACATCAGACTTCATTCCCTCGACAAATTCATTGGCATCCGGTGTGTCCTGCTGCCAATCCATGGCGCTGCGCAGCCAGTCAATGCGGTTTTCGAAGAAGTGATCTTTGACAGATCCTTTATAGCGCCAATGCGCGGCTACACCGTATTCGGCATTCTGATGCATTTCAAATGTGCGGATCTGTACTTCAAGCGGTTTCCCGTCATCATAAATGACGGCTGTGTGAAGGGACTGGTAAAAGTTATCCTTGGGGTTGGCGATATAATCGTCAAATTCATTCGGTATGGGCCGCCAATGGGTATGGATCTGTCCCAGCGCGGAGTAACAGTCCGCGACCGTTTTTACAATAACGCGGACGCCCCTCAGATCCCGCAGCATCTCGAAGGGTTTGTTCCGGTCGAGCATTTTCCCGTAGATCGAATAAATATGTTTTGGCCGGCCTGTAATTTCACATTCGATGTGTACGGCTTCCATGATGTCCTGCAGCCGTGTCTGGATCTCTGATATTTCCCTTTCCCGCAGCGCATGGGTGGCGGCGAGGTTTTCCGCGATCTGGGCATATTCGTTGGGGTGAACATAGCGGAAAGCCAGATCTTCCAGCTCCCATTTTATACGCCAGATCCCAAGCACATTCGCGATCGGGGCATAGATATCAAGAGTTTCCTTCGCGATTCGGCGCTGTTTTTCCTTGGATGTGTAGCTGAGTGTCCGCATATTATGAAGACGGTCCGCTAATTTGATGATCATGACCCGGACATCTTTGGTCATGGCTACCATTGTCTTGCGGAGCGTGGCGGTCTTTAATTCCTGCTTGCGCTGGGCCCGTTCTTTTTCGTTTATGCTTTCATCAGTTTCCGCGGGTTTATCATCTGAACTGACAGGTCCCCCGATGCGGTTTGTGTTCGGGATATCTGTCAGTTTTGTCACGCCATCCACAAGCGTCATGATCTCGTCGCCGAATTCACGGCGAATGTCTTCCGCTGTTACGGAAGTATCCTCAACAGTGTCATGAAGCAGCGCTGCGGCGATAACAATACTTTGTACTTTCATTTCACATAGAATCAGGGCGACAGCAACACAGTGCGTGAAATAAGGCTCGCCGGATGCCCTTTTCTGGCCTTCGTGAGCTTTTTCCGCAAAGTAATAAGCCTTTTCGATCAGGTCTTTATCTGCCTGCGTATAAGATTCCGGTACGTTGGCAAAAATATCATCTAAAAGCATAACTATCCTCCTTTTGTAAATGAAAAGTAATAAGTGATGCTCACCGCAAATTTATTTTTTCTATTTTGTATCTGTTCAAAACTCTGTTCTCCGCGATCGGAGCGAGTCAGCGGGGACAGTTCCGCTGAATCAATTCTGCGTCAGCGAAAAAACCTCTCCGTGAGGCAGGGGTTTCGCCCGGATCGCCGCCGGAGCTGGAGCCCCGCGTCTTTGCCTCATTATGAATAGTTACATATTTTTATGTTTTCGACAGCTGCCGGCCGTGAGTTTCTAAACTCCCAGAATTTTCAGAAAAACGTCATGGCCGCTGAGATCCGGCAGAAGAAAATCCGGATCATATTCTTGCAGCTGTTCAACAGAAAAGCGTCCGGTGGCAACTGCCAGCACTGCCGCGTCAACGGCTCTCGCGCAGGCAATATCATTAGGAGTGTCGCCGATGATAAGCGCCCGGGCAGGATCGACTTCATGCCCGAAAAATGCGGAAGCGGATGCTAATGCTCTCCTTGCTGTCTCCGGCCGGTTCGGACTGTGATCTCCGAATCCGCCGTAATAAAAGTCTTCCCTTCTCATTCCTGCCGCGGCAAGTTTCGGCCCTACGATCGCTTCGAGGTTTCCGGTCAGGAGTCCCGGCCTGATACCCATATCGTTCAGCCTGGTGATCAGTTCCGGAACACCAGGAAGCGCGCCGAGGGAACTCTCACGGACCTGCCGGATAATTATGGATCTCAGGTCGGCCGCGATCTTTTCTTTCAGATCGGCTTTTTGCGTTTCATTGAGCGGAAAATCTGAAAGATAAATATCCATGACTTCATAGTCTGTGGCACCGCTTCCTCTCCAGGGGATGATCTCGATGGGCAGTCCCGCATTCCCGAAGGCTTTCTGAAAAGCAGCCGGCATAAGCGAGCCGTTTTCTACCATGGTGCCATCCATGTCAAAAAATAAAGCTTCAAATTTTGCCATTTTTTCCTCGTTTTCCGGCTTTCTGCCCCGCATTGTGAAAAATCATTTATCCTGGATATGCAGAGTGTGAGAAGACATCCGGACTGATCATTACAGAGTGTCAAAGGACCGGGCATTGAAAACCCGGTCCTTCTTATTCAATTGTCTATTCTTTTGTGCTCAGTCAATATGCGGACCGGCGGAAACAAGCGCCTTGCCGGCCGGATTGTTTTCATACTTATGGAAATTCTTGATGAATCTTCCGGCAAGGTCTTTTGCCTTGGTGTCCCATTCGGAAGGATCCGCATAAGTGTCGCGGGGATCCAGAATTCCGGAATCCACACCCGGAAGTTCGGTCGGAACTTCGAAGTTGAAGTACGGGATATTCTTGGTCGGGGCTTTCAGTACATCTCCGTTGAGGATCGCGTCAATGATACCGCGGGTATCTTTGATGGAGATGCGTTTTCCGGTACCGTTCCAGCCGGTGTTGACGAGATAAGCTTTCGCACCGCTCTTTTCCATTCTCTTGACCAGTTCCTCACCGTATTTTGTCGGGTGAAGTTCAAGGAATGCCTGGCCGAAGCAGGCGCTGAAGGTCGGAGTGGGTTCGGTAATTCCGCGTTCGGTGCCGGCGAGTTTCGCGGTGAAACCGGACAGGAAATAATACTGCGTCTGTTCCGGGGTCAGAATGGAGACCGGAGGCAGCACACCGAAGGCATCGGCTGAGAGGAAGATCACATTTTCGGCAGCCGGGCCGGAGGAAATCGGACGGACATTCTTTACGATCTTTTCGATATGTTCGATCGGGTAGGAGACACGGGTGTTTTCCGTGACGGATTTGTCGGCGAAATCGATCTTGCCGTTTTCGTCAACGGTCACGTTTTCGAGCAGTGCATCGCGGCGGATGGCGTTGTAGATGTCGGGCTCGGAATCCTTGTCAAGATTGATGACTTTCGCGTAGCAGCCGCCTTCAAAGTTGAAAACGCCTTCATCGTCCCAGCCATGTTCATCATCGCCGATCAGCAGACGTTTCGGGTCGGTGGAAAGGGTGGTCTTACCAGTACCGGAAAGGCCGAAGAAGATCGCGGTGTGGTTGCCTTCCATGTCTGTGTTCGCGGAGCAGTGCATCGCGGCAATGCCCTTCAGCGGCAGATAGTAATTCATCATGGAGAACATGCCCTTCTTCATTTCGCCGCCGTACCAGGTGTTGATGATGACCTGTTCCCGGCTGGTGATGTTGAAGGCGACCGCGGTGGCGGAGTTCAGGCCGAGTTCTTTATAGTTCTCAACCATGGCTTTGGAAGCACCGTAGACGACGAAATCCGGTTCGAAAACAGCAAGTTCTTCCTCAGTCGGTTTGATGAACATATTGCGGACGAAGTGAGCCTGCCAGGCAACTTCAACGATGAAGCGGATCGCCATACGGGTATCTTTGTTCGCGCCGCAGAAAGCGTCCACGACGAACAGGCGTTTGTTGCTCAGCTGGTTGATGGCGATCTCTTTCAGAGCATTCCACTGATCACCGTTCAGCGGATGATTGTCATTCGGGTATTCGGGGGTGTTCCACCAGACAGTGCCTTTGGAGTTTTCATCGACGACAAGATATTTATCTTTGGGGGAGCGGCCTGTAAAGATGCCGGTCATCACGTTGACAGCGTCGAGTTCTGTCAGCTGGCCTTTTTCATAGCCTTCAAGATCCGGGCGCATTTCTTCTTCGAAAAGGACTTCGTAAGAAGGATTGTACACAATTTCCTTTGTCCCGGAAATTCCATACTTTGACAAATCAATATTGGACATTATATATACCTCTTTTTTATTCGATAAACCAGGCAATTTTCATATTTGCCTGTCTGATATTTGTAGAATCTCGGGAAAAAGAAAATTTTTGTCCCCGGAATGTTATAAATATCGCCTTATACTATTATAACGTAAAGCATGATTTTTTATGATATCCGGAATAAAAATATTATTCTTTTTTGCTTTATCTCCTCCTCGGGACCCGGAGGTCCCGGGGACTGTATCCGAAGGGGACTGTACCCTTGGAGCATCATTTCGACTCGCAAGACTGCCCGCCGTTGAATCCGGATCGATAAGTAATTAATATCAAAGATAATTCTCGCCCGGTCTTACATGTGGCTTCCGAGGCGTGGTGAGTTACCCGGGGTACAGTAAGGAAAATTCGGATATATGATCCATATTGGTCGGGAAAAAAGGACGCACGGCATGGCGAGTCCGAATTGAGTTCCCTCAGGGTGCAGCGTGAGCCAACTCCGTAAAGAACGGACTGCGTCCGATTTGGATTCGGAGTTGGAGCTTCGCCCCCTTCGGGTACAGCCCGGGAGGGGGAACTGAAGACAGCCGGAACCCTCCGATCCCGGCTTCATTCATCTCTTATTTCTAATTTTTCTTCTTTTTCTTCCGTTTTTCGCGCAGTTTTTTCTTGTTTCAGGATCGGTTCCCGGATTTCCCGGCGGACCGGACCCACGGTGTTCAATGTACCGCATCCGGCGGGCGTGGCCGGCGTCCGTATCTTCCGGGAGGATGGACTGACCGCTCAGTTTCATGGCGTCCTGTATCAGGATCCTGCAGGCTTCGCCTTCGGAAATTCCTTCCTGCGGAACGTCTTCTTCCGATTCCGGCTCCTCCTCCTGGAATATTTCTTCCTCCGGCAATTGCCCGGTCTTCTCCGGTTTGAAAGGGTCCGGAGACGTAAAACCGCCGGAACGCTGTTCCCTCGTCATTGCCCGATCCGCTTTTTCTTTCTGTTTCCGGGCTGCTTCGGGGGCTTTTTCCTCTTCCATGTCCCGGTCCAGCATATCCCGGACCATCGTGCTGTCTATCGGCAGCGCCGACCAGTCCAGGGGCAGGCTCCGGGGGATGCCTATGACCGGGCAGTCGTTTGAGCGGGGTTCGCCTTTGAATTTCTCCGCCTTTTCGAGGATCGTATCCGCGCTGATCTTCCCGGAGTGGATCTTGTCGATCTTTACTCCGGTAGACTTCAGGCGGTTCCCCAGGTCGAACCAGCGGAATTCCCAGTTCAGGTATGCCATGCCGATGAAATCATTGTCGTAATAAATGCCGCGGAATGCCGCATGGGCCTTACGCCAATGAAAGGAGACCATCCTCACCAGTTCCAGGATGCTCAGCCCGTCAAGGTCCGGGAATGTGATCCCTTTTTGTTCCAGCACCGCTTTGGTAAGGCAGATGCTGCCCATCTTGCGGATGTTTTTTTCCAGCTTTTCGCAGAGTTTGAGGTAGTTTTCGGAAAAACGGTTCTCGGTTGCGGCGTGGTAATAAATGATCTGTGTGTCATTCCACAAAGACCCGGCAGTCTCATTCAACCCGAAAGGGGCGTTGCTGAATTCATCAGCGGGTTCACAGGGAAGATCCCGGGCTTTGATGTCCGTGATGATCCCGCGCATGTTTTTCCCGCCGGATCCGCCGTATTTCTGCCGTTTTTCCATTTCGATGACCGCAGGGTCCGTTACATACGAAATCGAATCCATGATTTTATCAGCCGCCTCCTTTC
>DAIMGK010000042.1:0-29580 GCA_036723985.1 Flexilinea sp.
GAAGGATTTCAATTTGGCATGGAGGGAATTTGGTACGAGACCGCTGATGGCACCAGGCTTTCAAACGGAATATTTAATGTCAATTACTCGGACTTTGTTTTTGGCAAAGACGGATATCTTGTCACGAACAAATGGATCGCCTGGCCGGACGGAACCTGTTCTTACGGTCTGGTTGATGGCCGCGCTGCAAAAAATCGATGGGTCAATAATGTTTATTATGTGAATGACAACGGCTTGATAGACTGTGCAACTCTCGCAAATCCTGTCTTGCTGCAATACAGCTCAAAACCAATTAAAAATGCCTTTATGGATATAGAAGGGGAAGCATGGGATGACAGCAATGGGATCGTAAATAAAGATCAGGGAGGAGGATGTGCGGGCGATATTGAAAACGGTGATTGGGCTGTATATCATGACGTGTTTTTTGGAGACGGTGTTTCCACCTTCATTGTGAATGCATCCGCATTACATGATGGCGGATATATTGAATTGCATATTGACCGCCTCAACGGAGAACTGATCGGAATCTGCAAAATTGAAAACACAGGCGATTTGGAAGCCTGGAGAGATTTTTCATGCGATGTAAAAAATATCAACGGGGTTCATGATCTTTATTTAATTTTCAAAGGAAACAGCGGTTATCTTTTCAATATCAATTTTTTCTATTTCTCAAGCCCCGGAATTCAAAACCTCAGATCGGCATACGGATTAATTCCTGCGGTCAGATTTAATGATCAAAATGGAGTTGTTTGTGAAAACGATGGGAATAACATCGGATATATTATAAATAATTCCTGGGTCCTTTATAAAAATATGGATTTTGGAGGAGGCACCGAATATTTAGCCTTCGGCGCTTCATCGATTCAAGAAGGCGGGACTCTGGAAATTTATCTGGATGACCTCTCAGGACCGGCTGCAGGTATATGCGATGTACGCGTTTCCGGCAGTTGGGATACTTACAAAGGTTTGGAATGCTGGTTCCAGGAAATATCCGGTATTCATGATTTATATTTCGTTTTTCATGGCGGTGATGGATATCTGATGAAAATAAAAGACTTTGTTTTTAGCAGAAAATGATAAAGCAAAGAAAAAAAGCACATAAAGGATGACCGACGCAAACAGATCGTGAGTCTTATAAAGGGGTGAACACCGCGAAATCGAATGACTCTGATAAAGAGCCTGATACCCCCGGTTTAAGAAGGTATCAGGCTCTCTAAAAACTGACACACTTTTACTGCTGTCACCTTTCTTTATTCGTATTGACCGGCTTACCTCAATTACACTTTCTCTACTTGGAATTTCTCTAAATCATTATACGAAAAAGTTCA
The DNA here is from genome assembly GCA_036723985.1 of Flexilinea sp. Lineage (GTDB taxonomy): Bacteria > Chloroflexota > Anaerolineae > Anaerolineales > Anaerolineaceae > Flexilinea. The sequence continues at coordinate 1,329 of DAIMGK010000042.1, forward strand.
ATAACCCTTCAACCTCTGTGATCCGGTCCTCTATTTTATCGCATCGTAATTTTCCATCCGAAACAATGAGTGCACTGGGAAACGCATTCCATTCAAATCCATCGACCCCTTTGATTTCGTTATTATACAGCTGTAAGGTATTCCCGTTTATGAATTTTTGTAAGAAACTCTGCAGAGCCTCGGAAAGATCCTTGTTCATTACACTGCCATACATCTGCAAAGCTTCATCGTTTCCGAGTATTGCCGCCGCTGCGTCAACAGTGCCTGAGCCCAGATTCTCGATCAACGGTTTTTCATCCCAGTACATTAGATGTACTTTATTTCCACCCTCTGACAATTTTGCTGCAGCGTAATAAATACAAAGGGCGAGGAATTGATCAACAAATTTCGATTTCGCTTCAAGCTCAGTCGAGGAAGCCGCCTGTGTTTCAATATATGACTGTACCGCATTAGCGATGGAATCATCCGTGTTTTGCAGAGCTGCCATTGCCAGGGCAATCAGATCTTCATAGTTCTTATAGCCGATAACAGAGCGCAGAACCTGCGTTTTATTGCTGGGAATACCGATAATAAATTCGATGCCTGAAGCAGCGCCCTCCTTAAAGGCAGTATACAAATCAACAGGGATCCGGGTCCCGTCACATGTCGGCGCGCACATATTCTGCCAAAGTTTTTGCGCCGCGTCTTTCAGGGATTCCGTATCCAATTGTAAAAGCTCATTCATCGTCGTGGTCTGTGTTTCTTTCAACAGACCCTTTGCAAGGGCTCTGGCTCCTTCCGGCGTATCATATGCTGATACAGGGCTGCCGTTAAATATGAAAGCTTTTTGAAACAGATCCTTCCCCAGTTCCCCTGCAGCAAGCAGCAGGATGGAAGACGCTCCGGCATCAAAACCGAGCACTGTGATCCGGTCAGGATCACCTCCGAAGGCAGATATGTTTTCTTTGACCCATTTCAATGCAGCAGCCTGATCAAGCAGGCCAAGGTTTAAGGCATCAGGACAGGTCTCCCCACCGGGAACCTCTGAAAAATCAATAAAACCGAAAATGCCAAGGCGATAATTAAAACTTACAAACACAATGTCCTGATGCTTATCTACAAAATTGGTGCCGTAATTCAGGGGGTCTGCAGATCCTCCGTAAGTAAAATCGCCGTTGTGAAACAACACAAGCACAGGCTTTTTTTCTTTTGTCTTTTGACTGCCGACACATATATTCAGGCTGAGACAGTCTTCGCTCTGCCTGTGATGCTTTAATATAACGCCCTTGTGCTCGACCTGTATAGCTGAAGCCCCAAAATTTTTTGCCTCAAAAACTGTCTCCGATGAGGGAAGCGGTTCGGGAGCCTTCCATCTTAGTTCACCAACCGGCGGTTTTGCGTAGGGTATTCCCAAATAAATTATGGTTTTCTTATATTTTTCTCCGACATAAATACCGGTCCTTGCCTTTACCGTACAATCGGCATCGTATTCTCCCCGGACAGGCTGATTCTGTTTATTTATATCCTCAATATCCTTGGTTTTTATGTCAAAAACATAACCTTCGCTTCCATCCCCATAAAGCTTGCGAATTTTCCGGATCTGATATCCACGGATGACCAGATTCAGCACAAAACCGAGAATGGGAAATAAAACTACATTAATGATCTCCTCTCCCAAATAATCCAGCATGGAGACATCCATTAGGGAAACCGAAATGTTTTGGGCAAACAAAAAAACAAGTAATATCACAGAATAAGTTATGATCCGATTGATTGGCTTTTCCTGGACGGCTTTGCTGAAAGCGATCTTGCTTATGATACTCTGGAGCACAATTCCCAGAACAAGGCTTGCAGCCATACACGCAAGTTCAGGCCAACCACAAAGCTTCGAAATCGCTGCTCCAAAGCCATAACCCAGCGCTGATATGAACGCTACCGCAATATCATCGATCGTAAATATTTTCTTCATTTTTATCGGTTATTCCTTTCAATTGGATTAACAAAGCGAAACTAATTGTTTGAGAAATGGGGGACAGAAATTGCTTTCTGTCCCCGGATATTATCCCCGATATACCACAATTATATGCGTCATCTGTATCTGTTCAGAATCAGCTGTCAGATAAAGTCACCGAAGGCTCAAACTTGAATCTGAGATATCTGTACATGCATATGGTAAAAACGTTTTCTTAATTCCTGATCGACTTTCCTGATGCAGTTCCTCTTCTCTGTATAAGAGACATTAAATTCCGTAAAGAGCGGAATCGAATCTGTGTGTAATGAAACGAGAGCGGCAGGAGACGGCTGCATAAATTTATGATCCGGTTTTATGCACATGATCCCCACGGTTTGCATCACAACCATACCCCTGTATAAGTTTTTTCTATTTATTACTCACACACTTTCGAAACCGGTCATTATTTTACGATCGGTCCTGTGTGTTTTTTCTTTGTTGAATTAGGAAAGTCGGAAACATCATAACCGGAAAACCCAACATAAAACCGGGCCAGAAACATCCCCAGACCGGCGGCAGCAGCGCTGCGATCGGATGAGGGAAAAAGACCATGGGCGGATATAATTTTTTGCCGGAATCGTCGTCGTGATCCTGTTCAAATGCTTCTGTTTCATTATAAAGGTCGGATACCGAGGATTCGTCCTCCTGCCCCCCTTCAGCAGATTCCTTATCATCGTAAAGGTCGACCTCCGCAGGTTCGGTCTCCTGATCTTCTTCAAACGATTCCATGTCATCGGAAACGTCAGAATCTGCGGATTCAGTTTTCTGATCCTCTTCGGCAGATTCCATATCATCGTAAAGTTCGACTTCCGCAGATTCAGTCTCCTGTTCTTCTTTATACGATTCCATATCATCGAAAACGTCAGAATCTGCGGATTCAGTTTTCTGATCCTCTTCAACAGATTCCATATCATCATAAAGGTCGAACTCCGCAGATTCAGTTTCCTGATCTTCTTTAAATGATTCCATGTCATCGGAAACTTCAGAATCAGCGGATTCAGTTTTCTGATCCTCTTCGTCAGATTCCATATCATCATAAAGGTCGAACTCCATAGATTCAGTCTCCTGATCTTCTTTAAATGATTCCATGTCATCGGAAACGTCAGAATCTGCGGATTCAGTTTCCTGGTCCTCTTCAACAGATTCCATATCATCGTAAAGTTCGACCTCCGCAGGTTCGGTCTCCTGATCTTCTTCATACGATTCCGTGTCATCGGAAACGTCAGAATCTGCGGATTCAGTTTTCTGATCCTCTTCAACAGATTCCATATCATCGTAAAGTTCGACCTCCGCCGGTTCAGTCTCCTGATCCATCTGCGATGATTTATTATCAAGTGAAATATCGAGGTCTTCGGGCTTTGGCTTCTGTTCCTGCAGCGGTGATCCTAAGACCGGTGATATTTCAACCGACGTGGGTTTGGTTTCATTTTCAATCTGAGAAGATTCAATGTCACGAAAAATGTCCAGCGCTGCGGGTCCGGCAGCCTGATCCTGCTGAGGTGATACCATGTCCGGTGAAATCTCAGCCATATCGGGTTCAGAAATCTGATCTTCCCGGGGTGATTCAATGTCTTGGAAAAGGTCAAGATCTTCGGATTTCACCTCATGATCCTGCAGCGATGATTCCATGTAATGAAAAAGGTCCAGATCTGCGGTTTTGTCTTTCATTGGGTTATCTCCATTTCTGCGATTGTCTTATATGCGATATTGTTTTTATTTCCCGGGTCATAAGCCAGCAGCGGCTCATGAGCTCCCCATGCTTCAGCCGTTTTGATATTCCGGGCAACAGCCACTGGATATGTATTCAGACCAAGGCGTTCAACCGCTTCTTTAGCTGTTTTGTGCATCTTCAAACGGTCGTTGTAAGAAGTCAGGAGTATTTTATAAGTCAGTTCCGGCTTGGCTTTCCTTATCTGATTGAGCGTACCCATAAATAACTCAAGTCCCCAGATATCGGCAGGATTTGGCTCCATAGGTATGATAACGTGATCGGATGCCATAAGCGCGTTCACAGAGAGAAGTCCAAGGCCCGGCGCGGTATCAATGATGCAAAAGTCATAATCCTGATCAACAATTGTTAATGCTTTACGCAATATATCCCGGCGGTCTTTTCGCTGTGATATTTCATTTTCGATCTGGGATAAAACAATATCGGAGGGAGCAGCATCCATGTTTTTCCACTCCTGTATGATTTCCCGAATGGATGCAGTTCCACGGTAAACGTGTGTCATGCTCTTTTCATGTTTGAGATTGCAGTATAGTGTCAGAGATGATTGAGGGTCGTTGTCAATCAATAAAACTCTCTTTCCGCATGCAGCTATCGCAGCGGCAAGATTCGCGGTAGTTGTTGTTTTTCCGCTTCCACCCTTTTGAACTGATACGGCTATGGTCTTCATCGTCCCTCCCTCTCAGGCATTGAAAAAATGAATTTTCAGAGTATACGATCAGTGTTTATTTTTTCCTTCGGACTGTTTTGATTGTTCAAACGGCCTGCTTATTCTTTTGAAATCTCAGTAAGGCTCATATTTCCTGGCAAACACTGCAGCAGTTCCATACAACGCCATGCAAGCTGAAATCATCGTAAAAACAACATATCAGTATAATGTAATATATCTGTTTTTTCAATTATCTATAAAATAATGTTCCAATTTGTCAAATTCTGACTACACAGAATCTCCGGATCAGGCTGTCAGGATCCGGTGGAAGGCGAAGCTCCCGCTGCGTATCAAATCAGACGTTTTCCTTTACATCTTTCCATTAATTATAACCATATAAGAAGTAGTCTGTCCATTGATTTCAGAGCTCGTCTGTGTGTATTTGCCATCTGTATGCGGGCCGGACTGTTTTTCAATGTTCGGGATCAAATATAAGTGTATTTGTGAAGGTAAGTTTCAAATGAACCGAAGTGCAGAATTATGATTCAACTCCCAGGTATCATCCGGCATCGGATCTAAAAACGCTTTGCGTCACATACTAATGTTTTAAAGGCATAGAGATATTTATAAGACTTTCACGGTTTCGCGGCAGTCACTGCTGTAATAAATATGTATGCTGTTCTCAATTGGTCATCTAATAAATTCTCTCTTATAATGCACCTCCCGCACCGTCATCGATGCGGGAGGATATATATCTTACGAAAATATATTATTCTTCGGTTTATTCACCCGGAAGTTCACCGGCAGATTCTTTTGCTTCTTCCTTCAGACGTTCCTGCTTTTCAGTGTATTCGATCTCAGAGGCAATTTCCGCAGCATCAATGCGGGTAACGGCGATCTGGAAATCCTTCAGTTTAGCAGGCAGCGCGGTTTCATCATCTTCCTTCGCCATAATCAGCAGGGCTGTTTCCCCGTCAACAAGACAATCGCTTGCTTTTTCCAAGAGCTCAGCTTTATCTTCCAGTTCCTTCACATCCATGGCATCGCCGATCAGCGAACCGGCCGCACCGCCGAAAAGAACGCCCAGAGGACCTCCGAGTAAACCTACGATACTTCCGATCAGTCCCCCGGTCCAGCCGCGATCATCAGCAGGGTTGCCTGCGATAAAACCATCTTCCAGAGAAAGATGTCCGGCATCCTTCTTCACAACAGCTGCCTGTGAAATTTCAAAATCTTCATTATCAAGATCCTGCCGCAGCATACTTAAAATCTGATAAGCCTCGCTTGGTACTTTGCAGTTTATGATGATAACATTTTCTTTCATGGTTCATGACCCCTTTTACGTTTGTACTCTGTAATCTTTTTAAAGAGACTGCCGTATGCTTTATGCGGCAGTTCCTTTTACAGCATAGACTGAATATGTCTTCCAAAAATGATTATTTATCAGCCTTTTTTTCAGCGGGCTTTTCTTCAGCTTTTTCAGCCTTTTTTTCAGCAGGCTTTTCAGCTTTCTTTTCAGCAGCCTTTTCAGCAGCCTTTTCAGCTGATTTTTCTGCAGCCTTTTCAGCAGCCTTTTCAGCTGATTTTTCTGCAGCCTTTTCAGCAGGTTTTTCCGCGGCCTTTTCAGCAGCTTTTTCAGCGGCTTTCAGTTCTTTCTGAAACATCTGATCAAATTGCTGCATCATTTGATTATCCTGGTCAAACACCTGCTGCATCATCTGTTTGTCCTGTTCAACTAACTGCTGAACCATCTGCGTGTTCTGCATATACATTTGCTGGGCCATCTGGGCACCCATCTTCCCCATCTGGAAGAAATATGATGTCATCTGAGTGAGCTTCTGGCTGATCATCTGGGACACACCCTGGCTCATGTTCTGGAAAAAAGTCACAGCGTACTGCGGCATCTGCGGGAACGGCGCCATCGGCGCAGGCATCATTCCGTTTGCTCCGGCCTGGTTCATCCAATTCATCATCGGAGATACCATTTCATTTTTCTCATCGTTCTGCTTCATAATATTTTTCTCCATTTTTGTTTTTAGATTTTCAAATGGCAGACTGTTTTTCATGTCTGCCTTGATTCCGTCAAAAACTTCCTTTATCATATCAGCCGATTTTTCTTCAAAGAGGACCAACTGAATATCACTGTTGCCATCTCCGGCATCAATCGTCTTGATCTCATAAATATCCCCTTCGACCTGTCCTTGTGAAATACCGTACAGATCGACCTTGCCATTTGCATTTCTTGGCAGTTCCGGAGAAATCAGGACACGTGGCGGTAAATTATCCGTTGTAAGTGATTTTTCAGTGATATATACCTCACGCAAGACATTGCGTACCGTATCCACGGCAGAAGCCTCATCCTTCAAAACCTGCACACACAGCATAGGAATATTATCATGGGTAATTTTGATAAAAACAGGTACTACACAGCAGCATTCAATGCCGGGCCTGCGGGCGATTTCGATCTCTACTTTACCCGCTTCAAAATGTCTGCCGCCTTCATGAATGAAATATCTTCTTGCTCTTCCGAGATATGTGATTTTTCCTGTTTTATCCAGGCTTACATAGTCATTTGTGCAGACATAGGGCTTCCCGTCAATGGATGTAAGATTAAGAAGTTCTTTGTCATCCAGCATCGGTGAAGCGCAGGAAGGAGAGGTCAGATACAGTATTCCTTCGCAAGGCGAGTCTTCAAAAGAATTATACTTTTCTTTTTCATCATCATATAAGCGCAGATCGTATCCGGGCAGCAGATAGCCGATAGCTTCATCAGTGATATCGGGAGTAGATAATATACACGCGCCGCCCATTTCAGAGACACCGTATCCGTTCAGGAAGATAAAATTCCTGCAGCCGTGTTTACGAAGGAATTCACAGTATCGCTGTTTATCTTTTGCTGAAACAGAAGCGCCGCCAACCACGATACAGCGGAGGCTTGAAAAATCGAATTTGGTATAAGGCGGCATCTTCATCCAGACTTCGATTGCGGCGCTGATCGCGAACAGGAATGTTATCTGGAATTCCGGTATGGCCTTATAGAATTCCGGGTTGAGCATACCGCCGGGAACAACAGCGATCGTTCCGCCAAGAGCAAGCGGCACATGGACCTGGTCGATGATGCCATAGGCGGCAGCCAAATCAATTGCCAGGCCGCTGGTCGGATCTTCCATGAAAGATGACATATTTGTCATTTGGGAAAGGCTGACCGGAACCGCATTGAATGCCTTATCGGAAAGTACAACAGGCTTTCCGATCCCGTTGGTCGTTCCGGATGTGTGCAGAATAAATGCGCTGTCGCTGTTCTCTTCGGATACATAATCAACCGATGAATTACCATAAGCGGACAGGAGATTGTCCATGCATATCGGCCCGAACCATGTTTTGAGATACATGTATTTTGTTTCCTGCGCTGCGGCCATTGCGGCAGGAACTGCTGAACCTCCCACTGTCAGGTGGAGCAAAATGATATTGCGCAGTCCCAATTCAAATTTCCGGAAATTCAGATCATGGATCAGATCTGGCATGGCAAAATCATCCGTGATGATAAAATCTGTCAGCTTCTCTTCACGGATCGTATTTTTCAGACGTACCGGATTAAATATTGTGTAAGGCGGAATGATTGAAATCTCAGCTCCGACCATGTTCAGCGCGTACGTCGAGAAAATGACTTCCGCAGAAGCAGATCCCACGATACCGACTCGGGCATGGTTTTCACCGGTCATACCGAGTGCGGAAAAAACCGAGGCGTAACGGTCCCACTGTCTGAACATTAACCTGTAAGTATAAGTATTGACGCCGTCATTAATGGCAACGCGGTTTAATTTACTAAGACTTGAACTGTTAGCGTCAACAATAAACTTCCACGCCTTTTGATCTTGATTTATTTTCAATCCCACCGGTTGAGATAACTCAGCAGATGTAATTTCCATAATAAATAATTTCCTGTTTTTAATAATAAATTGATCTTATATACATAAATTTATGTATAGATCTTATTTATCTTAATACAACTTTTTTAAAAATACAAGTGAGTCAGGAAAATCAGGACTTGACAATCTGGAACAATTCTTTTTCGTACGGCTGCAACGGCTGAGTCTGAATTGTATTCTCAGACTGTATTTTTTATTAATTTAGATTGCTTTCAAAAAGGTGACCGCCTCATATGCGGGTGAGTCGGAAAAAGAGCATGATTCTTAAGCGGGGGTAGGGGGGCGAAGCTCCTGTCCCGAATCTGACCGGACGAAGTCCGCACTTTACGGGACAGGTTTACAGCCCCCGGGAATCCGGTGCGGGAAAAGGCTTTTGCAAACACACATATATTTGCTCCCGCACCTTGCGAAGCACTCCGTCCCGCATACAGAAGGCAAAACAAACTGAGCTCTTATAACAGAAAATCCGTGGACAATCTATGATATGAGATGTCCACGGAATAATTCATATTATTAGCTTATGAAACGGTCTTATTTAGCTTCGCCGCCAACGATTTCTGTATAGAGATTCTGGAGAAAATCCATAAGTTCTTTCGCTTCCGCAGCGCCCTCTTCACCGTTTGCGATTCCATTTTCGATCGCGGTGTTGATTTCGGTGACGAGATCATTCCAGGATGCATCTTCCACTGCTTTTTCCACTGTGCCTTCGACTAAGGCAGCCGCGGCGGCTGTTTCGATTGTATCGATTGCCTGAATTTCTGCGAAGCTGCTGTATTTGGAAAGTACACAAAATTCCAGATCGTCGAAATCGTAGGTCGGAGTTCCGTCGATGAACATGGCTTTGTATTCAGCGACATTCTCGGTAGTGACAAGGACTGCCTGGGTTTTGATGACCGGATTCTGCGGAACGACACCGTTCTTCGCAGCCTGGTAAGCATAGGAAGCGCCGTAGCCCATGAGGAGGTAGCCGTTATTGGCAACAGTACAGGCCATATCGCCGGCTTCAATGGCTTCGTAAGCAGCAGCAATACCGTCACAGCCGCAAACCAGGATCTGTCCGTTTTTGCCTTCAAGCTTCAGAGCTTCGATTGCGCCCAGGCCCATGGTGTCATTGGCTGCCCAGATGGCGTCGATATTATCGTACTTGGAGAGCCAAGTCTGAGTGAAAGTCATGGCCTGATCCTGAGACCAGGAAGCGACCTGCATATCCAGGCATTTGATTTCCGGATATTCGGCAAGTGCGCCAAGGAAACCGGCATAGCGGTTGGCGGCGGAGTCTTCACCCTGCTGACCATAGAGGGCAACGACATTACCCTTGCCGCCCATCTTTTCGAACAGATATTTTGCGGTGTTGTAACCGGCAACATAGTCATCCGGGGACATGTGGACTACGAAGGAATCCCATTCGGCAGGTTCGAGTTCATCAGCGTGGTGCCAGAGGATGGCGACCTTCGCGCCGGCTTCTTCTGCGATCTCAACGACATTGGCGGTGTTTGCCTTGGATGCGGGATCGGTCACAAAGAAAGCCTTTTTTCCGTACTGTGCAATAAAGTCACGCATGGCCTGCATTTCCTTATTGTCATCGCCATCGGTGACAAGGATCTGGGCGACCACATCATCTTTGGAATCAGCGAAAAGTTCGCCGCCTTTAGCCTCCTGTGCCCAGAATTCATTATCCAGGGAGTGCACAAGAATACCCAGATGCCAGACATCGTCTTCTGCGAATACGGCGGTGGTTACGAGGGCAAGCATTGCCAGAACAACAATCAGAAACAAACCTTTTTTCATTACGTCTCCTTTGAATTATGATTTTGCTCCATTGCAAAATCAGCATATTAAAATAATTATATAGCAATGATTTATAATTTACAAAAAGAAATGTTCCAGATTGTCAAGCTAAAATTATCTGATCCGACTTGCATTTGTTTCCTCATTGGACTATTATTAAAACTTTAGATAGAGGTATATTGCGTGAACAAAAAATTTTCTGAAACCCTGAAAAAACTTAGGGAAGAAAGAGGACTTTCTCAAAAACAGCTCGGTAAACAAATGTTTGTCAACCATTCTACCATCGCCCGATGGGAAAGCGGCAGCCGTCTGCCGGATGCCGCAATGATCCTCCGCCTCGCCAATCAGCTCGGTGTGGACGCTAACTCACTGTTCCAGCTCGCGGCGCAAAGCGAAGAATCTCCAAACGTCATTATGGTGGAAGACAGCAAGGTCATTCTCACCGAGGGTCTGGCTATTCTGGAGGAGGTCATGCCGGACGCCACGATCACGGGTTTTATATGGCCACTGGAAGCGATCGAATATGCAAAAACGAACCGGATCGCGCTGGCTGTTCTTGATATTGAATTGGGAACTGCGAGCGGACTTGATCTATGCCGGAAGCTGCTTGAAATCAATCCCCGTACCAACATCGTGTTTCTGACCGCCTATGCTGACTATTCTCTCAACGCGTGGGGAACCGAAGCCAGCGGATTTCTTCTCAAACCGCTGACCACAGAGGGTATAAAAGAGCAGCTCAAAAAGCTGCGCCATCCGTTTACAATGGGAGACATTGACGAGTGAATCTTGGGAGCTATTCATTCTATGTCTTTATAATCGGCGCGGCACTGCTGTTAAGCGCGCTGGGGCTGTGGTTCACCGCTATCATTCCCGGGATCGACCGTTGGAGTAAGCGATTTTTCCAAAGCTATTTTCTCATTTTTACGCTCTGCTTTTTCGCCGGGAGCATGGAACTGCTTCCCCGTTTTTATCCCATTTCGGTCACGGCATTTTATTTTGTACTGAGTCTTGAATGTCTGATACTCTCATTGCCTCTTCCCATGCTGACAGTTTATCTGCTGCACTGCTGCGGAGAAAACAAACGCACAAGCAGACTCTTTCACATCGCTCTTTTCCTGTTAGCTTTCTATTTTATCCTGTTAGTTATCAATCCGTTTACCGGTTTGTTTACCTATGTCGAGCCGGACTTACATTATTTCCGCGGGCTACTGTACCCGCTCCTTCTGATGCCGTTGATAGCGATTTTGATGCTTAATCTCGCGGGAGTAATAAAGCGCCGAAAGCTTTTTTCCCATAAAACCTTTCTCAGCTTCCTTATCGCCCTGCTGCCGATGACGGTCGCGCTTTTCGTTCAGATGTTCATCGATGTTTTCCCGCTCATCGACATCAGCTTCGTCCTCTCCGCGTTGGCAATGTACAGCTTCGTTCTGTCTGATCAAATCGAGCAGGACCGGCTGCACCAGGAGGAAATCGTCCGGCAGCAGCGTGAAATTGCCAATCAGCAAGCCAGCATCATGGTGCTGCAGATGCGCCCCCACTTTATCTATAACACCATGACGAGCATCTATTGCCTCTGTGATCAGGATCCCAAACTGGCACGTCAGGTCATCATGGATTTCACCACCTATCTGCGCAAAAACTTCACCGCTATCGCAAGCTCCGAACCCATCCCTTTTACATCTGAATTGGAACACGTACACGCCTACCTTGCCGTAGAGCAGGCTCTTTATGAGGAAAGCCTGTTTGTCGATTATGATACGCCCCATACCTGGTTTCGCGTGCCTCCGCTGACACTGCAGCCAATCGTGGAGAATGCCGTCAAGCACGGCAGAGATCCTTATGCCGGGCCGTTTCACATTTCCATCAGGACACGAAAAACAGATTCCGGCAGTGAGATCGTCGTATCGGACAATGGCCGCGGTTTTGACCCCGCCGATGACAGCGAGCCGCATATCGCACTGAAGAACATTCAGCAAAGGCTTGAAATCATGTGCGGAGGGAACCTGACCATCACAGACAATGACGGAATAGGGACCGTCGTGACAGTAACGATCCCGGACAGCACCGGATCGACATAATGTTTTGAAACTTATTTACATTTTTTGAAACTCCTTTCATTATAATGAAATAATGAATACATGAATTTGAAGAAAGAGGTACAGGCATGGCCCGAAATATTATTTTGACATCACTCGATGCGTTGGATAGTGATTTATCTCTCCGATATTATTCCATTCGTAACGAATTTGGCTGCGATTACTGTGAGGCCCTTCAGAGCATGGAAGCAAGCACCAAGTATATCCTTTCCCGTTTTCCAATTGACGAGCTTCTCGTCATTGGGGAAGAAGGTTCCTCCGGCGATGGAGACTACAGAAAGTCTTTCCGTCTGAGGGACGCGGCTGCTCTTTATTCCAAAGCTCCGGATTCTCTCTCTGCATTCGATCTGTATCAATACCGGATCGCGCAATACATAGACGAGCGGAATCTGGAACAGCAGTTTTTTGACACGCTGCTTCCTGAAGAGGAACGATTAAAACTCATCGACTTTATCCGTGACTTTCGGGAGAAGTACCCTGAGCAGGATATTAAGCGGCTCAACCGTCTTTTTGATGAGCTGGCGTGCAGCAGGCAGTTTTATGATCAATTTACAAATGCTCTTTTTGCCGCTTTTCCGGATGCCAGCAAGAATCCCTGGCTCATAATGAAATGGGTGAAAAACTATCTGTATATGCAATTAAAGCCATCTGCCAAGCTTGAGATCCTTCCTGTCAACGAAAATATATGTGCCCGTTATATTCCGGAAACCATGCTGGAAAAACGGGAGTATTGGTTTGACAACATTCTGGACGTCGATCATAAAGATTCCGAAGATGACGAAGAAATCAACCTGTTTATTTCATTTGGCAATAATTCTGCGGTGGACGTTCACTTTGTACAGAATATTCTTAATATCCTGGTTTCCACGCCTGGCAGCAATGTTCACCTGAAGAAAATCTATAAAGTTTCTGAACCTTCCGGGAATCTGACAGGAGAGATCGAGGATAATACCAATGTCACACTGACAACAGATCTGGTCGCGGCTGCACATGCTTTTCTGAATTACAGCAAGACAGATATGCTCGTGAATTTCTGGAAAAACTGCGGCGGTCAGGACGAGCGGATCAACCGCCTGATTTATGCTGCGAGGCATGTGGACACAGGAATTTCCATGTGCAACATTCCTGAGGTGGAGGAAGGTATCCAGCAGCTGCGTGTTCTGTTCAGGGACAGCCGTTCGTGGACAGAAAACGGCGAGTACGGGCTGCATTTTGGCATAATCGCCGGGTGTATCCAGGCGGATTACAGCAAATTATTAGAGGGCGACGGCGATATTTCCTTCATCGAACTGATCAAATGGGCCTATCGTCATCAGCTGTATCAGCAGGTCCTGACCCTGATCGAGTCCAATGCACCGAAAAACCTGGTGCACTCCGGCATATTCTTCTACTGTGACGATGAGAAAAATGCTGATGAAGTCACGAAGCTGCTCGCTCTGCAGCGGCTTGAAATGAGGCCTTATGACTATAATAAGATGGATGATATAGACTATTACTTCGTCAAGTACTATGACCGGTCAGCTGTCAGGCTCAGCGGTTCAAAAGGTGAGGACAGGATGCTTGGGTATGCCATCATGCGGGTGAAGTCCATTGGAAACCGGGACCCGGAAAAGATAAGAGGATATACCGTTTGCAGCAATATTGATACTGTGCAGAATGTACTGTATGCTTATTTCCATCTTAGTGATGTGCGAAACAAGATCAGTCATGCCATCTCTGATGCGATGGCTGATCGGCGCCTGATCGTGTCTGAAAGCGACGAAAGCTATGCCATGATTCTGATGAAGCAAAGCATTGAATACTTTATCATGAGTTATGATAAAGCCATAGAAGAGACAAAGGGGAAAAACCCGAAAATCGTAACTATCTCTTCAGATGATGTCCGCAATACCGCAGATCGCATCAGGCGCGAAAGAAATCAGAATGATAGATCGCGCCATTAGGGAGGCGATCCATAAATCATGAAAAACCTGAAAAAAACTGAGCCTTCTGCACGCCAACGACCTGTTCGGCGATTTTTTGGCCGAAAAAGTGGATGGTGAACTGATCGGCGGTGTTTCCCGTCTGTCAGGAAACATCTATAAGGTCCGCAGCGAGGGAAGGAACGTGATCTTCAGCATTTCCGGGGATATGGCGGGACAATAACATTACACAGGAGAATGGCTGCGAATTAGAAAAATAAGTATTTTGATAATTATTGAAGTAGAGAAAGAATTATCGAACCGATCAACGGTGAACCGTATCTGTACAGGGATGCGATTTTTCCCTATAAGATCGATGAAAACGATTTAAGCAATAAACTGTTCATTGAACACGGATTTGTATGGAGCGGCGCATGGGAAGACAGAAAAGATCATCAGCATTTTGAGGTCCCGGACGGAAAGATCGCGGAACGGTCCCCTTAGAACGATCATAAAAAAGGACTCGGCGCGAAAGCGTGCGAGTCTTTTAAATATCCGGATACCGAATAACCGAGGGGTATACGGGCAAAAAAAGAGAGCCGAGGCATAATTCAGCACAGCTGTTCCTTACGGCTCTCTTTTTTGCTGCACATAAACATTCGATCCCGCATCTTGCGAAGCATACAGTCCCGCATACAGAAGGTACATACAAACTTCGCTCTTATAACAGAAGCGTAACAGTAACATCAAAACTTATTCAGTTTCTTTACAGCGAATTGACGCTGTGCTGTTTCCAGGAAAATCAGAAATTTCACGCCTTCAGCAGTTTTATTCCTCTGAAATCATTTTGCGGGAGTTTCCTGTAATTCAGCCAGACGTTTAATCAGATCCTCCTTCAGATACTGCTGATCCACCTTGCCGTTATCTTTGAGCGGAAGAGAGTCGTAAATAACGAAATGAGAAGGCACTTTATAAGGAGGAAGCTTTTGCATCAGTCTTTCACGAAAATCCTGTTCATCAAATGAGCTTGTTTTTAGCACCAGACAAGCTTCGACGGTTTCTCCCCATATCGGATGCGGACAGCCCAATACTTTGACATCCCGGACTTCCGGTTCCGAAAGGATCGCGTGTTCTATTTCAATAGGTGACATATTTTCGCCGCCGCGGATAATAATATCTTTGATCCGTCCGGCAAATTCCAGCATTCCATATTCATTGTATCTGCCAAGATCCTGCGTATGCAGCCAGCCATCTTTATCTATAGTCTGTTTTTCTTCCGGCAGTCCAAGATAGCCATTCATCAGGGAGGGTCCCTTTACGACGATCTCACCGGTTTCACCCTGAGGTAAAAACCGTCCCTCTGACTGGATCCGTACATCAAGATTCGTCAAAGGATGTCCGACACTGATCATTCGCATCTCCAGTGTATCAGAGAAAGTCTCAACAGATATAACCGGAGAACATTCTGATTGGCCATAACCGCCGATTATTCTGGCGCCTGCGAATTTTTCTTCCATCAGCTTCATATTTTCCGGGTTCGTAAAACTGCCGCCAACGATGCACATATGCATTTTGCCCGCGATCTTTTTGTCGAAATCAGGAACATCAAGCATCAGGTTATATACAGCGCAAACGGAACTGATATCCCGAATATGATGTTCAGCGATCATGTCGACCAGTGCATCCGGTTTCAGAACGGGAGATAAAAATATATGCTTTCCCAAAGAAAGATAGAAAATGCTCATCATCATCCCGTAACTGTGAAACAAAGGCAGGGCAAGGCAAAAGGTATCACTCGTTTCACTGCCGACCATATCTGTAAATCCTTCTACATTGCTCAGAATACTATACGAAGACAGCTGCACGGCTTTCGGCAACGAAGATGTTCCTGAAGTAAAAATGATCACTTGTGTATCATTGGGGGCAACGGACTGTTTTGCCTGTTTCAGCAAAGAGATATCATTCTCTGTAAATTCTTCGGCTGAATCAAACGAAAAATCATGAAACTCAAATATTTTCTCTTTCTGTATTCCGCCTGATATCAATGCCTCTATTGCTTCCCGGGGATTTGATTTATTTACAGAATTTTTGCCGATCAATCCGAAAGAACCATCTGTCATACGGGTAAATGTACTTACGTCCTTCGCTAATAAACCGTAACTCATCAGAACTGCGACACCGCCGATTTGTGTAATGCCAAGGAACGATCCGATCCACTCAATAGCGTTATACCCCCAGAGAATGACTTTGTCGTTTTTTTTCATCCCCAACCGGATCAATTTCGTGGAAACCGTATCCGCATATTCCTTCAGCTGCTTATAGGTAAGTGTTTTTTCTCCGCATGTAAGCGCGTTATTTTCAGGATATTTTGATGCGAGATGATCCAACAGCTCTGAGAATAGTTTATTATTGATTTCTAATTGCATTACCCCTCATTTCTGCCGGCGTTTTTCAGTATTCATAAATTGAGCGAATGATCAAACTCCGGACACATTTGCAGTATTTATTCAATGTGATTCTGCAAAGCTTATTATTTTATTAGTTTGATATGTTTAAATTTTTTCATTATTCTATCGTATTTTAGAGAAAAATTCAAAATTGCTTATGATTTGTTATCATTTTATGAGCATTTAATAACCGGTTCCAGTTATAGAAGCACAATTTGGCAATACCTTTTATATGCGGTCACCATGCCGCACATACATAAAGCATATATAAGCTGAACTTTTATAACATATTGATCGAAATAGCAGACGGTGTAAAAATGAACCGGACATTTAATGTCAGCCGCGCTTCGCGCATTTTATATGTCATACAGGTGAGAATCGTTTCAATGTTTTATATCCGCTGAATAAAAAAGTCTGTAACATTATCTCCGATTATGGATTATGTTACAGACTCTGTATTTTTAATATTTATGTGTTCAGCGTTTATTTCCCTTTGTAAGTGACGCCTTCACCGTAGATGGTAGTCCAGTCATTCTTCATGGAGATAGGCGTCCAGCCGTTTTCTTCGCAGGACTTGACCATATCTTCCGCCTTGGAAAGATTACCGTTTTCACGGTCCAGATCATCACAGCAGACCATGAAGCCCAGCGCTTTGTATTTATTGTTGGTTGTCGTGTATTTGGTCATGGCAAAGTCACCGCTGGTGTTGCCGAACGAGAGAACCGGCTGCAGACCGATCTCCTGAGCGATGACATCTACCTTGTTCTCCTTCAGGTTCTTGATGAGAAATGTCCCTTTTAGAACCAGCTGATCTGTCCCCTGGAAGGTATAATCCAATCCATCAGTATCCCCCTGGCCGGTCGCTGTGTAGGCTTCATCCGAGCCGATGACCTGCCGTGCGGGAATATTGACTGTGCCGTTCGCGACCGCTCGTGTGATCAGACGGTCAGTACCGCTGACGATATAGACCTTAAACCCGTTTTCATTCAGATAGTCGATCACCTGCAGCATCGGTTTGTAAAACGCCTGTCCGTTGTTCATGCCCTCATAACTCGGCATAGGCAGGGCTTTAAAAGTCTCCACATAATCATAGAACTGCTGAACCGTGAATCCGGCGAAGGCCGACGCGACAGCCTGACCATGGCGAACCGGCAGGTCTTTCGGAGATATGCCCGTGTTGATCCATTCCTGAATATCCGCTGCAACTTCCTTTTCGAAATCACTGGCTTTGTCCTTGTAATCCGGATCATCGACAACACGATGGAGCAGCAGCCGATGGTCGAAATATACCGGATCCGTTTCATTCAGGATCGTGCCGTCCATGTCAAACACTGCGATACGGTCATCTACAGGAATGAAATCCGGACTGTCAGGATCAGTGATCGCTGCTATATAACCCGTAAGTTCGGTCTTCAGCTTTGCTTCTTCCGTCCACAGGGAAAGCGGATCACTTTGCGTTTCAGCTGTCTCTCCGGAAGGCAGCGCAAGAGGTTCTGCCGGAGCCGGCAATTGTGCAGGACGGTTGTTATGGACGATCGTGACTGTGCAGAGAGTGAGAACCAGCAGTATGATAACAATATAAGACAGACGAAGTCTGCTGCGCAGAGTCTCATTCTGAACATTCAATTCATTGTTTTTCGTTTTAGCCATTTTTTTTGCCTTTCTGAAAAAACTTGTATTATTTATGATATATAGATTGTATCACCTGTCTGAGTGATCCTGCATCTCGGCGGCATCTGTTTAATACGTTTGACATTCTGGAACATCTCCTGACCCAAACAAAGAAAAATCTGTATAATTCTATCAACAAATCGGGATATAATTTCTGACAGGCAAAAAGAAAGCGATCATTACCGGGATCACACTTCGGTTTGGCGGAGGCCTGAATACAGTA
This sequence comes from Flexilinea sp., assembly GCA_036723985.1. Taxonomy (GTDB): domain Bacteria; phylum Chloroflexota; class Anaerolineae; order Anaerolineales; family Anaerolineaceae; genus Flexilinea. The sequence continues at coordinate 19,749 of DAIMGK010000042.1, forward strand.
TGCCGCAGGATCCCTTTATACTGTTATCAGATATAGGTTGATTTTTCAGCTTTCAGGTTTGCCGGCGAATTTTCGGATCGCTCATTATCAATGCGATTTTGATCATTATCGCGGCAAGCCTGCCGGTTTGTGTCGGGTTGGCAGGATATTTTTTTTGTGCGAATGATAAAGCGGCCGTCTCTGACATTATATACACTTTGCAGAGCAGTTACGTGATGTGGTCAACCTTGTGATCTCCCGGGATGAGGCGGAGGTCATTCGATCCTGCAATGCAGCATGCCTTGATCCGGGGTTAAGAAAACCCGACAACTTCACCCGGAGTTATCCACAAACCGTACCCTTGATCAGCGAGCGGTTCGGTCCATTTCCTAAGAAAAGGTGATTGAATATGAATGTTTTTGAAAATATCAAAGTCCTGTGGCAGGAAAAGAGCTTGAAAAAGCTTTCTGCCCTCTCCATAGCTGTCTTTCTCCTCATCACGGCAATCGTGTTTTTCGCTGTCTTCGAGCTCTGCGGTAATATCAAGCTGAAGCAGATGGGTGAAAATCTCAGAGAGATTCCGGACATTATCGAAAGCCGAAGGAATGAGCTGTTTATGCGCAGCAATGCTTTCGAAGTAGACACTCTCGCCCGTGCCGAGCTCGGGATGAAAATCTTCACAGAAGAGAATGAACTTACGGATGAGGAAAAACTTGAGCAAGTACGCCGCGCGGTTTCTGCCGACAGTGTATCCATTCTGGACGGACAAAGGCAGGTTCTTTCCACAACCGGTCCTGTAAGTCCAAAAGAGATTTTCAACGCTTGCATACCGAGCCTTGAGCCGCACATTCCCCATAGTGAGCTCTATTCTGTCCTTTCAGAAAACGGGGAGGAAACAGAAGAATATGACGGCAAGGGCTATGTGCTTCTTCCTATTTCGGAAAACATGGATCGAAGCCTGGTCTTTGAATTCTCCAGCGAACCGGTAATGGAGCTGTACAATGCTGTCAACGACTGGGCCAGCGCGTTTGAGCGTGTACTTTCCGAGTCAAATGCTTTCGCCTTTGCCAAAACCGGAGATAAACTGGATGGCTATCCGCTGGACGGCTTCACACCCGAGCAGATATCAAAACTTTCTGAAGAGCTGACAGAAATCTTCCGGAAAAGTGACAGCTTCCGAAAGACAGATGACGGAACATCCTATAAGGTCATCAAGCTGCTGGGGAATCGATATTTTGCGGAACTGACCAGCTATCCAGAGGATAATACGGATATTCTGGTAACGCTGCTCCTGGATGATGTTATCAAAAACGGTATTTATATTGCCGTGGCTATTTCGGCTATTATCGGCTGGGGTATCCTCCTGATCCGGATCTATGTTTTTCGCTGTCTTACCCGGGAAATGGAAGGAATGGATAAGAAAAGCTCATCCGCGATCTCCCTCAAACAGATATGCCAGACAACGTGGCCGGGCATTCTGGTAGTGCTTTTGGTCACAATACTTTTTTCGTACATGCTTCTTGCGCTGGAAGACCGGACGAATGCTACTTTGACTGCAATAGCCAAGCGGCAGGATCTCCAGTATGAGATCGGCTTACGCAAGGACCAGGAGAAAAAGTTCCGAAAGACCTTTGATAATATTTACCTGTCACGAGCGCAGATGCTGGCAGACTTTCTGACGGAAAATCCGGATCAACTGTCGCATGAGGGGCTTGAGGAACTCAACCGCATTGCCGCGACCGATTACCTGATGTTTTTCGACCGTACAGGCAATGAGATGCTCTCCTCTAACAGCTACACCGGTTTTTCCGTTGGCAAAAACCTCAGCGAGGAATATGAGGCAGTGCTGATGGGTTATCCCTATGCAATTGTCGGACCCGCGGCAGATCCATATACAGGCCGTATGCAGCTTGGTACGGCGATCATGATGCCGGACGGCAGCGGGCAGCCGGACGGATTTCTTTTGGCGGTTTACAGTGCCGGGGAATTGTCTGATGAGCTCAAGAGGCTGAGTTTTGAAAACAGTGTTAACTCCTACGCCGTACGTGAAGGCCATATTGCTGCCGCTGTCAGCGACAGTGACGGCCGCTTTATCGCCCATTCCGACCCCAAAATGATCGGGGTGAAAGCTGAGGACTACTTCCCGGAAGGATATAAGCCCGGCAGCAGCTATGAGGGTTTCACCACCTACGATGGCAAACACGTCTGTGTATCCGCGTTTCCTTCGGACGGAAAGACGCTTGTGTTCATGGTACCGGAGAGTGGTGATTCCTACAGGCAGGCGGGTTCTCTTCCGTTGTTCCTTGGAATTGCAGTATTGCTGATCCTGGCGATCCTGTATTTCCCTGCAGCATGCCTGCTGACCGCTCGGGCGATTGCAGAGTCGAAGGGGAAACTCCGGCTGGATTCCGGTAAGAAAAACCATGTAATGGTTCTTTATGATGGTTATGAACTTTTCCTTACGCTGTTTACATTATTTGTTTTGATCGCCACTTTCGAGGGCTGGTGGAAATCCTTTGATTATGTCCTCAGCGGACGGTGGACCAGAGGACTGAATCTGTTTGCCCTCTGGGCAGCCCTGTTTACACTGATCGTTACACTTTTCGTCGGGCTTCTGATAAACACAGCACTGAATCTTCTGGAAAACCGTCTCAGCCTCCGGGTCAGGACGTTCACCAGGCTCGCGAGCAGTTTCATCTTTTATGCTGCCGCCATCATTATTTTCTTTGGCATTCTTGATATTTTCGGCGCTAATACCACGACACTGCTGGCTTCAGCCGGTGTCGTTTCTATAGCCGTCGGCATGGGTGCCAAGAGCATGGCAGAAGACTTACTCGCAGGCTTCTTCATGATGCTGTCGGGCTCAGTCTATATGGGCGACCGCGTGAGTGTCGGGGGCGTAACGGGTGAGGTTACCGATATGGGTATCCGCACCACTGAGATAACAGACGAGCAGGGAAATGTTGTGATCCTCAATAACAGTAAGGTCAGCGGCGTACGCAACATGAGCCGGAACCAGACACAACAGGAGCCGGAAGACAAGACAAAAAAATAGTGTCCGCCCCATAGACGGGTGAGTCACAAAAAGGCTCCGGGGCCATAATCGTGGGTATAATAAGACGGAGCTCCTGTCCCGTAAGTGCGGACATCGTCTGCTCTTTACGGGACAGGTTTTATGTTGTGGGGAAAAACGGGCGGGACGAGGCTCGGGAGCCGATTCATATTTCAGCGCAGCAGTTCTGTATAGTTTCTTTCGCAAACACATGCATGTTCGATCACGTCCCTTACGACCCCGCCTGCAGAATAATGTGAGTTTTAATAGCAGAAAAAATGAATGTATACGATTTTGACGGAACGATATTCCCCGGAAATTGTTCAATAGGCTTTTGCCTCTGGTGCATGAACCGGCATCCCGGAATGTATCTTACCTTTTTTCCGAAAACGATCAGGAACCTGATCCTGCGTAAGCAGGGAAAGATCCCGGAGTATCTGATGCTGCGGAAATTTTTCGGATTTCTGACGATGGTAAATGATTTTGATATACAGATCGAGCGCTATTGGGACAAAAATGAGAAGAAGATCGCCGCATGGTATCTGGCGCAGAAAAGGCCTGATGATCTGATCATCAGCGCTTCGCCTGACTGCATCATTGGGCCGATAGCAAAAAGACTGGGTGTGAATTACATCGCTACGGAATTCGACCGTGAATACGGTGTGTTTCTGAATAATATAATGTACGCAAGGGAGAAGGCAAAATACATCATTGATCACGGTTTTCCGGAAATCGAGAATTTCTACTCCGATTCCCTGTCTGATACACCGCTCGCCTTATGCGCGGAAAAAGCATATCTGGTAACCAACAATGCCAGCACCGTGATCGATTGGCCTGACCTGGATGCTGAAACCATGAGTAAGGTCAAAAAACAAATCGACACAGGATGGAACATCCATCTGAAAGAAGAAGATTAAGTATATATTATTTATAGATTCGGAACCGGCAGCCTAAAAACCAGTCTTTTCGGGATCGGTCCGTGAATAAACACCGCGGCAGGTTCCGGAGCCGGATATGGTCTTTTCATTATAATAACAGGTCAGTTTGCCGGCGGCCTCATGAAGGTTGATCGAAGTCTCCTCTTGTATACTGATATAATAATATCAGCATATAAGAGGAGGTAACTTTATGAAAAATAAGATGTATCAGGTTTCAACACTTCAGGCGCTTGCTTTAGGGTACAGCCGGGCTGTGATCAATGTTGAAGAACTTCTCAAGGAAGGGGACACCGGACTGGGTACCTTTGAAGACGTGAATGGGGAAATGATCGTATTGGAAGGACATTGCTACAGGGCGGATCAGGACGGAAATGTAACAGTGGTCTCTTCTCAGGTCGGAGTTCCTTTCGCGGCTGTGGCAAAGCTTTACGGAGAGCAACAGTTTTCTCTCAGGAATTTGCCTGATATCACATCAATCCGGACAGAATTGACAAATAAGATCGAAGAGAGGTTTGGCCTGAATAGCATGCATATTGTGAGGATCGATGGGGTATTTGAAAAAGTTGATGCCAGGTCCGAAGCTCCATACAGGTCACATCATATCACATTAAAAGAGGTACTCGGCCGGACACAGCAGTCATTCGTTTTTGAAAAAATCCGCGGATCGCTTGTGGGTGTATATTTCCCGGATTATATGGATGGTATCAACATGCCCGGATGGCATCTTCATTTTCTTTCAGAAGACAGATCTAAAGGGGGACATGTTTTTGATGCAGCTGTACGGGAAGGAATGGCAAAAGTGGATAAGATCACAAACATATTTATCAACCTCCCGAAGGAAGCAGTTTTTGACACTTATTCTCTCAAACAGGATCTGCAGGACGAGATCAAATCTGTAGAGTGAAGGCAGATCAACTAATGAAGATCGACCCCGTCTCCGGAAGAGGCGGAGTTGTTTTGTGCAGTATCATAGAGGAGATCAGTATGAAAGACCGTATGTCTTTGACAGCATATCAGAAAGAATTTCTTTCCGGAATTATTTCCATTCCGTCGATGGCAGGACATCCCGAAGACGGGGCTCCTTACGGGAGAAAACCCAGAGAGGTTTTACAGGCTTTTTTGGATGAGGCGAATGCAAAAGGTTTCAGGACCGGAATTTCAGGGGACAGAGTCGGCTGGGCGGAGTTTGGCAAAGGGGACAAGCTTCTCGGCATCATATGTCATCTTGACGTCGTGCCTGTCGGAGACGGCTGGGATTCTGATCCCTTTACACTTGATTTCAGGGCTGATGAAGCCGGTTTGGAGTCTATGTATGGGAGAGGGATCGTTGATGATAAAGGAGCAGCCTGTGCAGCCTTTTTCGCCATGCTGGAACTTGCGGATGAAGGCGGGATCCCAGAAGATTACAGGGTAAGGCTGATCCTGGGTACTGATGAAGAACGCACCTGCTCCTGCGTACAGTATTACGCCGGCCATGAGGAGGTTCCGGATTTTTCTGTCACACCGGATTCAATATTCCCGGTCACATACTGTGAAAAGGGCATTATGCGGCTCAAATTAACCGGCGGAAATGAGCACGGTCTGAATGCTCAAGGGGGCAGTGCTGTTAATATCGTTCCCGCTTCCGCGTCCTGCGATGTTGGAAACAAAACCATATCTGTATCCGGAAAAGCAGCGCATGCTTCCATTCCTGAGCTCGGGATCAATGCCATAGAATTACTGGCTGAAGCCATGGAAGAACAGGGGATCGATCTGAGTGATTATCCTGTCATGAAGTTTGTCAGGGATTTCGACGCGGGAAGCTTTTCCGGATGTGATCCCTCAGGAGATTATGGGCATCTCACCTGCAATATAGGAACGCTCAGTGCCGGTACAGATGGCTGTGAACTGCAAATTGATTTACGGATCCCCTGGGACGCGGATCATGATACTGTAACAGAGAACCTTACGAAGAAAGCTTCAGAATACGGACTCGAAACACAGGTGACACTTGACCTGCCTCCGCTTCTGAAGGATAAAAACTCTCCCGCAGTCAGGATCATGACTGACATATGGAAAAGACATATGGACCAATTTACAGGTTTCAGGGAAGAATTCAGGGATATCCATTCGGAGCCTAAAGTTGTTGGAGTAGGTACATATTCAAGGCATATTCCGAATACGATCGCTTTTGGAATACAGGCGCCGTGGCAGATCGATCAATGCCACCAGGCGAATGAACATGTGGCGGTCACCGACTATCTGCAATGGATACAGATAATTAAAGAATACATCACGGAAGCAGGAAAGTTTCTCTGATCCGGAAAGGCAATGTCCACTATGATACCTGCCATATCATAGCGGACATTGTGAAATCAGATAACAGGCAGAGATAATATTTGACAATTAAAATTTCGCCTGATCGGGTTTATCTGTTCCTGCGGTCATTCTCGGACTTGCGATAGAATTCCTGTTTCTCCGCATACATTTTACTTTCAGCCTCGCTGACAAGCTCACGCATGTTCAGTTCATCCTGTGCCTTCTCACACTCGGCAATTCCGAAAGATACATGATAGCCTTTCTGACTCAGAGCCTGACTCAGACGTTCAATTTCTGAAGACAGTGTCTCCCGAAGCTCATCGATCCGGAAAGCAACAAACTCGTCACCACCGATGCGATAGGTGTGATCCTCTCCGAAAAACTGCTTCATTTTCTCCGCGACCTCACACAGCATTCTGTCCCCCATGGAATGTCCGTATCTGTTATTCATTTCATGCAGACCGTTCGCGTCAGCGTACACGCAGCACAGGTTTGAGGTGAACATCTTCGGGTATTCCTGCAGCCGGTTCTCATAATGATTCCGGTTTTTTACCCCTGTCAGCAGATCGGTCTGGCTCAGGTAGGTGATCTGTCTTGATTGTGCGAGCGCCCGGATCTTTATGCTCATTGTGAACACGGTGGTAACTACTGCCACAACACCGAATGTTATCATATTCCAAATATCGTTGACCGCGATATCCGGTGTCTTGAAACGGGCAACGATCCCGCAGAAAACCGCAACAACGGCGCCGATCATGGCGCAGAGCCTGACAGGGCGATCATAAAACAGCAGCGGGCTCACCAGTAAAAATGCTACTGCCGACACAGCCGGCTTATCTGCATGAAGCATGGAAATACGGATACCGAATATATAAAGTGTGATCTCGAATATATATACGAAAATCATTACGAGTTCAGGATGCTTTTGCAGTACAAATCGGGAGCTGAACAGAATGACCATCATTTCTATTCCGCAAAAAAGATATGTCGTACTGTTTATTGACGCGAAACCCTGTGAAATTGTACTCATAATGAACAGCAGGAAAAACATCACAGCAGCGATCTGAGAGAATATTTTCAGCAGTTCCCGGTTTTTTTCCCGGATATCGGGGATCAGTGTTTCACACTCTTCTTTCTCTATTCCCCCGTATAAAAATAAATTCCTTAATTTACTTATATTAATCATTTATTATCCTTACTTCCTTATATAGCGGGAAAATTTCCTCCGTTTTTACCGTTCTCCGGTGAAATATCCCGCGATCATAGCGAATTTATTGATGGACGATCTGATGTACCGCGCTGTCATTGACTTTTTTCAGATGCTTCAGATCCATCATCACATAATAATTGACGCCGGGCGTATGTCAATTTGTTCCCTGTGTCAATACCGCGCAGCATTATATCATATTTGTTTGTTTGTATTGCATTAGCTATAACTTTCCTCATGAAGGGGTTTCCATATTGTCAAATTTCCGCAGCACATTTTTTTCATATCGACGGTAATATTGATAGAGTGATGGGAACAATCCGTATCAAATATTCCTGCACATGATCAAACGAGCGAATCTCGCGTATTACAGCTCATGGGTCTTTTTTCGTGATGTACATGTAATTCGTAATTAAGACTTATTTTCTGAAGTTTTATCTGTCAGGTTTTAGTAAGGATAAAGTACAAAACCGGAACAGTGCATGTCAGAATACTGTTTCGAATGGTATAATACTGGTATTCGGTCAGTCAGGCAGATTCGGAAAGCTGCAGCTTAAACGACACTGACAGATTTAAAATGAAAACCGGTAAAGGCTGCATGATCACCCGGTCTCTTATCCGGAACATGACCCAGGAACAGGTATCCGCGTATCTGTTCCCGCTCACAATGTGGGCTGTTCCATTTTTTCATTTTTATAATTCATCAAAGGAGAAGCATACCATGCCTTCGATCAAACAGGAAGCAGTAAGATGTCTTAAATGCAAAAAACCCCAATGCTCCGCTCATTGTCCGGTATCAACTGATATACCGCAGGTCATGGAACTGTTTTTAAACGGTGAAATTAAGAAAGCGGGAGAGGTTCTCTTTGTTAACAACCCGCTTTCCGCGATTACGTCAATTATCTGTCCGCATGAAAGAAACTGTACCGGGCACTGTATACTGGGGAAAAAGGGAGAACCGGTCCAGTTTTACAGTATCGAGAGTTACATTTCAAGATTCTTTCTTGAAACATCGCCCATTCCGGAAATTAAGAAAAACGGGATCAAGATCGCTGTCGCAGGTTCCGGACCCGCGGGAATCACCATGTCCCTTATCCTTCTTTTGTACGGATATGATGTGACCATGTTTGAAGCGCAGGACAATATTGGGGGTGTTCTGCGATACGGTATTCCTCCTTTTCGTCTTTCCAGGGAACTTATCGATCTGTATAAAGATATTATGCTCCGTATGGGTCTGCACCTGAGGCCGAATACAAGGATCGGGACCAACATTATAATCGATGACCTTTTCCCGGACGGATATAAGGCAGTGTTTGTTTCAACCGGAACAGGAAGGCCTAATAAGCTGGGGCTGCTCGGCGAAACACTGGGACATGTCCACTATGCTGTAGACTATCTGAAATCGCCCGAGTCGTTTAAGCTGGGTAACCGTGTCGCCATCGTCGGCGCCGGCAATGTAGCGATCGACGCGGCACGGACAGCTATCCGCCGCAGTCATTCTCATGTCACTATACTGCATTTTAAGGGCGAAAACGATATGTCAGCCAACCAGGATGAGGTCGAAATGGCAGAGATCGACGGCGTTGAATTCATTCATTACGCGCAGGCCGTCCGTATACTGGAAGACGCGGTCAGATGTGTGCGGGTTAAACGCGTCGAAAACGAAGACGGAAGTGTCAGCTTTGAGGAAGACTACTCGGAAACTTTCGACGTTCCCGCGGATTCCGTTATCATTGCCATCGGCCAGGGTCCCGGCGCGGACATGCAGGCCGCCGGCGTCAAGCTGACACAAAGGGGACTCATGGAAGTAAATGAATGGGGTGAGACGGATACTCCCGGTGTTTTTGCCGCCGGAGACATCGTATCCGGGCCCAGGACGGTCGTCGAGGCGGTCGCTTTTACAAAGAGAGTATTCACAAAAATGGAAGAATACCTGGGAACAAGGTGACCCGGATCCCCGTGTCTGCCCGCCGGGACAACTTGATCGGTCAATGTTATTCCGGGGCTGATTGAAATAACGAATTCGATGAAATTTATTCAGAAAGGGAGGACTGCAGTCTGACTTCATCAGATGGCAATCCTCCCTTAATATTGGGCAACAGCTCATTCCGGGCAAATCAAATAAGCCTGTTTCAGTCCAGATCATGGCAATGCTGCAAAAAATCTGTTCCGCCAAAGATCCTTGTAAAATCCATACTTTATACGTCAGTTTTCCGATGACTCTATTCGCATGCGGAGAACCCTGTCCGAAGTACTTCCAAAAAAAAAGCCTGTTTTCCGATCGATTTACTCGTAAAACAGGCAAAAAAAGTAGCGGGGATTGGATTCGAACCAATGACCTCCGGGTTATGAGCCCGA